>NZ_JBMVFA010000034.1:0-53414 GCF_049543595.1 Kitasatospora sp. NPDC094028 | reverse complement strand
CCGCCGTCGCCCCGCGCCGCGGGGGTGGGGGGGCGGGGCCCCGGGGGGGGGGGCGCGCGGGCCCCGCCCCCCCCCCCCCGGCCCCCCCCCCGCCCCCCCCCGGGCCCCCACGGCCGCGGAACCCGCCGGGGCCGACCGGCTCCCGCCGCTGGACGGCTCCTTCGAACTCTCCGACGTCTCCTTCTCCTACGGCGCCAACGCCGACCCGGTCCTGGACGGCTTCGACCTCGCGGTGCGCGACGGCGAACACCTGGCCGTCGTCGGCCCCTCGGGCATCGGCAAGTCGACCCTCGCCGACATCGTCGCCGGCGTCGTCGCCCCCGGCCACGGCAAGGTCCTGCTCGGCGGCGCGGCCCCCGCCGAACTGACGGGCACCGACCTCGCCCGGGCCCGGGTGCTGCTCCCGCAGGACCCGTACGTCTTCACCGGCACCGTCGCCGAGAACCTGCGCTGGCTCGCCCCGCACGCCACCGACTCCGCCGTCCTGACGGCCGCCCGGGCGGTCGGCGCCGAGCCCCTGCTGCAGCGCCTCGGCGGCCTGGACGGGCAGCTCGCCCCCGCCGCACTCTCCCCCGGCGAGCGCCAGCTGATCGCCCTCACCCGCGCCCACCTCAGCGACGCCCGCCTGGTCATCCTGGACGAGGCCACCCGCCACCTCGACGCGGCCGCCGAACTCCGGGTGGAACGCGCCTTCCGCGCCCGCCCCGGCACCGTCGTCACCATCACCCACCGCCCCGGCCCGGCCCGCCGTGCGGACCGGGTCCTGTTCCTGGACGGCTCGCAGCCCCGACTCGGCACGCACGCGGGCCTGTTGGCCGACGCCCCGGCCTACCGCCACCTCACCGGCGAACCGGCCCCCGACGCCCCCGATGCCGCCGGTGCCGCCGGTGCCGCCGGTGCCCGCCCCTCCTCCGGGACGTGACGGGCGGCCCGTGCCTTCGGGCCGCTCACTCCGGCTCGCCCTTGCGCAGCCGGATCATCTTCGCGAGCTCCTGGAACCCGACTCCGCTCAGCACCCCGTCCCGGTAGTCGCGGGCCTCGGGGCGAAGGGTCTCGGGGAGCGGGCAGAGGTAGCTGAAGAACCAGACGTGGGCCGCCTTGTCGCGGTCGTCCATCGTCCTCCAGTGGTGTCCGCACTCCGCCGCCAGCGCGCGAAGGCAGGCGGCCAGGGCGGCGGCCTCGTTCCCCTGCCACAACAGCTCCACCCACAGCTCGAAGTTCCGCGCGGCCTCCGCGGTGTCCTCCGCCGAGCCCTCGCCCCTGAAGATCCGGGTGACGATCACTGCTTGCCGTTCGGTCTTCTCCGTCATGGCGTCATGATCGCCGCCGTGTGCGGATGTGGCAATGGACCCGCAGGCGGCCGAGCTGGCCGACGCTCGTCGGCCGGCTCGGCACCATCGGGATCAGGCGACTCGGCGGCTCAGCACCCCGGACGGATCGTCAGCTCGCTCAGCGTCCCGTCCAACGGGAAGTCCAGCACCCCGACGAGGGCCTTGGCGGCGGACTCCACGGTCAGGCAGATCCCCGGGTCGTACTCCAGGCCGAGCGCGCCGTGCAGCCGGACCTGCATCGGCGTGTCGACCTCGCCCGGGTACACCGACGTCACCCGCACCCCGTTGCGGAACTCCTCCGCACGCAGCGACTCCGCCAACGCCCGCAGCGCGAACTTCGAGGCCGCGTAGCCCCCGAGGCGCGGCGGCGCGTGCAGCCCGGCCCCCGAGTTCACGAACACCACCCGCCCCGGGGCCGCCCGCAGCGCGGGCAGCAGCGCGCGGGTCAGCTCGGCCGGCGCCAGCAGGTTGACCGCCAGCATCTCCTGCCAGACGGCCGCGTCGAACTCGGCCACCGTGCCCGGCTCCAGGGCGCCGGCCACGTGCAGCAGCGAGTCCAGCCGGTCCGGCAGCTCCTGCTTCTCCAACTCGGCGGCCAGCGAGGTCGGTTCCGCGAGGTCGACCGCCACCGTGCGGCACCCCGGGAACCGCGACCGCAGCACCTCCGCCCGTGCCTCGTCCCTGGCCAGCAACCACAGGTCCTCGCCGCGCTCGGCGAGCAGTCCGGCCACGGCCGCACCGATTCCGGAGCCCGCTCCGGTGATGAAGTGAACGCCCATGGCCGCCCACCTACCCCCGACCACCGCGCCGGAACGGCGCATCGGCGCCGGCCTGACGCACGCCCCGGGGCACGCGCCCGGCCACGCACACGCCCCCATCGGCCGGCGTAACTCCCTGCATTCATAAGCCTGTTGGACCGAAGTGGCCGATCTCCACGGCGCCGCGCCCACACCATCGTTCGCATCCGCACAGCATTGCCCCGGGCACCCTCCGTGACCGGCGGGCGGGAGCCGTGCGCGGAAAGTCGGCGGGTCCGACTTTCCGCGCACAGGCACCCCGTCGTCGCCGACGACGTCGACGGGACCCGGCCGGCCGCACCGGAGCGTTCGCGGGAACTTTGCGCCCGCGCGCCACCTCCCCGGCGACCGGCCCGTGTCGATCGTGTAGGGAGCTTCACGGTGCCGCATACTCGCAACCGCAAAAGCTCCATATGTGAGCAAAACACCCGCCAGAGTCTGGCGGAACGAGTCCAGCGGAGGACACATGGCCACGCCTCAGAGCAACCCGGCCGACGACCCCGTCGTCGCGGCGCCGACCTACCTGGCGGACATCCGCACCTACTTCCGGCCTGAGGACGTGGCCCACATGGCCGCCAAGGGAATCGACCTCGGCACCTACGACGGGGTGAAGAAGAACGCCCTCGCGGTGTTCACCCACACCGCGCCGCCGAACGCGGACATGCCCCCGGACGCGGCGGGGCAATGGAGCGCCAACCGCTCGCAGACGTTCAAGAACTGGATCGTCAACGGCTTCCCCCTCGGCACCGCGCCGACCGCACCCCCGGCGCCGGGCCCGGCACCGACCCGGCTGCGCAAGGACATCACGACCCTGACGGCCGACGAGTTCGCCCTCCTCACGACGGCGTTCAACGGCGTACTGGCCCGCAGCACGACGGCGCCGGACGGCTACTTCGTGCTCGCCGGGAAGCACGGCCTCCCGGAGAGCTGGTGCCTGCACCACGAGAACCGCTTCAACCCCTGGCACCGCCAGTACCTGATCGAGTTCGAGGACGCGCTGCGCTCCGTCCCGGGCTGCGCGGACGTCACGCTCCCCTACTGGGACATCTCGACCCCGCTGCCGGACCGCCTCCAGCACCCGCCGTTCGACCGGTACGTCCTGCCGACCGACCCCGGCGCCACCGCGAATCCGCCCGTGACCGGGTACTTCCCGTACACGACCCAGCGCTACTCGCTCGCCGACATCACGACGAACCTCACGACCTACAACGTCCTCGGCGAGATCACCACCTCGCTGGCCCAGTCGCTGTGGGGCGCGTACAACACGAACGGCTACCAGGACTTCTCGATCCAGGCCCACGACGGCGGCCACGGCTCGATCGGGCCGACGATGGCCGACCAGAACGTCTCCTCCTTCGATCCGGTGTTCTGGTTCTTCCACTGCAACATCGACCGGCTCTGGCTGAGCTGGCAGACGAACACCAACGCGACCACGCTCGCCGGGTTCCGCACCACACTGGCGGGCCAGGACGACACCTGGCTCAAGAGCTCCCCCTTCGACTCACTGCCGCCCTTCACCCAGACCGCCGAGCAGATGATCGCCACGGACATCTCGTACGACCGCCTGGAACTCGCCGGCCACGCGGAGACCACCATGGAGAACCTGTCCGGCAGCATCGACGCCGCCCGCACCTTCGCGTTCCGGAGTTCCGACCCGGTCTCGGTGCGGGTCAAGGGCATCGACCGGCTGAACATCCCGGGGTCGTTCAGCGTGACCCTGCTCGCCGACGCCGAGCCGATCGCGTCGCGGTTCTTCTTCCAGCCGAACAACCCGCGGGGCTGTGAGACGTGCATGAAGAACGGCGTCATCAACCTCGACTTCCGGATGCCCCAGGCCCAGCTGATCGATCGGACGCTGTCCGTCCGGATCGACGTGGCGGGGCACTCCGACGAGATCGGCACGGCCTTCCCGCTCTCCCAGGCGGGCAATCCGACCGTCAACGCGCGGCTGCTGGTCGGCGAAGCGTAGGAATCGCGCTACTGCCGTCGGTGACACCGCCATCACTCGTTCGTGTGACGCGCGATCAGGACGTTCCGGCGCCGCCCCACCGTGGGCGGCGCCGCTGCCGTCTGCCCTCTGGTGTGTAGATCAGTTGATCTGACAGTGTCACGTCGCTCCCCGGTGACCGGAATTCGATCTTGCTGCCGGGCGCGGCCCTCCCCAGGATGACGCACCGGCGGTGGGGCCCGCGGAGGCAGGGCTGTGCCCTCCGACCTGTCACCGACTGCGAAGGGCGCGCCTGATGGCTGATGCCACGATCGACCTACCGCTGAGCTTCGACGTTCCCGAGGCCTTCACCGACATCGACTTCTCCGTGTCGGCGGAGGTGAACACCAACCGGCTGATCGAGCGGCTGAACATGGTCGACCCGAAGCCGTCCGACGAGGAGATCGGCGCCGCGGTCATCACCCAGCAGTCGATGTACGAGCTGCTGTCCGCCGCCGGCGCCGTCTACGCGGGCACCCTGCTGTACGGGCCGTCCAAGGAGCAGCCCGAGGCGAAGCTGGCGTCGGCGATCCTCGCCGTCACCGCCCGCCCCAGCGAGCTGGCCAACGACCAGACCGTGCACCGCCTCGCCCGCACCATGGGCGCCATCTACCCGGACGCCGAGGTCGGCGTCGTCCGCCTCGAAGCCCCAGGGGCTGGATCAAGGACGACCGGCTGTACGACCTGATCGACATGGCGCTGGCGCTGCAGGCCGAGCTCCAGTTGCAGTGCCTGCTCACCGACCGCGAGTTCACCCGCGTCATCCAGACCCGCGGCCAGGAGTTCGCGTGGCTCAAGGCCGAGGCGGCCCGCAAGGCCGCCGAGGAAGCAGCCAAGGGAAGCTTCTGGGGCCTGTTCGGGGACATCCTCGGCATCGTGTCCGCCGTCGCCGGTGTCCTCGCCCTGATCCCGGTCCTGACCGCGATCGCCGGCCCGGTCGCCGCGGTCACCGCGATCGCCTCGCTCGGCGCCCACACCGTCGACGCGGCGATCAAGGGCGACTGGGACGCGTCCACGATCGTCGGCCTCGGTGCCGACGCGCTCGCGGCCCTGCCCGGCGTGGGCGCGGTCGCCAAGGGCCTCAAGGCGGGCCGGGCGATCACCAAGACGATCGGTGTCGGCGCCAAGGCCAGTTACAAGGCCAGCGTCGGGGTCCGCCGGGCCGGGCTCACCTTCCTCGCCGAGACTGGCGGTTCCGGGGCCTCCGACGCGACCAAGGTGTTCAACTACATCGGCACCAAGGGCGCCAAGGTCGTCGGCGCCTCGGAGAAGGCGGGGAAGCTCACGGGCAAGGTGCTCCAGGGCTCCGTCAACCTCTCCACCCAGGTTCCGCTGGTCGTCGAGATGTCCACGGGCGCGGACATGGGCCAGGAGAAGGACTACGCCAGCCGCGCCGCGCTGACCGCCAACTACGGTCAGACGATCGGCAGCTGGGGCGTGGTCGGCAGCGCCGCCCAGAAGGCCGGTACCGTCTCCCTCGCGACCTTCGCCAAGATCATCGGCCGCCGCTGACCCCACCCCGTCCCGCCCCGCTGCCCGGCCCCGGGCGAGCGGACGCCCCCGAAACCACCGCGACAGCAGGAAGAGAGCCACCGTGGAACCCGGAGACGACCGCCCCGCCCGCACCGCCCCCAGGGCGGCCGCGGCCGCCCTGGGGGCGGTCTTCTTCGTCCTCGCCGTCACCGTGCCCGCCCGCTGGGCCTACGGCGTCGGCGCCCTGCTCCTCGGCGTGTCCGTCCTCCTGGGCCGTCGGCCCCGGCGCTGACGGCCCACCTGCCGGCCTCGTCCCGCACAGGAAGTCGGCGGATCCGACTTCCTGTGCTCGTGCCTCGATTCAGGGGCTGATGGCGTGCTCGACGAACTGGCCGCAGTCGCGGAACCCCAGGCGGTGGTAGACGGGGCGGCCCTCCTCCGATGCCTGCAGGACGGCGGTGTGGTGGCCGTGCGCGCGAGCGGTGCGCAGGGCGGCGAGGGTGATGGCCCCGCCGTAGCCGCGACGGCGGTGGGCGGCCAGGGTGGCGATGTTGTAGAGGCCCGCGACGTCCGCGTACAGGAAGACCTCCGCCGAGCAGACCGGCCGGTCGTCGACGTAGCCGACCAGGTAGCGGGCCGGGCAGTCGGCGGCGCCCAGACGGGATGTTCCGTCTCACTCATGGTGTTGCTCCCCTCACGTGGAAGTCGGGGCGTTCTCTTTCAGGAGCGGCCGAACCAGCGGCGCTTGGGGCGGGGTTGGGGCACGGCGCCGTTAGCCGCGACCACTGCCGGGTCGTCGTACTCGCGGGAGATCACGTGGACCCGGCCCGACGCGGCATCCACGCGCACGGTGTCCAGGCCCTGGCGGTCCAGGTCGGCGATGGCGTCGGCGTGGGTGGTGGTGTTCAGATTGAGCATCCCGACCTCCGGATGCTCCGGACCGAGCTCCACCTCCTCGCGGAGCAGGACCTGCATCAGGCGGTGGGCGGAGGCCGAGGGCAGGTCCTCGTCCACGGCGATGTGCAGCATCAGCTGTTCCTTGCCGCCGACCCGCCACCGAACGTGCGTCACCCACGCCGAGCGGACGGCCGGGAACTCGCGGATCCGCCGGGCCAGCGCGTCGCGCAGGGCGACCGCGACCGGGTCGGCGGACCAGTCGAGCTTCATCTCCGCGCCGGACCCGAAGGTCGCCCAGCGCCGCAGTGCCTGCTCAGGGAGGATCGCCTGGCCGTTCCCGGAGCGGACCGCGAGCACAGCGACGCCGGCCTTCTCCAGGATCTCGCACAGCCGCGCCGCGTCGCAGTGCACCATCCCGGCGGCCGCCGGCAGCAGTCGCGCGCCGACCGCCGCGTCGGTGAACCCGAGCAGCGTCGGCGACTGCTCGTCGTCGACGCCGAACACCACCGATCCGGCGTCAGTGACGGGAACGAACACCCCGCCCTCGAACAGTTCGGTCAGCACCGCCTCCGGCCCGGGTTCGTGCCCTTCCGTCCAGCGGTCGAGAAGGTCGGCGAGAGGTACGTTCGCATGCTCGATCACGCGTGCAGCGTAGTGCCCGGGCGGCCAATGCCGACAAGCGCCCCATCGGCAGTCAGCCGTCACCCTGGCCGTGTCGGCCAGCAGAAGCCTCGTGCCAGGCTCACCAGTTCGTCCGGCTGCTCCAGTTGGACGGCGTGGCCACTGTCGATCTCCGCGTACCCGCTCGCGGGGATCGCGGTGTGCGGGGCCTTGGCGTGGTGGGCGGTACCAGATAGTCCTGGGCAGGCCGACGACGAGAGTGGGCGGGGTGATCCGGCCGAGGTCGATTGACCGGCTGGGCGGAGCTGCTGCGCGAGAAGGCGGCGGGTCCGACTTCTCGCGCAGGCCACGGCCGGCCCATCCGGTCACGTGAATCGCCCCCTGACCAGACGCGGCAAGGCATACCCGATCAGCCGGAATTCGTCATCCCACCCAAGGGAACACGCCGTGCCGACACCTTGCGATGGCTGATCCGCCAGCCGTCCGCGGTGCGCACGACGGTGTCGTCATAGCTGACGGAGCCGCAGGAGCCGTCCGCCTTGATGCCCAGCCCCTTGGACCGGACGTGCACCCGGCCGTCCGCCGACGCCGTCACGACGACGTTGGTGACGTGATGCGCGACGGGGTTGGCAAGTCCCAGCGCCCAAGCGGCTTCTCGGACGGCGTCCAGCCCGAGCAGCGGCCCCTGGCCGAAGTCGGTGAGCTCGTAGACGACATCGGAGGTGAACAGTTCGTCGAAGCGGTCAAGGCTTCCGTCGTCGACAAGGTGGCCGTGCAACGAGATCAACTCGTGGATGGCCAGGCGATCTTCGAGAGTGTGTGACATCCCGCGATCGTCTCCTACGGTCTTGAGTGGGAAGTCGGCGGGGCCGACTTCCGGTGCGCATGCCGCGGCCGCCCGGTGGGTCCGGCCGGGCGGCTCGGGCGGCTCGCGACGCGGCGTCTGGTGACAGAGCTACGGCGAGCGCCGCATCTGTCCGGCCCTCAGCGGGCGAGCTTGGAGATCTCGGCGGCGACGGCCTCCGGGTCGGCTGCCACGCTCACCCGGGCGACACCGTCCAGGCCGGGGTGGGTGCCGACGCGGACGGAGTGCCGTGCGTTGCGCAGCAGGTCGAGGTCGTTGATGTCGTTGCCGAAGGCGTTGTAGTCCTCGATGCCGAGCGAACTCAGCGCCTCCCACTTGTTCGTGGCGCCGGGGGCGAAGTCGATGATCGCCTCGTCGAGGTGGTGGTTGACGGTCATCCCGAGTCCTCGACCGGCCTCCGCCAGCGCCGCCAGGTCCGTCGCGGCGACGACCAGGAACTTCACGACGGCGGGCAGTTCGGGCAGCTCGACCCGCCGGGCGAGCGCACCCTGGTCGACGCGGCCGAGGATCGGGTGGTCGGCCGGGCCCGTGTAGGCGTAGTCCCAGGGGCCGTCCGCGAGGTACCCCGCCTGGAACCGCTCCACCTCGGCCAGCAGCCGGCCGAGCTCCTCCGCCTCGAACGCGGCCCGCGCCCGGACCTCCCCGTCGACCGAGACGAGGCTGCCGTTGCCGCCGATCAGCGTCGCGGCGGGGAACGCCCCGCCGAGGACGGGCAGCAGGTCGCGGACCGGCCGCGCGGAGGCGAACACCAGCCGGTGTCCGGCGCGTTCGCAGCTCTCGACGGCCGCGAGGATCCGGCCGTCGATCGCTCGCCCGTCGAAGCAGAGTGTGCCGTCGATGTCGAAGACCGTGGTGCGGGCGCTGGAAGTGATCATCAGAAGATCGTAGCGAGTCACCGCCGTACACGATCCATCGGCCTCCGGGGTCAGCCCTGCTGACGGACACCCCGGGCCTGCTCGACCTCGTCGAGGTGGGATTCGCCCCACGCCAGCAGGGGTTGCAGTGCCTGCCTGAGCGATCGTCCGAGGTCGGTGAGTTCGTACTCCACGTGCGGCGGCACGACCGGGTACACCGTCCGGCTCAGCAGGCCGCTGTGCTCCAGCGAACGGAGGTGCTGGGTGAGCACCTTGGGGGTGATGCCGACGACGGACCGCTGCAACGCGCTGTAGCGGGCCGTCCCTTCGGACAGCACGCACAGGATCGACAGCATCCACTTGTCGGCGATCAGGTCGAAGACCCGACGGGTCGTGCAGCCCTGCGCCAGCTGCGTCGGGGTGGTGACACTATCCATGAGGGAAGTATGGCACTTTGTTGTGCATACTTCCTGGTCAGGGGCGTACTCCCGAGACTGGACGCGTGACTACATCGGAATTCACGGACACGCCCACGGCCGTTCAAGGCTCCGGGGCGGTCCTGGCCGTCCTGTGCACCGCTCAGGCGCTCGACATCATGAACCTCTCCTCCGTCAACATGGCGCTGCCCGAGATGGCGCGGGACTGGAACGCCTCCCCCGAGCAGCTCTCCTGGGTGGTGTCCGCCTACTCCCTGATGTTCGCCGGCTTCCTGATGGTGGCCGGGCGGGCCGCCGACCTGTACGGGCGGCGCCGGGCGCTGCTGGCTGGGATGGTGCTGTTCGCCGCGGCGTCCGCGGTGGTGTGGGCCTCCCACTCGCTGCTGCTCGCGGTCACGGCCCGGGCCGCCCAGGGAGCCGGGGCGGCGGTGACGGTCTCGGCCGCGCTCGGGCTGATCGGCGCCCTGTGGCGTCACGAGCCGGGGCGGTCGAGGGCGTTGGGCGCGTTCGGCGCCATGGGCGGCGTGGGTCTGGCGTTCGGGCTGGTCGTCGGCGGCGCGCTGGCGGGGTCGATCGGGTGGCGGGCGATGTTCACGCTGAACGTCCTGGTGGTGCTCGCACTCGTCGCCGGCGTGCTCGCGCTGATCCCCGCGGACGACCCGCGGGACCGCGCCCGCGGACGCCTCGACCTGCCCGGCGCGGCGCTGGTGACGCTCGGTCTGCTGGGCCTCTCCCTGGCCCTGACCCGGCTCGGCGATGACGCGGCCGACAGGGCCGGTTGGGCGGTCGCGGCCGGTGCGGTGGCCCTCCTGGCCGGCTTCCTGCTCTGGCAGCGCCGGGCGGCTCAGCCGCTGGTCCCGCCGGCGGTGTGGCGGCGGCCGAACCTCGCCGCGGCCCTGGCGGTCGCCGTGTTCATGTACGCGGGATGGGTCGGGGTGAACTACTTCGCCGCCCTGCTGCTGCAGAACGTGCTCGGGTTCAGCCCGCTCGCCACGGGCGTGGCCTTCCTGCCGTTGGCCATCGGCGGCACGCTCCTGCCGCTGGCCGCGGGGCACCTGGTCCCGCGCGTGGGTGTTCGCCGGCTCATGCTGTTCGGCCTGACCTGCTACACGATCGGTCTCGCCCTGTTCGCCCTGGTCGGCCCGGGAGCGAACTACTGGGCCGTCATCCTGCCGATCCTGGTCGTCCTCATCATCGGCCTCTCGCAGACCTTCGTGTCGGCGAACATCACCGCGCTGTCCGGTGCGGGAACCGACGAACAGGCCCTGGCCGGCGCCATGTTCAACACCGCGCTACAGATCGGCGGCGGGCTCGGCCTCGCGGTCCTGTCCACCGTCGCCGCCACGGCCGGGGACGACCTGCTGACCGGCTACCGCACGGCCTTCCTCACCGCTGCCGGCATCGCCCTCGCCGGGCTACTCACCGTCCTGGCCGGCATCCGCGGCCCCCGCGGCGCGAACGGCTGAGAGCGGCGGAGAGCGGCGGAGGGCCGCGACCCCGCGCAGCGGTCCGCGGCCGTCCGACCGCGCCCTACGCTCTGCCCCACGGCCGGGGCCCGCCGACTGCCACGCGGCCGGGCACGCGGCCGGGGCCGAGGACAACGGGCGGGGAGCAGGCCTGAGCGACCGCCGGCGTCGCCGGGTTCTCCGCCCACCCGGTTCCGCGCGAAGTCCTAAGGCTTCGTCATGCGCCGGACCAGTGCGACCAGGGCCTCCCGGTCCGCGGCCGGGTCCGCCGCGCCGCCGAGGAGCAGGCGGACCATCTGCGGCAGGGTGAACCAGGCGTTCACCAGACCGATCACCGCGAACATCGTCCGCCCCGGGTCCACGTCGTCGGCCACCCAGCCGTCGCGCTGCGCGGCGGCGACCACGGCGACCTTCTCGCCGAGGTGCGCGGCCCGTTCCGGCCCGGCGGCCAACTCCTCGTCGGGCGTGCCGCGTTGCAGCCCCTCCCAGGCCAGCAGCCGGGAGAAGTGCGGACTCGCCGTGTGGTGGTCGTAGACGCGGCCGGCGTAGTCGCCGAGGTCCCGCCCCTCCCCCAGCACCATCGGCACGGCCTCCGCGAGCTTGCCCAGCTCGGACCTCAGCACGGCGGCGAACAGCTTCTCCTTGTCGCCGAAGTACTGGTAGATCCGCTCCTTGTTCACGCCCGCCCGGGTGGCCACCCGGGCGATCCGCGCCCCGTCCGGGCCGAATTCGGCGAACTCCTCGACCGCGGCGTCGAGGAGGAGCTGCTGCGTGCGTGCGGTGTCCCAAGCCATGGCCCAAGGGTAACCCAAATCTCCAACCGCATGGTTGGACATCCGCGCCGACGTCTGCCAGACTCCAACCAACGGGTTGGAGATTCGGGCTCCAACCGCCAAGGGGAGGCACGCATCATGAGCACCGACACCATCACCGCGCCCGCCACCGCGGCTCCGACCATGCCCGCCATGCCCGCCGCGCCGGCCATGCCGTCCGTGCACCGCCGGGCGCTGATCACCTGGCTCGCCGTCTACCCGACCATCACCGCCGCGTTCCTGCTGCTCGGCCCCTACCTCGGCAGCCTGCCCGTGGCGGTGCGGACCCTGGTGATGACCGCCCTCGTCGTCCCGGTCGTCGTCTACGCGGTGATGCCCCTGCTGCTCAAGGCGGAGCGCAAGCTCCCCCGCCGGAAGTGACGCCGCCGCCGGCCGCTCCGGTCCGTTCAACCGCGGAACGGCGCCTCGGCGGCCCAGGCCAGCAACATCCGCAGGGCGTCGTGCGACGCGCCGCCCGGCTCGGCGGCGTACATGATCAGCGCCTGGTCGGGATCGTCCGCCGCGCGCAGGGTCTCGTAGGCCAGTTCCAGGTCACCGACCACCGGGTGGTGGAACCGCTTGGTTCCCGAGGTCTTGTCCCGCACCGGGTGCCCGGCCCACCAGCGCCGGAAGTCCTCGCTCTTCATCGACGACTCGCCGATCACGGCGGGGACGGCCCCACACGGGTGGCGTGGAGACGTTCACCCGGTACGTCCCACTGTGTGCGAAGCGCCCTGGGCGCGCCACTCGCCGGCCGAACCGGCAAGCGCCGCTTGACGATCGGCGGGGTGCACGCCGGGTGAGCGCGACCGTCAGCGGTCGGCCTGGAAGCCGTTGATCTTGCTCAGCGGGCCCTTGCTGTCGTCGGCGTAGACCGGCTGCATCTGGACGTCGCCGACGATCTGGAACAGCTTCTTCGCGGGGTCGGCGGTGGTCGGGTTGCAGTTCGGGTGGCCGACGCACCAGGAGCTTATGATCCCAAGTTCCTTTGTTTGCCGACGAAGCGTCTTGCCGCCCACCCCGTTCGCGCCCCGCCCCCGCCGCAAAACCCCGTGCGCCGAACAGCCGAGGCCTCACCCGACCGGCCGAGGGCGACCGGCCGAGGGCGACCGGCCGAGGGCGACCGCTTGGTCCGTACCGCCCGAGCGCCCGATCGGCGCCCGCGCCTGGTGGACGCACCCCGGCGCCGCGGCGAGGGCCCGACAACGGGCGGCCTCCCGGCAAGCACTCCCCGCGCCGAGGCAAACGGCATGTCAACTTCCCGCCCCCACCCTTGTTGACGTGACCTTGCCCTCACTACGGTCATCGAGCTCTCGGCTTGACACTCCGTCACCAGACCCCAGGAGAAACCGCCTTGCGCCTGAGAAGAATCGCCCTGCTGGTCGGCCCGGCCCTGCTCGGACTCTCCCTCGTCTCCCCCGCCTCCTCGGCCGCCGCCGGTCCGGCGCTGCCCCAGGGCACCCAGAGCGACGACACCTACGCCGCGAGCCAGGCCGCCGACGCCGTCAGCAACGTGCAGGCCACCGCGGGCGTCGTCAGCTGCTACCGCCCGGAGGCGCCGTACGGCGTCAACAGCGGCCCGGCCGAGGGCTACAGCGGCATGACGCCCTGCCCGGCCTCCGGCGCCAGCACCGGCGAGGACACCGGCGCGGCCGGCCCGTACGCCAGCCAGGCCGGCAGCAACCCGGGCTACCCGGCGGCGACGCCGATGCTGGTCAAGGGGCACTCGGAGTCGGACCTGCGGATCGACCCGACCAACCCGAACCACCTGATCGGCGCCTCCAAGTGGGTGGCCGGCGCCGAGGGTTACAACCACCTGCTGGGCTTCTTCGAGTCCTTCGACGGCGGGCACAGCTGGCCGGTCCAGGGCCACATCCCCGGCTACGAGGGCTGGACGGACAACACCGACCCGGTCGGCGCCTTCGACACCTGGGGCAACTACTACTCGCTGCTGCTGCCCTACCAGTTCTCCTACGACCCCGACGGCACCCACGACTTCAACCCCGGCACCACGGTGGAGCCCAACCCGGCCGTCCCCTCGCAGGTCATCTCGGTCGCGGTCCGCCCGCACGGCGCCACCACCGCCACCCAGTGGTCCAGCACCCACGCCGGGCACCCGGACTACGTGGCGAGCTACGACAGCGTCGGCAACGGGCCCGACAAGCAGTGGATCGCGATCGACACCAACCCGGGCAGCCCGCACCTGAACCGGATCTACGCGATGTGGGTGGACTTCCACAGCAAGACCCCGGTGCCGTACGTCGCGTACGCCGACGCCCGCCCGGACGGCACCCACACCGACTGGTCGACCCCGCAGGTGCTCCCCGAGCCGGCCGCCACCCCGCAGGGCGCCACCTACCTGCTGCCGCACGTCGCCCCGGACGGCACGGTGTACACCACCCTCACCAACTCCGACCCGGCGCACCGGTTCTGCTGCGACCAGATCTTCCTGGACGCCTCGCACGACGGCGGCCGGACCTGGTCCACCGTCTCGACCCTGCCGGGCACCATCACCCCGCCGCCCGGCTCGTACGCCAACACCACCTTCCGCGACGGCATCGAGGACACCTTCACCCTCGGCAGCCAACCGGTGAACGGCCTCTACCCGCTGTACGTCGCGTACGAGGACTACGCGACCGGCGTCGTCAACGTGCTGCTCACCGCCTCCTACGACGGCGGCGCCAGCTGGAGCGCGCCCGTCCGGGTCAACGACAACACCGCGGCCGTGGACGAGTTCCAGCCCAACCTGACCACCGGCGCGGACGGCACCGTCGGCGTCGCCTTCTACGACCGGCGCCTGGCCTGCCCCGCCGCCGGCACCGCCGAGGCCCAGGCCGCCGGGCTCGCCCTGGACACCGCCAACCCCAAGCACCCCGGCGCGCCCTACGGCGCCGCGAACTACTGCGTGAACACCAGCGCCCAGTTCTACGACCCGACGCTCAACCCGCTCGGCCACAACATCCGGCTCAGCGCGCACTCCTTCGACCCGCAGCTCGACGCGCCGGTCGAGAGCGGCAGCACCTTCATCGGCGACTACTTCGGCACCGCGATCGGCGGCGGCACCGCGTACACCACCTCGGTGACCACGTACGACGACGGCACCAACCCGGGCCACCTGCAGCAGCAACAGGTGACGGCGGTCGCGGTGCCGCGCCACTGAGCCACCCGGCTCCCCCGACCGCCCCGTCCCCCGGTGTCCGCCGCTCCGGGGGCCGGGGCACACCCGAAACGCCGCCCGTCCGGATCATTGGCCGGCCCGCCCCGGCTGGATAGACTCCCCCGCCTGACCGGGTCTCACCAACGCCCCGGTACGGGAACGGCACAGCACCACCCAGGACAGCAGGCACCAACCGCCGACCATCATGGGGGTCTCCATGCAGTTCCGCAGCAAAGCGTCGCTCGCCACCGCGACCGCGACACTCCTCCTCGCCGCCGTCGCGGGCGGCAGCACCGCCGGCGCGAGCCCGGGCGACGCGAGCACGGGCGACGCGAGCACGAACCGCGCACCACTCGCCCTGATCTCGCCCGGCGACCCGTACGCCGCCTGCGACATCAGCGGGGACGGCCCCGGCACCAACCACCCCTCCGCGGAGGACGAACCCTACGCCGCCGCCAACCCGCTCGACCCGGCCGACACGATCGCCATCTACCAGCAGGACCGCTGGTCCAACGGCGGTGCCCGCGGCCTGAGTTCGAGCTACAGCACGGACGGCGTGCACTTCACCCAGACCGCCCTGCCGTTCACCCACTGCGCGCCCGGCGGCCTGCCCTACCAGCGGGCCTCGGACGGCTGGGTGAGCTTCGGCCCGGACGGCACCGCCTACGCCAGCGCCCTGGTCTTCGACGCCACCACGGCCCGCAACGCGGTCGCCGCCGCGACCTCGACCGACGGCGGGCGCAGCTGGCAGCACGTCACCGAGCTGATCAAGGACAACGACCCGGCGATCGGCGACGACAAGAACGCCGTCACCGCCGACCCGGTGCACCCGGGCGTCGCCTACCAGGTCTGGGACCGGGTCGACCAGGCCGGCGCCCCGAACCCGGTCTTCGACGGGCCGGGCTACATCTCGATCACCCGCGACTTCGGCCGCACCTGGTCCACCGCGACACCGTTCGTGATCACCGCGACGACGCCGAACACCCAGACCATCGGCAACCAGATCGTGGTCGACCCCCGCACCGACACGCTGTACGACTTCTTCGACTGGATCACCTTCACCGACGCGACCTCCACCACGGTCAGCGAGGTGCACTTCGGCATGGTCAGCTCCACCGACCAGGGCCGCACCTGGAGCCAGCCCGTCCGGGTCACCGCCGACACCTCCGTGCCCGAGGTCGACCCGAACGCGCCCACCGACGCCACCAAGAACCTGCGGGCCGGCGGCGGCCTGCCCAGCGTGGCGATCGACCCGCAGACCGGCGAGCTCTACCTCGCCTACGAGGGCTCGGACTTCACCGGCGGCCAGTACGACGCGATCCAGCTCGTCCACTCCACCGATGGCGGCAGGACCTGGAGCAGCCCGACCCGGCTCAACCAGGCCCCCGGCGCCCCGGCGTTCACCCCGTCCATCGCGGTGACGGCCAACGGCACCGTCGCCGTCAGCTACTACGACCTGCGCTACCTCACCCCGGGCAACACCACCACCCTGCCCGGCGCCGCCTGGCTGCTCAGCTTCCCGCGCGGCGGTGAGAACAGCCCGATCGAGCGGCAGATCTCGCCGGTCTTCGACTGGCTGCAGGCGCCCTACGCCGGCGGCCACTTCCTGGGCGACTACGAGGCGCTGATCAACGACGGCCGCCAGATCCGCCCGGTGATGGTCACCGCCAACACCGACCCGGCCAACTCCACCGACGTGTACAGCGGCCGCTTCCAGCCCGGCACCCTGCGCAACCCCGCCGCCGGCGCCCCGGACGCACTGGCCGCCCCGGCGGCGCACGCGGCCGGGCCGCGCACCTACGAGCACCTGCGGCGGTAGGCGAGTAGTTCCCGGTCAGGAGGGTGTCCAGCTCATCGGTCGTCACAACCCGATGCTGGACACCCTCCCTGCGTGTCCGAAGCGGAACCGCCCGGGGGCAGCGCAAGGAGTACGAGGTGTTCCCCGCCGGGCGGCCGGCGCTCACCGGGTGGGTCAAGTGGCTCACCCAGGCCATCGCGGGTACGGCGGAAGAGCTCTGACGGTCCCTGGGGCCTTGCCAGGCCCTGGCTAGGCCCTGGCTAGACCCACCCGAGGATGATCCCCGGTATGCACAGCACGGCGAACCAGCCGGCGGCGAACGCGAACGGGGAGTACACCACGCACACGCCCACCGCCCACAGGTACGTACCCTGCGCACTGTCGACGTCGTCCTCCCTGCCCGACACCGCCAGCATCGTATGGGTCATCCCGTGAGTGCTGGAGCTTTCGTGGCGCCGGATCCGGCCGTGCAGATCGGTGAACTCGTAGGCGTACACCGTCGTGGTCACGGACCTGGACGAATGGCTGGCGCTGTTGTAGCGGCGGCTGTGCCGGGTCCGGATGCCCGCGAATCTGGCCTCGAAATGGACGCCGTGCCGCCAGACCCGCCAGGCCCTCCCCAGGAAGAGATCTGCCCCTGCGAGCATGAGGAGGGTCGCCGCCCAGAGGACGACACCGATGACGGTGCCCACGGCCGCGCCGAGGCGATGCGCGGACAGCAGGTAGAGGAACTGGGCGAGCCACGCCGCCGCCAGCACGGCCACCGTGCACCAGAACACCACCTTGCCCTTCGTACTCAGCTCGCCGGACGATTGCGCACTGTGTGGTGTCGCATCGTGCGGCTCCGCGTCCGAGAGCAGGCGGTTGACCACCTCCGCGAAGGCGAGCGCGTCGTTGCGCCCGCAGCGCACGGCCAGGACCTCCACCTGGTCGGATTTCTCGGGGACGACCTCGATGCGCAGGATGCGGCTGCGGCGGTGCTCCGGCTCGGCCGACACGCGGCGGACCGAGTCGTACGGGATCAGGCGCTGAGTCTCTCCGTCCTGCTCCCAGGCGATCCCGTCCTCGGTCAGCTGCGCCCTGGTCCGTCCGGAACGGGCGACCACCGGCGGTACTGGGGTTGCTGAGCTGCTCGACATCACTGTGCCTTTCCCCTGTCGGCCGCTGGTGATCATACGGCCGAACGGGTGAGGAAAGTGGCTCTCGACGCACACGATGGCCTGGTAAAAGGAGTTTCGAGGCGCAGGGCGAGCGTGTTGTACTGACCCGCATGGGGGTTGGCGACGGGCGGATGCGGCTGCGGGCGACGAGCCATCCTGTGGCCGATTCCGGATCCGGGCTCAGCCGGATCCTGAGTGCCGGCCCCATGCTCCGCGACACCTTCGTCCACCCGCCCACGACCCGCGTCGGGTTCCTGCACGCGAGCCGCGCCGATCTCCTCCGGCTCGGCGCCCTGTTCCGCGTCGCCGCGACGAGCCCGCACAGCGCGATCCACATCCCCGTCCCGCCGGTCGTCCCTCCGATGCCCAGCGTCATCGGCGACATCCGCCCGCTGCCCGTGCTCCTGGCCCGCGAGGACACGGGACTTCGGCCTTCCGACTGGCCGGCTCTGCGGCGCGGGATGCGCCGCGCCTCGACGCCCCTGACGGTGACCGCCCCGGCGGCGCGAACTCCCGATCGGCCCGACGACGTCCGCCGCCGGGCCGATCGCCACCCCGCCCGCTTCGCCGAGCACGCCGCGACGATCGTCATCACCGCCCGCGCCGAACTCCTGTTCTGGATCGGTGACTGGCTCACCGACGTCGGCGACCGCGTCGCCGGGGACCCGCACGTCCATCGACACGGCGAGGGCTTCCTCGGCGACATGGTCGGCTTCTTCGACCCCGAAGGCACGAACGACCCCATGCACGCGTTCTGCGTCGTCGCCGTCGACCCGATCTTCCACCGGGACCGCTGGCGGAAGCAGCGAACGGCCGAGTCGGCGGACGTCCGGAGCTCCTGACTCAAGACGCTGCACCCGCGTCGCGCTGAGCACCACCACGTCCCGCGGCGGTCGCCCGGGGCAGACCGAAGAGGCGGCGTGGATCCGGCTGCGGGCGTGCCTCGCCGGACACGCCTGGCACTTCCACGATGCACCCGCCACCGCAGGGCCGCCCGCCAATAAAGCCGCGGGGCCAGGACAGCACATAACTCGTACAGGCCTGTTCAAGATGGTGATCTTACGGTATCCCTTAACTCAGACACCATCGTTCGAGTTAGGGGACCTCCGATGGCCCACACCGCGCACCACGCCACCCACCCCGCCGCGCCGGACACCCCGGCCGACCCGCGGCGCTGGATGCTGCTCGCCCTGCTCTGCCTGGCCCAGTTCATGCTCATCGTGGACGTGACCGTGATCAACGTCGCGCTGCCGAGCATCGGCGCCGACCTGCACCTCGGCCGCGCCACCCTCACCTGGACGGTGACCGCCTACACCCTCTGCTTCGGCAGCCTGATGCTCCTCGGCGGCCGGCTCGCCGACGCCTTCGGGGCCCGGCGCCAACTGCTCACCGGCCTGGCCCTGTTCACCACCGCCTCGCTGGTCACCGGGCTCGCCGGGAACGCGACCGTCCTGATCGGCGGACGGCTCGCGCAGGGCGTCGGCGCCGCGCTGCTCTCCCCCGCCGCCCTCGCCACGCTCACCCGCAGCTTCCACGGCGCCGAGCGGACCAGGGCGCTCGGCATCTGGGCCGTCCTCGGCGGCGCCGGCTTCGCGGTCGGTGCGATGCTCGGCGGCCTGCTCACCGCCGGGCCCGGCTGGAACTGGGCGTTCTTCGTCAACGTCCCGGTGGGGCTGGGCCTCCTGGCCGCCGTCCCCCGGCTCGTCCCCGGCTCGCTCGGGTACGGCGGCCGCCGGATCGACCTGCCGGGCGCGCTGCTCGCCACCGCCGCGACCGGATCGCTCATCTACGGCCTGATCAAGGCCGGCGACACCGGCTGGGCCTCGGCCGGGACGCTCCTCCCGCTGGCCGGCGCGGCGCTGCTCTACGCCGTCTTCGCTCTGGTCGAGCACCGGGCGGCCACGCCGCTGATCGACCTGCGGATCCTCGGCAAGCGGCCGGTCGCGGCCGGGTCGTTCCTGATGCTGGTCGGGACGGGCCTGCTGCTCGGCTCGGTCTTCCTCGGCTCGCTGTACCTCCAGGAGGTGCGCGGCCTGTCCGCCCTGGCCACCGGCGCGCTGCTGCTGCCCGTCGCCGTCGCGACCGCCGTCGGCGCCCACCTCACCGCGCACCTCATCGCCCACCTCGGCGCACGCCCGACCGCGGCCGGCGGCCTGCTCGTGTCGGCGTCGGGCAGCCTGCTGCTGTCCCGGGCGGACGGCACCACGGGCGTCGTCCTCGGGCTGGTCGTCGGGGCCCTCGGCGTCATCCCCGTCTTCGTCGCCGCGACCACCACGGCGCTCGGCTTCGTCTCCCACCACGAGGCGGGCATCGCGTCCGGCCTGGTCAACACCTTCCACGAGGTCGGTGGGGCGGTCGGCACCGCGACCGCCTCCACCGTCGCAGCGGCCGGGATCGCCGCCCACACCGCCACCGGCTTCTCCGGCGCCTACACCGTGCTCGCGGCGGTCGCGGCGGTGGCGGCGGTCGTCGGGCTGGCGGTGATCCCCCGGGGCCGGGCCGACCTGCCCGCGGGCATCCACGTCCACTGAGCCCGCGCCCGCGCCCCGGGCCCCGATCCCTAGACTCCGTCCATGGCATCCGAACAGCACAGCGGCACCACGAAGGCCCGGCGGGGCGCCTCCGCCCAACCCCGCCGGGCCGACGCCGAGCGCAACATCGCCGCGATCCTCGCCGCGGCCGCCCGCTCCTTCGGCAAGGACCCCAACGCGAGCATGACCGAGATCGCCGCGGCCGCCGGGGTCGGCCGGGTCACCCTGTACGGGCACTTCTCCTCCCGCGAGGAACTGCTCGGCGAACTGATGGAGCGTGCCCTGGCCGAGGTCACCGCCGCCATCGAGGCCACCGGCCTCGCCCAAGGACCGGCCGACGAAGCCCTCCTGGCGTTCGTCCGCTCCTCCTGGCAGCTGCTCGATCGCGACCTGCGGATGCTGGCCGCCGCCCGCCGCGCACTGCCCGCCGAGGCCGTCCACGACCACCACGCCGCGATCCTGTCGGCGATGGACGCGCTCGTCGCCCGTGGCAGGGAGGAAGGGTCGATCCGGGCCGACCTCCCCGCCTCCTGGCTGCTCGATTCCGTCTACGCCCTGGTCCTGCTCGCCGGGGACCAGGTCGAGGCCGGCCGCCTCACCTCGACCGAGGCGCTGGCCGCCCTGGAGACCACCCTCGCCTCCGTCCTCCGGCCCCCGGCCCGGTAGCCCCCCCGGCGGCCCGGCGGCTTCCGGGAAACCACCGTCGTCCTGGCCCCGCCGTGATGGGATGGGCCTCCCGTGTCCGACCGTGTCCGAACCCAGGGAGGCCGCCGTGCCCGCAACCCCGCAGGAGATCTTCCAACGCTACGTCCACGCCGGGTCGTTGACCCACGACGCCGACGCCCTCGCCGAGACCTTCACCGAGGACGGCGTGTTCGAGGTACCGCTCCTGCCGGCGGACGCCGTCCTCCCCCGGCGGATGGTGGGGCGCGAGGCGATCCGGACGGCGATGGCGGCCTACTACGAGCAGCTGCCGAAGGACGGCCGGGCGCCGAACTTCGCCAAGTCCGCCTTCGTGCTGCACACCACCGCCGACCCCGAGGTGTTCATCGCCGAGATCGACACCGTCTTCGACGGCGAGGGAGGCGGCGAGGACGAGGTCGTCTCGCTGGTGCAGATCTTCCGCACCCGCGACGGGCGGATCGCCCGCCTGCGCGACTACTTCTCCCCCGCGGCGCTCGACTGATCAGCCGCCCGCCGGGACCTTCAGGCTGCCGTAGCGCTGCATCCGCTGCCAGCGCAGCCGGGACCCGGCGAGGGCGGTGAACACCGACTGGATCACCACCAGGTACATCAGCTGCCGGTAGACGAACTGCTGCAGCGGCAGGCTCCACAGCGGGCCGAGCCGTTCCTTGTCCAGGCGGAACGCGTAGGCGCCCATGAGGAGTTGGAGCAGCAGGAAGGCCGACCAGAGGCCGACGATCCGGACCGGGTCGAGGAACACCAGGCCGTACAGGGCGAAGACGTCGACCACCGGCGCGAGCAGCGGCAGCAGCACCTGGAACATCAGCAGGTAGAGCAGCCCGCGGCGGCCCAACTTGCCCGCCTGGCCGCCCTGGACGAGCGCGCCGCGGTGCTTCCACATCGCCTGCAGGGTGCCGTAGCACCACCGGTAGCGCTGGCGCCACAGCGCGCTGAGGGAGGCGGGGGCCTCCGTCCACGCCTTGGCGTGCTCCTCGTAGACGACCCGCCAACCGGCCCGGCAGAAGGCCATGGTGAGGTCGGTGTCCTCGGCGAGGGTCTCCTCGCCGACGCCGCCGACCGCCAGCAGCGCGGAGCGGCGGAAGGCGCCGACCGCGCCCGGCACGGTGGGCATGCACTCGGCCAGGTCGAACAGCCGGCGGTCCAGGTTGAACCCGACGACGTACTCGATGTGCTGCCAACGCCCGAGCAGGCCGCCGCGGTTGATCACCTTGGCGTTGCCGGAGACGGCCCCGACCGAGGGGTCGGCGAACGGCTGGACGAGGTGGCGGACGGCGTCCGGCTCGAACACCGTGTCGCCGTCGACCATCACCAGCAGCTCCGCCCGCGCGGCCGCGATGCCGGTGTTCAGCGCGATCGGCTTTCCCGCGTTCTCCTGCCGGATCACCCGGGTGTACGGGAGGTTGAGCGATTCGACCAGGTCGGCGGTGCCGTCCGTCGACCCGTCGTCGACCACGATGATCTCCACCGGGTGGTCGGAGGCCAGCAGCGAGCGCAGCGCGGCCTCGATCCCGGCGGACTCGTTGTACGCGGGCACGATCACGCTCACCGGTTCCGTCACCGGCGGCCCCCAGGCGCGGCGGCGCAGCCGCTTGTGCCGGAACGCGGCGACCAGCACCGCGACGGCCCGCAGCACGCTGATCGCGCCCGCCGCCCAGAGCAGCCATCCGAGCACGGTGAGCGCCCAGTCGCCGCTCCGGAGGATCCAGATCAGCGCGACCCCCTGGAAGCGGTCCGCCGTACCCGCCCGGTGGACCGGGTCGGCCAGGCCGACCGCCTCGCTGACGGTCGCGAAGTGCAGGCCGCGCGCCTTGAGTTCGGGCAGCAGCGTCTGCAGGGCGGCGACGGTCTGCGAGCGGTCGCCGCCCGCGTCGTGCATCAGCATGATCTGGCCGGGGCCGTGCGGGGCGGCGTCGAGGTTCTTCACGATCTGCGCGACGCCCGGCCGCTGCCAGTCCTCGCCGTCCTGGGTGGTGAGCACGGTCAGGTAGCCGTCGTGCCCGGCCTGCCGCACGGCGTTCCATTCGCGGTCGTCCAGGGCGTTCGCGCTGGAGGAGTACGGCGGGCGCAGCAGGGAGCTGGTCACCCCGGCCGATCCGGCGAGCGCGAGCTGGGTCTCGCGCAGTTCCAGTGACCGGCGCCAGCCGGGCGCCGGGCCGAGGTCGGTGTGGGTGAAGGTGTGCACGCCGATCTGGTGACCCTCGGCGACGATCCGCCGGACCAGGTCGGGGTGCTCGGCCGCCTGGGTGCCGACCACGAAGAAGGTCGCGTGCACGCCTTCGTGGCGCAGCACGTCGAGCACCTTCGGGGTCCACTGCGGGTCGGGGCCGTCGTCGAAGGTGAGCGCGATGGTGCCCGGCTTGGGGCCGGCGCTGC
Organism: Kitasatospora sp. NPDC094028; assembly: GCF_049543595.1. NCBI lineage: Bacteria > Bacillati > Actinomycetota > Actinomycetes > Kitasatosporales > Streptomycetaceae > Kitasatospora > Kitasatospora sp. NPDC094028. Next base: position 30,150 of record NZ_JBMVFA010000034.1, on the reverse strand, counting down.
GCGGCTGCGGGCCGGCGGCGTCGATCACCGGGCCGCCGTCGCGGACCGCCGCCGGCACGCCGTCCGCGGCCGAGGGCGTGGCGGCCTGGTCGGGGCGGTCGTCGAAGCTGTGCTGGGTGTAGCCCTGCAGGACGAGGGCGCCGGAGAGGGTGAGCAGCAGGGCGGTCAGCAGGAGCCAGTGGGTGCGGACCGGGCCCTGCCGGACCACGCCGCGCCGACCTCGGCGGGAGGAGGCGGCTGCGGGGGCGCTGGAGGCGGGGGCTCGTCGGCGGCGGGCGGCGCTCATGGTGCTGCTTTCGGAGGTTCGGGGTGGTCCGGGGAACGGTCGGGCTCGGGGCTCGGGGCCCGGAACTCAGGGCTCAGGGCCCGGAACTCAGGGCTTGGGCCTCGGGGCTCAGGGCCCGGAGCTCGGGCCTCAGGGCTTGACGGGCTTGCCCGGCGGAGCGGTCGGCCGGCCGTGCGTGGGCACCGGCGCGGGCGTGCCGACCGGCGTGCTGTTCGGCGGTGCCGCGGGCGTGGTGGCCGGCGCCGGCGCGCCGGCGGCGGCGGGGGCGCCCGCCGTCCCGGGCCCGTGCCCGGCCGGAGCCGCCGCGCCGGCGGTCACCGGGTGCTGGCCGCTCGCCTGGCCGGTGCCGCCCTGGTGGACGGGTGCGGCCGTGCGCGGCGCGCTCGGCTGGGCCGCGGCCTCCGGGGCGGCGGGCGGTGCGTCGGAGGGCGTCGCCTCCGGAGCCGGTGCGCTGGGCGCGGCCGGTTGGGGCAGCGGCAGGAACGGCGCGTTCACGGTCGGGCCGCCGAGCAGGGTACTCACCAGCAGCACCAGGTACCCGCCCGCCGGCACGGCCGCCACCGCTCCGAGCCGCCGCATCCGCCGCTGCCGCCGCCCGGACTCGTCCACGAACACCGGCGGGGGCGCCTCCTCGACCGGTTCCGTGCCGGCCGGTCCCGTGACGGCCGGCAGCTCGACGGTCGGTGCCCCCGCCGCCAGGTCACCGTGGGCGAGCACCTCGGTGGGCGCTTGGTCGGCGATCGGCCACGCATGGTCCAGGTTGGCGGTCACGGCATCGAGTCCAGGGAGGTAGTCGGTTCACAGGCCTGCCCGAGCGCGCCGGTCGGTCGACGGATGCACGGGTCGTATGGTTCAGCGCCGCCGCCACGCGTCCCGTCACACCGTTCCGGAAGAAACCGAAAAAAGGTGTGGCCTCACGCCCGGGCGAGCACGACCGTGACCGTCGCGGTTCCGCCGGCCGCGCCGCCGTCGACCGCGGCCGGCTCCACCCGGTCGAGCACCAGCCCCAGGCGGTCGAATGACGGCACGAGGACGGCCGGCGTCCAGATCGTGTCGAAGACGTCCGAGACGACGCACCGGATCCGCCCGTCCGGCCGCTCGACCGGCACCATCGCCGTGCGGTGCAGCAGGCCGGTCGCACCGTCGAACCGCATCGACCAGTGAATCAGCCGCGCCGCGCCCGCGGTGTCCCGGAAGGTGTCCAGGGTGTAGTGCCCGTCCAGGTGCGCCAGTTCCTCCCGGGCACCGTCCGCGAAGATGCTCAACCCGATCCGGCCGCCGGGGTTGAGCAGGTCCCGGGCCCGCGCCAGGAGTGCTTCCACGTCGGACAGTTCGGTGAATCCGTTCAGCGAGCAGTCGGCGACCAGCACGGCGTCGAAGGTCTCGTCGAAGCGGTGCTCGACGGCGTCGCCGCGAATGAGCGTGACACGCCCCGCGGCCCGGTCGGCCGGGCTGATCCTGGCGGCCGCGCGGTCGAGGGCCGGGCGGGAGGTGTCGATGCCGACCAGGCGGGCACCGGCGGTGTTGGCGGCGAGGTCGGCCAGGACCCGGCCCATGCCGCAGCCGATCTCCAGCACGGATCCGTCGTCCGGCACGGTGGAGCGCAGCGCCGGGAGGTCCCACTCGGTCTCCCCGGACCGGGCCTCGAAGTCCCGTTCGTAGGCGTCGAACAGCGGCGAGTCGAAGTAGTACCGGTCGATCCGGACCTCGACGTCGCGGGCCCGGAGCAGGCGGTCGAACGGCGGCAGCAGGGTCAGCTCGACCTGGTCGTTGCGGGAGTAGTCAGCTCTCATCGTGTCCTCCTGATCGGGCCGGCGGCAGAGCTGTGGTCCAGAGCACGCGGGTGCGCCTTTCCCCCGACTGCACGACGATGACCTCGCGGCTGAGTTCCGTCAGGCCGGTCGCGCGCAGGAACGCGCCGCCGCCGGTGTTCTCGGCGACGTGGCAGTCGACCCGCAGCCGGGTGGCACCCCGCTGCGCGGCGAGGTGGTCGGCCGCGCCCCGGAGCAAGCGGGTGCCCAGCCCACGGCGCCGGTACCCGGGGTGCACCAGGAGCATCCCGACGACGCCCTCGGCGGGCGTCGGGTACCCGCTGAGGAAGTCGATCGCCGCGACCAGCGCCGTGCCCGACCACACGCCGAGCAGGTGCTTGTCGGCTTCCGGCACGTACTGCAGGCCCTCCAGGAACTGGCTCTGCGCGTCCGCCGCGCCGGTGGGCAGGCCGAAGGTGACCCGGGCGTAGTCGTCGCACGCCTCCATCAGGCCCTGCAGCGCCCCGCCCGAGTCGAAGTCGAGCGGCGCGACCCGGTGGCCGGGCATCCGGAAGCTGTCCTCGATCACGCGTCGGCCTCCGACAGGCTCAAGTCGAACGGGTCGGGCTGCGCCCGCGGTGTCGGGTCGGCCGGGGGACGGACGATGCCTACCAGGCCGAGCGTCAGGCTGGACAGCACGGCGACACTGCCGGCGACCAGGTACACCGCCCGGCTCGCGTGCTGGGCGAACGGCGTGACCGTCACGATCCCGACCACGATCGCCGCGTTCACCCCGGAGAGGAAGACGCCGAACGCCCGGGGGGCCTGCCGGGGGCCCGCCAGGCGGTAGATGGTCGCGCGCAGACTCGCATTGAAGACGGCGTTGGCCAGCCCGCCGAAGACGAACAGGACGACCAGCGTCACCAGACGGGGCAGCGCGCCGGAGCCGGCGTAGGCGAGCCCGATGACGAGTCCGGCCAGCGACAGGCGGGCCACCGCCGCAGTCCCGCCCAGCCGGGCGGCCACCAGCCCGCCGGCCAGGATGCCGACCGCCCAGGCCGCCGTCGCGAGACCGTACGCCTGCGCGGCGTGCGGCACGTGCTCCCGGACGAGGAACACGAAGGCGACGTCGGTACCGGCGGTCGCGGCGATCACGAGGAAGACCGCGGCGACGATGAGGAGCACCGGGCCGGACAGCCGAACCGCGGGCACCTGCGGGGTGACCGGCTCCGGCCCGGGCTCCGGGGCGGGTGCCGCCGTGGACCAGTGCGCCAGTCCGTAGGCGCTCACCGCCAGGAAGCTGGCCGCGTCGATCGCCAGCGCCGGACCGGCACCGACCGTCGTGTACAGGGCCGCGCCCAGCATCGGGCCGACCAGCATGGCCACCGAGGACATGGTCTGCGACAGGCCGTACGCCTGTTCCGGCTCTCCTCGGTGGAACACCGGAAGGCTCGCCGTCAGGGCCGTCGCGCTGACCGTGCCGACGACCGCGAGCAGGACGACGAGCGCCACTGTCGGCCCGACGGCCCCGGCCGCCACCAGCCCCACGGCGGCGGCCGCCTGCGCGAGGGCGGCCGCCGCGAGCACCCGGCCCGGCGGACGGCCGACCAGCCTGGCGCCGACCCAGGCCCCCAGGAGCACGCCGGGCAGCAGGTTGGCGATCTGCAGGAGCGCCACGACCAGGGGCCCGTGGTCGGCCAGCTTGAACGTGAGCACGAACGCCGCGATCTCGTCACCGGCCGCCGTGACGAACAGGACGAGCAGCAGCCGTGCCGTCCCGGTTCGCCGCCGCCGCACGGTCATCAGCCGTGCCCCGGCACCACGTCGATCGCCCGCCAGCTGCGCAACCGGTAGAGCACGGCTGCCACGACCTCCGCGCTGTCGCCGGCGAGGGCCTCGGCCGAGCGGCCGGTCACGACCTCACCGGCGTTGAGCATGTCGATGAGTTCGGCGACGGCAGCGCTGCCCGGCACGGTGACCGCGTGCCCGTTCCCGGCGACGATGGTCCGGGTGCCGTTCGTGGTCGGGCGGTACAGGACCGGGAATCCGTGCAGGCACACCTCGTCGTCGCCGTCGACCGGCTCGACGTCGAAGGCCGGGAACGGGTGCCCGAAGCCCTGTGCGCTCACCCGGCGGAGCCAGCGGGACGTCAACCGGTCGCGCACCCGGTCGACGTCCATCGCCGCCCAGGCGTCCACCGCGTTCCGGACCGCGTCGGGCAGGGCCGTGCCGTGGCCGTCCTCGCGCCGGTTGTAGAGGCCGGAGGAGTCGACCGGCCCGACCTTCGACCGGAGGTCCGCGGCCACCGTGGCGATGAGCGCGTCCACCGGATCGCCGTCGAAGAACAAGGCGATGTTGAAGGTCGCCGAGGCTCGGGCGGGTGAGACGCCCACGTGCCAGAACCGGGCCGGAAAGTACCCGACGTCGGTGGTGCTCGCGACCAGCTCGACGGCCCGGTCCTCGGCTCCGGCCCAACTGGGCGTGTTCACCGGGAGGTTGTCGCTCCGGTCGGGCGGCCAGACGAGGATGCTCTTCGTACCGGAGAGACCGAACATGAAGTTGCCCGCGTCGTCCTGATGGATGCCGACCGGAGTTCCGGCGTACCGGCCGATGAAGACGTCCGTGTCCGCGAAGCCGCAGGTCATGCCACCGAGTTCGCGCCACAGGCCCTCGACGAACCGCGCGCCGCGCTCCCACAGCTCGAAGCTGGCCGAGTGCAGCCGGCTCATGCCGAGGTTCCATTCGCGGTCGCCGGCCCACGCGTCCACCCGCCGGAGGTAGCCGTCGACGGAGCCGTCCGAGTGCCGGGGCAGGTAGGGGCTTTCCGCCAGGTCCGCCTTGGAGCCGTCGGCCCACAGGCGGACCAGCGGACCGTCCGCACGGGGCGGGGTGGTGGCGGCCCGGACGAGCACGTCGAAGAACCAGTCCTCGCCCAGCGCCAGGTCCACCGGGGGCGGGCCGACCGTCGTCGCGCGCTGCTCCCAGGTCTCGGCGACGAACTCCCGCCAGAAACCGGCGATTCGGTCGGGCACCCGTACGCCGCTCGTCATCGTCATCCGTATCCTCACCCGGCTCGTCGGGAAGTGGTGAGCACCTGCTGATCGACCAGCAGGACGAGGTCCTGGGTCGCCATCCCGCGGACCGCGCGCCACCAGCGGGCGGGGTCCTCCGCGCCCTCGGGCCCGGGGGCGCGGCCCAGCCCGTCCCAGAGGAGGTAGGCAGCGGCGTTGAGCCGGACCTGACGGCCGGTCGCCGCATCGACCATCTCCACCAGTTCGCCGTCCGCCGACATCGCGGCGCGCCAGCCCCGCACCGGCAGGGCGGCGACGGTGCCGTCGTGGTCGGTGGGTGCCTCCGTGTACGCGTCGATCTCCAGCGCGCCCAGTGCGGCCAGGCGGGCCAGTTCGGCGAGGGCGTCGAGCGCGGCCACCCCATCCGCCACCAGGGTGTCCAGGACGTCGGCGACCGTGCCCGTGGAGGCGGCGAGGCCGGTGAGGACCGTCCGCCACGCGGGCGAGCCGGACACCAGGGCATCGGCCCGGGGGCTGTGGACCCGGACGCCGTCGCTCCGCTGCCGCCACCCGATGTCGGCCGCCGGCCGGACCGCGGTGTCGCGGCTCGGCCGGAACACCCGCGCCGGGAGCGGGCCGTGCGGCTCGGGGATTCCCGCGGCGTGGACGCAGCGGAGGAAGGTGTACTCCTCCGACTCCCCCACCAGCCGCTGGTGCTGGAACGGGGCGTCCGCCGTCGCCCACCGGTCGACGTCCGTACCGGCCGACGCCCGGGCCGCCGCGGCCTGGTCGAGCCCGTCGACCACGTGGTAGTCGGCGCTGAGCGCCAGGTCCTCGCCGGCGGGAGGCGGGACGACCCGCACGCCGAAGGCGTCGGGGTCCGTCCCCACCGGCGACAGCAGATCGAGCACGAACGGGCCGTTGACCGAGGTCGAGTACGGGATTCCGTACTCCTCCCGGGACCGGCGCAGCGTGTCGTCGACGAACCGGGCGGTGCGCTCGGCCTCGTCGGGACGCTCTCCCGGGAAGCCGGTCATGCAGAACAGGTGCACGGGGACTCCGGCGCCGAGCAGGGCGTCGATGTTCGGCGCCACGTCTTTCACGTCGACGCCCTTGCGCATGAGGTCGAGGACGCGCTGGTTGTACGACTCCAGCCCCAGGTCCAGCCGACGGCACCCGGACCGGTACAGCAGGTCGGCGAGGTCCGGGGTGAGGCCCTTCGCGAACCGGGTCTCGCCGTACCAGCGCAGGTCGGAGTCCCGGCGGACCAGTTCGGCGCCGACCTCGCGGAGGGTCCGCTGCGTCATGATCTCGTCGACGAACATGAACGTCCGGGTGCCGTAGCGCTCGCTGAGGTGTTCCAGTTCGTCGGCGACCGCGGTGGCCTCCCGGTGCCGGAAGCGGTTGCTCGCGAACGGGATGGAACAGAAGGCGCAGTCCCAGGCGCAGCTCCGGGAGGCGAGCACCGGGAGCACCAGGCCCGGCGCCAGGTAGGCGTGCAGGTCGTAGTCGTCGAAGTCCGGTGCCGGCAGGGAGTCCAGGCGCACGTCGCGCGGACGGGCCCGGGTCAGGCCGTCCGCCGTCGCCCGGACCAGGCCGGGCACGTCGGTCCGCCCGTCGCCGAACAGGTTCTCGCACAGGGCGACGATCGCGTCCTCGCCCTCGTACAGGATGAAGTCGTCGACGAGGTCGAAGAACGGGTTCCGGCCGGTCCACCGGCCCACCACCCGGGTGATGAAGTTGCCGCCCATCGTGATGTGGACGTCGGGCCGCAGTTCGCGGACGATCGCCGCGACCGTCATGGCGGCGATGAGTTGGGTGTCCGCGGAGACCGATATGCCGACCAGCTTGATCCGGGGGTCGTCGAGGTGGGGCGGCAGCAGCCGCTCGAAGCTCCATCGGTAGGGATTGCGGTCGGGGTCGCGACTGGCCAGCAGCACCTGGTCGGTGGAGCGCTCGCTGTAGAACTGGCGGTTCGCCGACAGGTCGCCGCGGAAGCCGGGGAACGCGGCCGAGTGGCAGATGAGCGCGTTCCGCACGGTCGCGACCGCCGACCGGAACCGGTCGTGGTCGAAGAGGACGGACGCGTCCCCGGTGAGCGACTTCCAGGCTCCGTCGACGTCGCGTTCCACCGAGGGCAGGAGGACGTCGGCCAACGCCCGGATCGAGGCGTCCTCGGCGGCGGGCGATCCGCCGGCCAGGCGTTTCCCGGCTTCGCCCACCCCCTCGCCCGACAGGGTCCAGGCCATGTGGCGCGCGCTGAGATCCAGCGCCCGGACCGGCCAGCCGTGCCGCCGGAGCACGCCGGTGAGCAGCGGGACCGCGAGGTGCGGCGCGTAGACGTTCCAGAGCGGCGGATTGATCAGCAGCGTCGTCGGCCGCTCGTTCATGTGCGCGTCCCCCGTCGTCGTGATGAGCAGCGGCAGGCCCGAAACAGCCACTGCGGTGCCGGAGCACCACAGTGGCTGCCGGCAGACCGCGGGGTCAGAGAGTCTCGCTCTCCTCGTCCGCCAGGACGGCGTCCTTCGGGACCGCGAACGGCGCGTACTTCGAGGTCCGGATCTGCGGGTCGAGCGTGGTCACGCTCGGCTCCTCGTTGTCCTCGGCCGCGATGGCCTTGAGTCGATCGAGGTCGATCTTCTTCACAGTTCTTCCTCTCCTTTCGTGTGATCGGACTCGTGCACTTCCTCGACAAGCCCCTTGGCCAGAAGGTCGCGCAAGCCTTCCTCGACCATTGCGCGGGCTTGCTCACCCCGGCCCGGCATGACGTCCTGCAGGGCGCGGGCGATCTCCTCGGCACTGGTCTGCTGGCACAGCTCCAGGAGCAGCCAAGAATTCGAGTTCAGCCAGTGCAGTGCCGGCTTGTCCGGCGTGTAGGCCATGGCCGCGTGCCACGGTTCGTACGGGCGCAGCCGGAGGCGACTGTTCTGCCGGTAGAGCACGGTCATCATCAGACTCCCGACATCGCGGCCGGCGCACCGAACGGCAGGTCCACGATCCGCGGCGGCAGCTCGGTCAGGTCGACCCCGCTGTTCATGTGCTCGCAGTACGGGTCCGGCGCGTCCCAGGTCCCGTTGAAGGCGAACGCGGTCGACCGGCAGCCGCCGACCCGGTTCTCGTCGTTCTCGGAGCACTCGACGCATCCGCCGGGTGTCGACGCGGCCCGGACCGCCCGGTAGGCGGGATTCCGCCAGGTCTCCATGAATGACATCCGGCGCACGTTCCCGTAATTCGCGAAATCCCGCAGGTACGGGCAGCCGATGCTGTTCCCGTAAGCGTCGACTGCGCTCATCTGCCAGCAGCAGTTGGGGTCCTTCGGATGCCACGACTGCATGAGTTGAATGCCGTCCGGAACGACCAGCGAGTCGAGCGTGGCGATTTGCCTCGACAGCGGGAGGGAGAGTTCCTTCCAGTTCTTCCGGGCCATTCCGAGCGGGTACAGCCGGAGGACTCCGAGTTTGTCCGCACCGATGTCCGCGGTGAGGTTCAGGAGTGCCTGCATCTCGTGGTGATTGCGGCGGTTGAGAATGGTGGAGATGTACGTCGTGACGCCGGCCTCGACGAGGTGGCGGGCACCCCGGAGCGCGCGCTCGAAGGCGCCGTCGACTCCGACCAGGCCGTCATGGGTGCCGGCCGTGGCGCCCTCCAGGTCCACACAGACGATGGCGGCGTTGGAGTCCTTCAGCCGCCGGGCGGACTCGGCGGTGATCAGCGTGCCGTTGGTGCGCACCATCGTGAACGCCATGGGCGTGGCGAACTCGACGAGGTCGAGGAAGTCCTCGCGGAGGAAGGGCTCGCCCCCTTCCAGGAAGACGCTGTTCAGGCCCAGGTCGAACATCTCCTGCAGCACGCCCTGCATTTCCGCGAGGGTCATTTCCTGACCGTTCGGATCCGGGACGTCATAGGCGAAAAGACTTCGGAGATTCGAACGCTTGGTGGGCTGGACCCACAGCGTGAATGGTGCCGCCATTTGAACGACCACAGAAATCCACGTCCTCCCCGTAAGCATGGATGTGAGCCATCGGGAAGGGTAGTAGCCGCGCCGAGAACATGTCAACGCATCAGACCAGGGTGCGATCACCCGATTTATCGCCACCCACCCGCGGTTGCCGCGACCCGAATCCCACCGGCCCCTGTTTTCCCTCCGGAAACACCAGGCGATTCCGGAACGGCAGGAAAAGCATCATTCGCCACCCGGGCGGGGGCGGGAGGATGTCACCCACCCGGGCCAGCCGCCCCCTACGTCACCTCCCCCGGCGGCCGGGAAGGTGCCACCCCGGTCCCTCGCCCGTCGTTGGCGTTCGACATACAACAGCACTTATACAAGTACTGTTACGCTTCCGCCATGGCTGACGACGACCCCTCCCCCGACCCGACCCAGCAGAGCCTGTGGCGCCCCCTGCGCCTCCTCCAGGCCTCGATGGACGCCGACATCGGCCGGCTCTACACCGAGGCCCGGGTCGAGGGGCTCAAGCCGAGCTTCGTGATGGAACTGCTGCGCCTGCACGCCCTCGGCCCGATGACCATCACCGAGCTCGCCGAGTCGGTCGGCCGGACGCACTCCGCGCTCAGCCAGAAGGTCGCCGCGATGCGGGCGGCCGGGTGGGTGGAGACCGCCCCCGGCGAGGACGCGCGCAGCAAGAAGGTGACGCTCACCGAGCGGGCGCGCGGGGTCGTCGGCCGGCTGGCGGCGGAGTGGCGGGCGACCGAGGCGGCGCTCGCCGACCTGGAGGCCGAGATCCCGTACCCGCTGAGCCGGGTCGTCACCGACCTCGAACGGGCGCTGGAGCGCCGGAGCTTCCACGACCGGATCGCCGAGAAGCTGGCCGAGGACCCGTCGTGGAACGCCTGAGGGGCGCACTGCTGGACGTGACGCCGCTGCGCGCGTCCCCCGTCTTCCGCCGGCTGTGGGCGGGGCAGGCGCTGTCCTGGTTCGGCAGCCAGATGACGCTGGTCGCCGTGATGTTCCAGGTGTGGGAGGCGACCCGCAGCACCGCCTGGACGGGCGCGGTCGGCCTGGCGCAGGCGCTGCCGCTGGTCGGGCTCGGACTGTTCGCCGGATCCCTGGCGGACCGGGTGGACCGCCGCGCGCTCTACCTGGTCACGACCGCCGGCCAGGCCGGGTGCTCGCTGCTGCTCGCCCTGCAGGGCGTCCTCGGCCGGCTGCCGGCCGGCGGGGTGCTGGCGCTGGTCGCCGCACAGGCCTGCTTCGCGGCCGGGAGCGGCCCGGCGTCCCGGACGTTCATCCCGCACCTGCTGCCGAAGGAGCAGCTGGCCGCCGGGCTGGCGCTGCGGATGATCGCCTTCCAGGGCGCACTGCTGCTGGGCCCGGCGCTGGGCGGGCTGATCGTCGGCTGGTGGGGCGTGGGCGCCTGCTACCTGGTCGACGCGCTGACCTTCCTCGCCGCCTGCTACGGCGCGCTCGCGCTGCCCCGGCTGCGGCCCGGGGACGAGCCGGCCCGACCGGGGCTGCGCGGGATCGCGGACGGGCTGGCGTTCCTGGCCCGGACGCCGGTCGTGCGCGGGGCCCTGCTCACCGACCTGGCGGCCACCGTCCTCTCGATGCCGATCAGTCTATTCCCGCTGGTCAACGCGGAGCGCTTCGGCGACGACCCGCGCACGCTCGGGTTGTTCCTGACGGCGCTCGCGGTCGGCGGCATCGCCGCGTCACTGCTCTCCGGGAGCTTCACCCGGCTGCCCCGGCCGGGCCTGGTGATGCTGGGCGGTTCGGCGGCCTGGGGCGCGGCGCTCGCGCTGTTCGGCCTGGCCTCGAACGCGTGGGCCGGGCTGGCGTTCCTGGCCGTGGCCGGCGCCGCGGACACCGTGGCGGTGGTGTCGCGCGGCACGATCGTGCAGACCCACACGCCGAGCGGCATGCTCGGCCGGGTCGGGGCGGTCGAGCAGATCGTCGGGCAGGCGGGGCCCGATCTCGGCAACCTGCGGGGCGGGCTCGTCGCACACGCCACCTCGGGCACGGTGGCCGTGGTCACGGGCGGGCTGCTCTGCCTCGGCGCCGTCGCCGCGATAGGAGTCGGCACCCCCGGCCTACGACGGGCAGTGGCCGCCCGCGAAGCGGTGGCCCAGTGACCGGGAGTTCATCGGTCGCCCGATGAACTCCCCTTTCATGTCGGCGAGTTTCGACCCCCGCTAGGTGGCAGCCGAGAGCATGCGGAGGTGGGCCTGAGCGGCAGCCAGCGTGTAGAACCGGCGGATCCGGCGAGCGGAGCCCGGGGCGCGGAGGTAGTCGTGGCGCCGGTGGTCCCAGATGCCCCAGCATTCGAGGAGGAGGAAGTGGGGGCTGCGGAAGTCGATGCAGCGGGTCTCGTAGCGGAGGCGGGGGCTCACGTCGCGGGCCTCTCGTTCTTGTGGATCCAGGCCTGGGCGTGGTCGTAGGAGTAGAAGCGCAGCGGCTCGGGGCGCGGCGGGAGGGCCTTGACGAGGTCGCCGGTGCGGTGGTCGCGGACGACCCAGACGGGGAAGTCGACGCCGGCCGGCGGGTCGGCCGGGACGATCCCGTAGCGGCCGGCGGTCATCGGGCGGCCACCTGGACGAAGCCGCCGGCCTTCTCGACCTGCCGGGAGAACTCGTCGAACTCGCCGGTGATCGGGGAGATGGTCGACCTGGCCGGGACGAGGATCGCGCAGGCGGCCTTGCTGCGGACACGCAGCAGGGCCGCCTGGAGCATCGGCCGGCGCTCGGGCGACAGAACGTCGACGGAGTCGTCCACGACGATCAGGGAGACGCCCCAGTGGAAGGCGAGCGCGTAGGACTCACAGGCGCGCAACTCGCGCTCGGGGAAGGTGGATCCGGTCTTGGCCAGGTAGACGACCACCTGGAGCCGGTCGGTGAAGCTGTCGAGCCTCGGGTTGCTGATGGGGGTGTCGAGGGACATGGGTGTCTCCATGGTTGCGCATCGCGCCCGGAACCTCACCGGGCGTAGCCATGGTGGCCCGCCGGGTCGTACGATCTCTAGGCCTCAACTTTCACGGTTGTATCGAGTGACAGGCGTGGGTTCATCATGGAACTGCAGGAAACTGATGCGTCGTCATCACCGGCGGTCCGCTTCGGCCAGGAGCTTCGCAGGTGGCGCCGATCGAGGAGGTGGTCCCAGGCCGAGCTCGGTCGGCGCATGGGATACAGCCACGGCCTGGTCTCGTACGTCGAACGGGCTAAGAAGCCTGTGACCTTAAAATTCGCGGTGGCGGCCGACCAAGTATTCGAGGCCGGTGGCGTCTTCAAGGAGTTGTGGCGACGAATCTCGAACGCCAGTCTGCTGGAAGGATTTGCCGAGTTCGCGGATGCCGAGTCGCGTTGCAGGAAGCTCAGGACCTTCGAGTTGGGAGTCATCCCCGGCCTCATACAGACCTTGGACTATGCCGCGGCGCTCGAAGCGGGGAGTGTCCGCCGGGGCACCATCACCAAGGAACAGGCAGACGGCCGAGTTGATGTTCTGGCACGGCGTCAGAAGCTCCTGGAGAAGGACTCACCACCGATCATCCATGCTGTGCTCGATGAGAGTTGCCTTCTTCGAACTGTAGGTGGGGCGGAGATCATGGGACCTCAGTTGGATCATCTGTTGGCGCTGGCTGAGCGCCCGAACATCACGATCCAGGTGGCGCCCTTTCGCCTTGGCGAGCAACGGCCTTTCCTCTTACCGGTGGTGTTGTTGACGCTCCCGGACAGGTCTGTGGTGGGCTACGCAGAGTCCCACTCACGAGGCCATCTGGAACGGGGGCGAGAGAGCCTTGCGTACTGGGAAGAGGACTACGATCACCTGAAGGTGGAGTCGCTGGACACGGTGACTTCGCTCGCCATGATCCGCGCTGTTCGGAAGGAACTTCAATGACGACCCTTGACCTGGTCGGCGCTCGGTGGGTGAAGAGTCGCCACAGCGGCAACGGCGGCAACTGCATCGAGATCGCACCTGACTTCTCCGGCGTGATGCCCGTTCGTGACTCGAAGGACCCCGATGGGCCGGTACTCGTCTTCCCCTCCGAGGCCTGGCAGGCCTTCGTCACCGCAACCGCCACCGGCGAATTCGGCAACCCCTGACCTCGGCCACTGCCCGGAAGGAACCTCAATGACGACCCTTGACCTGGTCGGCGCTCGGTGGGTGAAGAGTCGCCACAGCGGCAACGGCGGCGAGTGCATCGAGGTGGCGCCGGACTTCACCGACGTCACGCCCGTCCGTGACTCGAAGGACCCCGATGGGCCGGTACTCGTCTTCCCCTCCGACGCCTGGCAGGCCTTCGTCACCGCAACCGCCACCGGCGAATTCGGCAACCCCTGACCTCGGCCACTGCCCAGAAGGAACCTCAACGATGACCCTGGATCTCAGCGACGCTCAGTGGGTGAAGTCGAGCTTCAGCCAGAACGGCGGCAACTGCATCGAGGTGGCGCCCGGCTTCACCGACGTCACGCCCGTCCGTGACTCGAAGGACCCCGAGGGGCCGGTACTCGTCTTCCCGGCCGACGCCTGGCAGGCCTTCGTCACCGCAACCGGCGCCGGGGAGTTCGGCGAGCTCTGACTCCTCCGCCTCCTCCCCTGAGCCCCGGGCCGACCGGCCCGGGGCTCAGGGCGTGAAAACCATCCGCCGCGACGGACCACTTCCGGGGCGGGACACTGGTCGAGGGGCCTCAGGACGGGAGTGAGCGGCATGTCCGACAGCCCGCTGGTCGGCGAGCTGGCCGCCCTGGTGCGGCTGGCGCACGTCGCACTGCGCGGCGTGAGCGCCGTCCTGACCGGTCCTGGCAGCGGCGCCGAGGGCATCCCGGCCGCCGAGGAGGCCCTGGCCGAGCTGCGCGAGCGGATCGAGGAGGACGCCGTCCTCGTCATCCCCGGCGGCCCCGCCGCCCTCGTGCTCGGCGTGCACGTCGGCTCCGAGGCCGAGGCGCTCGGGCAGCTGGCCGAGCGCCTGCTGGAGGCCGCCTGGGCTCGCCAGGAGCGCGAGCCGTTCGCCGAGCGGCTGCGCACGCCCCTGCGCGGCCTCGCGGACGCCGCCGTGGGCCTCGTCGCCCGGGCGGCCGACGTCCTGGAGTCCGGCGCCTCCGAGGACGTCGCGGGCGTCCTGGCGCAGCCCTCCGAGGTCGGCCGGCGGCAGGGCCTGCTGTACGAGCTGCTGCTGACCCCTGAGGCGACGGACCCGGTCGACGCCGCCGATCTGGTGGTGCTGTCCTGCTGCTACCAGCAGTGCGCCGACCGCGCGGCGGCCGTCGTCCGCCACGCCGGGCTCCTCGCGCCCGCCTCGCCGTGACTCCCCCGGTCCGTTTGCCCGCCTCCTGTGCCCGGCCGGATACTCGTGGTCGGGGTCGGCCCGGCGGAGGGAGCCCGGCATGGCGTCGTCCAGGGGCTGGCAGTTCTGGGTGGACCGGGGCGGTACCTTCACCGACGTGGTCGCGCTCGCGCCGGACGGCCGGCTGCTGACCCACAAGCTGCTCTCGCACGACCCGGACCGCTACCGCGACCCCGCCGTGGCCGGGATCCGGGCCCTGCTTCCCCCGGACGCGCGCATCGAATCGGTCCGGATGGGCACCACGGTGGCCACCAACGCACTGCTGGAGCGCACCGGCGAGCCGACCGCGCTGGTGATCACCCGGGGGTTCGCGGACGCGCTGCGGATCGGCTACCAGGACCGCCCGCGGATCTTCGCCCGGGCGATCACGCTGCCCGAGCCGCTGTACGCCCGGGTGGTCGAGGTCGACGAGCGGATCACCGCCGACGGCGAGGTGCTGCGCCCGCCCGACCTCGACCGCCTGGCCGACGACCTGCGCGGCTGCCTGGCCGACGGCATCCGCTCGCTCGCCGTGGTCTGCCTGCACAGCTACCTGCACCCCGCGCACGAGCGCCAGATCGGCGAACTCGCCGGGCGGCTGGGCTTCGACCAGGTGTCGCTGTCGAGCGAGGTCAGCCCACTGATGCGGCTGGTGCCGCGCGGCGACACGGCCGTGGTGGACGCGTACCTCGACCCGGGGCTACGCCGCTACGTGCGGCAGGTGGCGGACGAACTGGCGGGCGTGCGGCTGATGTTCATGCAGTCGAACGGGGGTCTCGCCGAGGCGGGGCACTTCCGGGGCAAGGACGCGATCCTGTCCGGGCCGGCCGGCGGCATCGTCGGCATGGTGCGGATGTCCGAACTCGCGGGCTACCAGCGGGTGATCGGCTTCGACATGGGCGGCACCTCGACGGACGTGTCGCACTTCGCGGGCGAGTACGAGCGGGTGGTGACCACCCGGGTCGCGGGGGTGCGGCTGCGGGCGCCGATGCTGGCGATCCGGACGGTCGCGGCGGGCGGCGGCTCGGTGCTGCGCTTCGACGGGGAGCGGCTGCGGGTCGGCCCGGACTCGGCGGGCGCCGATCCGGGGCCCGCCTGTTACCGGCGCGGAGGGCCGCTCACCGTCACCGACGCCAATCTGCTGCTCGGCCGGATCCAGGCCGAGCACTTCCCCCGGGTCTTCGGCCCGGACGGCGACCAGCCGCTCGACACCGGTCTTACGTCTCGTCAGTTCACCGAACTGGCGGGCGAGATCGGCGGGATGTCGGCGGAGGAGGCCGCCGAGGGCTTCCTGCGGATCGCGGTCGGCAACATCGCCAACGCGATCAAGCGCATCTCCGTCCAGCAGGGCCACGACGTCACCGGCTACGCCCTGACCACCTTCGGCGGCGCGGGCGGCCAGGTCGCCTGCCCGGTGGCCGAGGAGCTGGGCATCCGCACCGTGCTGGTCCCGCCGATGGCCGGCGTGCTGTCCGCGCTCGGCATCGGCCTGGCCGACACCACGGTGCTGCGCGAGCACGCCGTCGAACGGCCGCTGGCGGACGGGGAGATGGCCGCCGTCCGCGACCGCGCGGACGAGCTTGCCACGGCCGCCGCCGGTGAGCTTCGCGACCAGGGCGTCCCCGAGGACCGCATCCGGCTGGCCCGCCGGGCCCGGCTGCGCTACCGGGGCACCGACACCGCCATCGCCGTGCCGCTGTCCGAACCGGCCGCCATGCGGGCCGAGTTCGAGGAGCGGCACCGCGCCACCTACTCCTTCCTGCTGGACCGGCCGCTGGTGATCGAGGCCCTGGCCGTCGAGGGCACCGGCCTCACCGAACAGCCCGGCCTGGACGCCCTGGCGGCGACATCCGAAACCCCCGCCGAGCCCGCCACCGTCCCCCTGTACACAGGCGGCGAGCGCCGCCAAGTGCCGCTCCTCCAGCGGGAGTCGATGCGCGCGGGCGACACCGTCACCGGCCCGGCCGTGATCGCCGAGGCCAACGCCACCACCGTCGTCGACGACGGCTGGGAGGCGACGGTCACCCCCGCCGGACACCTGCTGCTCGAACGGGTGCGGGCCACGGCCGGGGAGGACGTCGGCACCGCCGCCGACCCCGTGCTGCTGGAGGTCTTCAACAACCTCTTCATGGCGATCGCCCAACAGATGGGCGCCCGGCTGGAGTCCACCGCCCAGTCGGTCAACATCAAGGAGCGGCTGGACTTCTCCTGCGCCCTCTTCGACCGGGAGGGCAACCTGGTCGCCAACGCCCCGCACATACCCGTCCACCTCGGCTCGATGGGCACCACCGTCAAGGAGGTGATCCGCCGCCGCGGCGCCGAGCTGCGCCCCGGCGACGCCTACGCCGTCAACGACCCGTACCACGGCGGCACCCACCTGCCCGACGTCACCGTGGTGACGCCGGTGTTCGACGACTCCTGCGCGGAGGTGCTGTTCTTCGTAGCCTCCCGCGGCCACCACGCCGAGATCGGCGGCATCACCCCCGGCTCGATGCCCGCCGGGAGCCGCCGGATCGAGGAGGAGGGCGTGCTCTTCGACACCTGGCCGCTGGTGGTCGACGGGCGGCTGCGCGAGGCGGAGACCGTCCGGCACCTGACCGGGGCGAGGTACCCGTCCCGCGACCCGGACACCAACCTCGCCGACCTGCGCGCCCAGATCGCCGCCAACCACAAGGGGGTCGACGAAGTCCGGGCGATGATCGGGCACTTCGGCCTCGACGTCGTCCAGGCCTACATGCGGCACGTCCAGGACAACGCCGAGCAGGCGGTGCGCCGCACCATCGACGGCCTGTCGGACGGCTCCTACCGCTACCGGACGGACTCCGGCGCGGTGATCGCCGTCGCCGTCCGGGTCGACCGCCAACGGCGCAGCGCCGTCATCGACTTCACCGGCACCTCGCCCCAGCTCGACAGCAACGCCAACGCCCCCACCGCCGTCGTCACCGCCGCCGTGCTGTACGTCTTCCGCACCCTCGTCGCCGAGGACATCCCGCTCAACGACGGCAGCCTGCGCCCGCTGGAGATCGTCGTCCCGCCCGGTTCGATGCTCGCCCCCGAGTACCCGGCCGCCATCGCCGCCGGGAACGTCGAGACCTCCCAGGCCGTCGTCGGCGCGCTGTACGCCGCGCTCGGCGTGCAGGCCGAGGGCTCGGGCACGATGAACAACCTCAGCTTCGGCAACGAGGACCACCAGTACTACGAGACCATCGCCTCCGGTTCCGGCGCCGGCCCGGACTTCGACGGCGCCGACGCCGTCCAGACCCACATGACCAACTCCCGGCTCACCGACCCGGAAGTCCTGGAACACCGACTGCCCGTCCTGGTCGAGGAGTTCGCCGTCCGCCCCGGCACCGGCGGCGCGGGCCGCCACCGCGGCGGCGACGGCGCCCTGCGCCGGCTGCGCTTCCGCGCGCCGGTCACGGTCAGCCTGCTCACCGGCCACCGCCGCGTCCCGCCGTACGGCCTGGCCGGCGGCTCCCCCGGCGCCCTCGGCGCCAACCGCGTCCTGCGCGCCGACGGCACCGTCGAGGACCTGCCCGGCTGCGGCAGCACCGACCTCGCGGCCGGCGACGCCCTGGAGATCCGCACCCCCGGCGGAGGCGGCTACGGCGAACCGGAGGAGGACCGATGAACGTGCCCCTCGCGGCCGGCCACGTGCTGGTCCGGCTCACGGGCGGCGGGCCGGCGGCGGCCGACGCCGTCCTCGACCGGCTCGAAGCCGTCTTCCCGACCCACACCGGCCGCGGCCGCACCAGGCGCGGCAACCCGTGGGACGACCCACCCACGCTCACCTCCGAGGGCACCTGGACGGTCAACGCACCGGGTCCGGGCCCGCCGCCGGCCGTCTCGCAGACCTTCGACGTCTCCGCCGCCGTTCCCTCGGGGCAGGGGTTCGCGCCGGCCGGCGGCATCACCGCCAACCTGCTGGGCGCGCCCGAGGACGTCGAAGCGGTGCTGGGCGCCCTGGCCGGGTTCGGCCCGCTGCACGAGGAGGGCCGCGACCATCAGGGCCCGCTCCTCGCGGTCCGCGTGCGCCTCGGCGGCAGCACCGGCTGAGCGCCACCGGCTGAGCGTCACTCCCCCAGCGCGGCCAGCCGCCGCCGGGCCGGGTTCAGCGAGCGGCCCCGGCTCGGGGCGTCCCGCCAGGCGTCGGCCTTCAGTAGCCCCTCGACGGTGGCCAGGGTCCACCGCTGCGCGGTGAGGCCCGGGTCGTCCACGTCGTCCCAGCTCACCGGCGCCGCCACCGGCGCGCCCGGCCGGGCCCGCACGGCATAGGGCGCGACGGCGGTCTGCGCGTAGGCGTTGCGCTGGACGTCGAGGTAGAGGCGGCCCAGACGGGCCCGCTTCCTGGCCTCAGTGGTGAGGGTGTCGGGGTGCCGGGCGGCCAGCAGCCCGGCGACGTCGCGGGCGAAGTCGCGCACCTCGTCGAAGGACGCGCGCCGGTCCAGCGGCACTAGGACGTGCAGCCCGCGCGAGCCGGTGGTCATGACGGCGGACGGCAGCCGCAGCTCGTCCAGGAGCGCGTGCAGCAGCCGGGCGGCCTCGCGGACGGGTGCGAAGTCGTCGGCGGGAGGGTCGAGGTCGAAGACCAGCCGGTCGGGGTGGTCGGGCTTGTCGGCGCGGGAGAGGAAGCGGTGCGGGGTGAGGCAGGCCTGGTCGGCCAGGTAGACCAGGGTGGCGGTGTCGTCGCAGACCGCGTACGTCACCGTGCCGCCCTCCTTGGGCAGTTCGACCCGGTGGACCCAGTCCGGGAAGTGTTCGGGGACGTCCTTCTGCATGAATCCGTGGTCGTCGATGCCGTCCGGGTGGCGCTCCAGCATGAGCGGGCGGCCGCGCAGCTGCGGCAGCATCCGCCGGGCGACGGCGCGGTAGTAGTCGGCCAGGTCGGCCTTGGTGATGCCGTCCCCGGGGAACAACACCTTGTCCGGACGGCTGAGTTCGACGGTCCGGCCGCCGACGCGCAGGTTCCTGACCTCGGTCATGACGCACTCCTCCCCGCTCGCTCGCGGGTCACCTCGCGGGCCGGCTTGTCGTCGCGCAGGCCGAGGTAGCGGGGGTGGCGCAGCCGGCCCGCGCGGGTCCATTCGGTGAAGCCGATCTGCGCGACCAGCTCGGGGCGCACCCAGTGGGCGGTGCTTTCGCGGACCTCGTCGTCGAAGGGCGAACGGCTCCGTTCGAGGCCGTCCAGCCGCTCGCGCAGGCCGCGCAGGGTGGCGGTGTCGTAGCCGGTGCCGACCTTGCCCGCGTAGCGCAACCGCCCGTCCTGGTGGTAGCCGAGCAGCAGGGCGCCGAACCCGACCCGGCTGCCTGCGGGTTCGGTGAAGCCGCCGATCACCAGCTCCTGGCCGGCGTCGCACTTGAGCTTCAGCCAGTCGCCGGAGCGGCGGTGCCGGTAGGCGGCGTCGGCGCGCTTGGCGATCAGCCCTTCCCAGCCGCGTGCGCACGCCTCCGCCAGCAGGTCGTGCCCGTCGTGGTTGCGGTGCGGGGTGAAGCGCAGCGGTGCCCGGAACGCGAAGGCGTCGCGCAGCAGGGTCTTGCGGGCGCGCAGCGGCAGGCCGGTGGTGTCCCGGCCGTCGAGGCGCAGCAGGTCGAAGAGGTAGTACGTGACGGCGACCGGGCTGGTGCGCGCGGCGCGCGGGTCGGTGAGCCGCATGCGCTGCTGGAGCCGGGAGAAGTCGGTGCGGCCGTGCCGCAGGGCGACCAGTTCGCCGTCGACGTGGAAGTCCTCGCGGGGCTGGGCCCCGAGAGCGTCGGCGACCTCCGGGTAGGTGGCGTCGAGGTGCTGTCCGCTGCGGGAGCGCAGGTGGACGTCCCGGCCGTGCCGGTCGGCGAGGACGCGGACGCCGTCCAGTTTGCGTTCGAAGAGCCAGCCGTCGTCGAAGTCCCGGCGGTCGCTGAGCACGGCGAGCATGGGGCTCGTCATGACGCGCCGCCGGTCTGCTTCAGGGTGTGGCCGGTGCGGACGGAGCGGGCCCGTTTCGGGTCGGTCGCGCCGTTGCCGGTGGCGCTCGCGTCGTCGTGCTTGACCAGGAGCCAGGCCTCGCGTTCGCCGCCGCGCTCCTCGCGGATGCGGGTGAGGGAGTAGCCGCCGTGGAGCTTGTGCCCGTACAGGTGGAAGGAGGCGTGTCCGCGCTCCAGCGCGTCGGCGACCGGGAGCTCGTGGCCGGCGCGGTCGGTGGAGAGATTGCGGTAGGTGCCCTCGTCCCAGACGATCACGGTGCCCGCGCCGTACTCGCCCTCGGCGATGACGCCCTCGAACTCGCGGTAGTCCAGCGGGTGGTCCTCGGTGGGCATGGCGAGCCGCTTGTCGTGCGGGTCGCGGGACGGGCCCTTGGGGACGGCCCAGGACTTGAGGACTCCGTCGACCTCCAGGCGGACGTCGAAGTGCATCGCCGTCGCGTCGTGGATCTGGACGACGAAGGACGGGCGTCCGCCGGGCTCGGCCCGGCCACCCTCGGGTTCGGCGGTCCTGGTGAAGTCGCGGCGCCGGCGGTAGGCGGCGAGCTTGTCGTTCACGGGGTGCTCCATCGTCCTGTCGCCCGCGCGCCCGCGACGGCCCGGGCGAGGGCCCTCAGCAGCAGGCGTTCGGCCCGCGGGACCAGTGGGGGCGCCGCCACCGCGACGGCGATCGAGGCGGCGACGCCCGCCCAGGCCACCGGGCCGAGCGGGGTGCAGCCGAAGAACCGGCTGACGCCCGGCGTCTGGACGACGACGGCGAGCGCGGCGGCCGAGCCCAGGACGGTCGCGAGGACCAGCGGGCTGCGCGCCCGCCCGGTCAGGGTCTGGGCGAGCTGCGCGCCGACGACGCCGCACAGCGCCATGGTGCTGGTGCGCCGGGCGGAGCCGGGGGTGACGGTGCCGATCAGCCAGGCGGTGGTGGCACCGAGGACGGTCACCAGGCCCCGGTGCCGGATCTGGCGGGCGAGCGGCGCGTCGAGCGCTGCGGTGCCGACGCGCGGGGTGCCCTCCTCGTCCGGCGGGTCGTCCCGCGGCGTGACCGCGACGGCCATCGCCGGGAACATGTCGGTGAGCAGGTTGACCAGCAGGATCTGGCGGGTGGACATCGGGGCGCGGCCGGACAGCAGGGTGCCGAGCAGGGAGAAGCCGATCTCGCCCGCGTTGCCCCCGATCAGGATGGTGATCGCGTCCGCGACGCTGCGCCACAGGGCCCGGCCCTCGTCGACGGCGTCGGTCAGCACGGTCGGCCGCTCGTCGGTGATCACCAGGTCGGCCGCGTTGCGGGCGGCTGCGGAGCCGCGGGCGGCGATGCCGACGCCGACGTCGGCGGCGCGGATGGCGGCGGCATCGTTGGCGCCGTCGCCGACCATCGCGACGACACGGCCCGCCTCCCGCAGCGCCTCGACGACCAGCACCTTCTGCTCGGGCGCGACCCGGGCGACGATGTCGCAGGCGCGCAGCCGGTCGGCCCGGCCGGTGCGGTCGAGGGCGGCCAGGTCGTCTCCGGTGGCCAGGTCGGAGTCCGCGGGCCAGCCGAGCGCGAGTGCCACCGCGCGGGCGGTGGCCGGGTGGTCGCCGGTGAGCATGACCGGCCGCACCCCGGCCCGCCGCAGGCCGGCGACCAGCTCCGCGGCGCCGGTGCGCGGCGTGTCCGCGAGGGCCACGAACCCGGTGAGCTCCAGGTGCTCCAGCGGCCGGTCGAGCAGATCCTCGGCATCCGCGACCCCACTCTGCTCCGCCAGCTCGTGGGTGGCGACGGCGAGCACCCGCAGGCCGTCCGCGCCGAGCGCGGCGACGGTCGCGTTCTCCATCTCCCCGGCGCCGGCGCAGGCCGGCAGGACGCTCTCGGGCGCGCCCTTCACCACCAGCAGGGCGCGCCCGTCATCGTCCGTGCCGGTCGCTGCGGCATAGCCCCGGGCGGCCTCGAAGGGCAGCGTCCGGCTGGGCGTCCAGCGGAGGTCGTCGGGAGCGGCGGCGAGGACGGCCTCGTCGGTGGAGTGCGCGTGGACGGCGGCGGGGTCGCCGGCCGGCGGGCAGGCACGGGCCGCGGTCCGCAGGACGGGCGTGGCGGCGGGGTCGTCCGCGTCGTGCAGGGTGCCGTCCGCCGTGCCGACGCGGACGACCCGCAGGCGGTTCTCGGTGAGGGTGCCGGTCTTGTCGAAGCACACGGTGTCCATCCGGCCGAGCGCCTCCAGGGCGCGCGGGGTGCGGACCAGGACGCCCTGCCGGCCGAGCCGGCGGGCCGCGGCCAGCTGGGCCACCGTCGCCACCAGCGGCAGGCCTTCGGGCACGGCGGCCACCGCGACGGCCAGTCCACCCCGGACGGCCTGGCGCACCGGACGGCCGCGCAGCACGGCGATGCCCGCCACGGCGGCGCCGCCGAGCAGGGTGAACGGCAGGCTGCGGTCGGTGAGTTCACGCAGTCGTGCCTGGACGCCCGCGGCCGGCGGGGTGCGGGCGGCGAGGTGGGCGGCCCGTCCGGCCTCGGTGTCGTCGCCGGTGCCGACGACGGCCGCGCGGGCGTGTCCGGCCACGACGGTGGTGCCCTCGAAGACCATGCAGCGGCGGTCGGCGACGGCCGCGTCGGGGGTGGCGTCCGGCTGCTTCGCGACGGGGAGGGATTCGCCGGTCAGCGAGGACTCGTCGACCTCCAGGTCGTCGGCCTCCAGCAACCGGGCATCGGCGGGCACCACGTGACCGGTGGTCAGCTCGATCACCTGGCCGGGCCTCAGGTCGGCCGCCCTGACCCTTCTGGTCCGCTCCCCTTCGACCACGACGACGCGCTGGTGCTGCGTCATCGCCAGTGCGGAGAGCGCCTGTTCGACCCGCAGCCGCTGGACCGCGCCGATCAGGGCGTTCATCACCAGGGCCCCGGCGACCAGCAGTGCGTCGACGGTCGCCCCCAGCAGCGCGGAGGCGGCCGCGCCGACCAGCAGGACCGGGGTCAGCGGATCGTTCAATTCTGTTCTCAGTGCGCGGAACAGACGGATCGTCAGGTCGACGGGGGCGGACTCCCGCAGACCCTCGGGGCGCACCGGACTGCGCGGCCGGCGGACGGTCTTGAGCCGGGCCAGCGCGTCCTGCGGTGCGAGCGCGTGCCAGGCGACGCGCGGCGGCGGGTGCGGGGCGCGGCGGGCACCGACCCGCTGGGCGGCGCGCCGGCCGGTGACGAGGGCCGCCGCGGCGGCGAGGTTGACGGGCGAGAGGCGGACGCCGAGCGGCAGGGTGCCGTGCGGCCGTCGGCCCCGGGTGACGACCAGGAGGCCGGACAGCGCGGCGCTCGCCTCGGCCAGGGTCTTGGACTGCCGGGCGACGGTGCGGGCGGCGGGGATCGCGGCCAGCAGCCGCCAGACGGCTTCGAGCCCACCCGGCAGGAGGAGGTCCGCGCCCCACACCACCGCGCTGCGGTCGTCGGTGACCGCCGCCGCGAGGTCGCCGCGCAGCAGCCCGGCCAGCAGCTCCCGGCAGTCCGCCGTCTCCGCCGCGCCGCGTCCCTCGCCCTCGCCGTCTCCCCCTCCCCCGCCCTCGCCCTCGCCCTCCTCGCCGACGGCCGGGATGCGGGCCACCGTGAGCACCACCCGCCCGCTGCGCTGGAGTTCGCGCACGGCCTCGGCCAACGGCTTTTCCGAGCCGAGCAGTTCGTCCGCGAGCGCGCCGAAGTCACCGAGTGTCCCGTCGTCGGCCACCACCACGCGCATCCCGGCGCGGCGGGCCGCGTCCAGCGCGGCCTCGGCGAGCGGGTCGATCTCCCGCCCGACCAGCACGGTGCCGACCTCCACCGCGTCCGCGAGGGCGACCATCAGGCCCGTATCGGAACCCAACTGGTCGGGCACCGGACGGAGTTCAAGACTCTCCCCGTCTGCTGACGGCCCCAGCGCCGCCGCGGCGCACTGCCACAGCCGGTCGTGGTCCCACTCCGGCGCGCTGGGGTGGACCTCCAGGACCGTGCGGCCCGCGCCGCGCAGCGCGTCGGGGTGCAGGACGACCGTGTCAACCAGTTCCAGCCGGCGCAGCCGCTCCAGGTTGCGGACCAGGACGCCCTCGCGGGCGAGCCCGGTGCCGAGCGCGGCGGTGAACGCGGCCGGGCCGTACCGCGCGGCCTTCGGGTTCCCGGCCACCAGGCCCTCGGCCGCCTCCGCCGCGTTCCGGGTGAACAGCAGGGCGGCGGCGGAGCCGAGCAGCGTGCCGCCCACCGCCTGTTCGGCGAACTCCTCGTTCGGCAGCCGGCGCAGGGGCGGGCGGGCGGTTCCGCCGCTCGCCACACTGAGCCGTCCGGGCACGCAGAGCGAGTCGTGCGCGGCGTCGAAGGCGGCGGCCTCCGCGACGGTCTCCAGCAACCGGCCGGTCCGCAGCACCGTGTCCAGAAGCAGCGCCGTGGGCGAGCGCCCGAGGCCGTACGCCGCCGCGCCGGCGGCCGCCAGCGCCACCTCGGAGCCGGTGTCGCCGAGTCGCCGGCGCAGGATGGTGCGGACCTCCGGGTCCTCGCGGACCAGCGCGGTCGCGGCGGCGACCAGCCGCGGCGCCGTCCGCAGCGGGATCGCCCGCGCTCCCACGACGGCGGCGAATCCCGCCGCGTCGCCGGCGAGGGCGACCGCTTGGGCGCGGACACTGCCGACCCGGCCGGGGTGGGCGGTCTCCAGGACGTCTTCGTCCACCCGGTCCAGGCGCTGGTCGGCGGCGAGTTCGGTGGCGCGTTCCACCACCCGCTCGGTCACCGCGTCCTCGGTCAACTGCACGACCAGCCGGGCGAGTCCGCCGTCCCAGTAGGCGGCGACCACGTCCGGCCGCTTGGCCAGCGCCGACGCCACCCGCCGCGCAGCCGCCTCGACGTTCCGCACCCGGCCGGCGGCCCGTGGGCGCAGCGACAACTGGATGCGCGAGCCCGCGTGCCAGTAGCCCCGGCCCGCCTCGGCCACGGTTCGGGCCACCCGGCCGACCGTACGCGCCCGCGCGACGGTCGCCGCCGCCGTGCGCACCGTGCTCCGGACGGCGGCGCTGCCCGCCCCGGCCGTCACCCGGGCGGCGGCGCGGGCCGCGGGCCCTGCCGTGCGCGCGGCAGCGACCGGCACGGCGACGGTCAGTCCGAGGCCGGCGGCCGACAGTCTGGTCAAGCGGCGCAGCACCATGGCTCACCTTCGGCCGGCCGGATCAGGCGGCCTTCCGCGCAGCGGGGGTGGCGGTGCGGCGCGCGGTCTTCGCCTTCTTGGCCGCCGTGGTGCTCCGCTTCGCGCCCGAGGGCGCGGCCGTCCGCTTCGTGCCCGCGGACGCCGCCTTCGGGGCCGACGTCGCGCTGTCGGCGTGCAGGGGCCGCGGCTGGGTCAGCCAGACGGCCGCCGCGCCGACCGCCGCCACCGGCCAGTCGACGGCGCCGAGCGCGCCGAGCAGCCCGGCCCCGGTGTAGGCGGCGATGCGGCGGGCGCGCGGCGAGACGAGCCCGATGGTGTCGAGGACGCCGTTGACGACGTCGCCGACCGCGTCGGCGCCCGGGACGCGGCGCACGGCGGACGCCACCGTGTCGGCGGGGCGGTGCAGCAGCGCCGTGCCCGTCGAGGCCGGGGTGGAGGGGGATCTGTGCTCGTTCATGGTCGTGTCCGATCAGCTGTCCTGTCCGTGCGTATGCCCGGCCGCGCCCGATCGAACAGCCGCCCCCGAGCCGGGTGCGCCCGGACGTCCACCCCGGCCGGGATCGTCAGCCGGGAGACCTTCGCCACCGGTTCCGCCCCGTCCGTGCTCGCGCCCTCCTCGGTGACGAAACGGGTGAGCGCGCGGACGCTGGTCAGGAACCGGGCCGGGAGGACGATGGTCGAGTTGAGCCGGAACACCACGCCGCGCTCGTACTGCCGCACGATCGCGATACCGAGGTCGGGCACGGCTCATCGCCTCCTCACCGGGCGGTGCCCGCTGCGAACGGGCACCGTCGGCGTCTGCCCGGACGCGGCCGATCCATGCCCCCGGTCCGCCGGTCCTGCTGTCGGGCGGACCGGCCAGGTCCTCGGGCCGGCCGGGCTCCGGGCCGTTCACGGCACCAGCAGCACCAGCACCGGCCCGGTGGCGAAGGCCATGACCGCGCCACCGGGCAGCGTGAACGCGGTGCCGGCGGCCGGGTCGGGCCGGCTCCAGCGCACGGTCCACACCCGGCCGTCGCGCAGCACCTCGGCCTGTCCCGAGCCGGTGGTGCGGCTGAACACCTCGTTGTCGGGGTGCCCGGCGTTGAAGTCGGTGAACCGGCCGGGGACGATCGCGACGTGCTGGACGACCACGGTCCTGGTGCCCGACCAGCCCGGCCGGCCGTCCACGGTGACCTGGTACGCGCCGCCGTCGAAGCGCGCGCCGAGGGAGGCGGCGGGCAGGTGCCAGGTCATCGCCGCGAGCGGGTCGCCCCCGCCCGGTGCGGGGCCGAACACGAAGCCCGGGGAACGCGCGGGTACGGACGGGGCCTCGGCGAGGATCCGGTGCGGGTCGACGAAGGTCGGGTCGACGGCCTGGTCGGTGAACGCGCCGGGGTCGGTGGCCGGGGTGACGTTGCGGACGTCCGCCGCGTCCAGCAGCGGTAGGAGCCCGCTGATCGCACCGCTGTAGGCGAAGTCGAGGTGCCCGTATTGCTGGAGCAGCGGGATGTCGGTCTGCCGGGCGGAGCGTACCGGCCCGATCAGGGCGGGCAGGTGGTTCGCGTCGTAGACGGCGAGGAACCGGGACTGGCCGCCCTCGACCTCGATCCAGTACACGATGTCGGCCTGGGCCAACCCCTGGTGGATCGCCTGCACCCGCGCGCCGACGTTGTCGATCTTCACGGCCAGCGCGTCGCCCGCCGTGCCCACGCCGTCGAGCGGGTTGCCCGCGGCCGCCCCGGGCGGGCTGCCCGCGCCCTGGCCGGGCGGCGAGGACGGCACCGCGCTCCGGTGCGCCGGGCCGCCGCACCCCTGGACGACGACCAGCCCGGCCACGGCCCCCGCCGCGAGCAGCGGCCACCGCACCTTCATGCCGCCGCGCATGCCCCCGCACCGGCCGCCGAAACGCCGCCGACGTTCCCCGCCCCGGCGTCCGGCCGCTCCGTCCCCGTCGTGCGCGCCCTCCACGTCCGGCCCGTCACCCGGGTGCCGGGCCGTACTGGCGGTGGCGTCGAGCGGCCCGCACGGTGAAGGGGGGCGACGACCGACAGGACGGTACAGATGGAAGCCAACGAATCCGCTCCCCGCGTGGTGGTCGGCGTGGACGGCTCGCCGTCGTCGCACGCCGCCCTGCGCTGGGCCATCCGGTACGCCGCGCTGCTCGGCGGGGTCGTCGACGCGGTCGGTGCCTGGGAGCCGCCGAGCCACTTCGGCTGGTCGGCGCCCGTGGTCGACCCCACCTTCGACCGGGAACTGGCCGACCGGCGGTTCTCCGACGAGCTCGACGCCGTGATCGGCGAGGACCAGCCGGTCCCGGTCCGCCGGGCGATGGTGCTCGGCGACCCCACCGACGTCCTCCTGGAGGCGGCGCAGGGCGCCGAGGTCCTGGTGGTCGGCAGCCACGGGCACGGCGGCTTCACCCGGGTCCTGCTCGGCTCGGTCAGCACGCGCTGCGCGCAGCACGCCAGTTGCCCGGTGGTCATCGTCCGCGCGCAGTGAGCCCCCGGCGCACCGCCGCGAGGGAGAGGAACCCGCCATGACCGCACGGATCGCCTACCGCCGGATCTACGAGGAGTCCTCGCCGCAGGACGGGCAGCGGGTGCTCGTCGACCGCGTCTGGCCGCGCGGGATGACGAAGGCGGACGCCCACCTGGACGAGTGGCTGCGCGACGTCGCCCCGTCGACCGAGCTGCGCCGCTGGTACGGCCACGACCCGGAGCGCTTCGCCGAGTTCCGCCGCCGCTACCTCGCCGAACTGCGCGACGCCGGACACCGCGAGGCCGCCGGGCACCTGCGCGACCTCGCCTCCCACGACGGCGTCACCCTGCTGACCGCCACCAAGGACGTGGACCGCAGCCAGGCCGCCGTGCTCGCCGACTGGCTGGCGAAAGAGGCGCCGAAGCAGGAGCGGTGACCGGCGGGCGCCTCAGCCGAAGCCGAACGGGCGCGGCGCCGTGACGTCGAGGGTGTCCCGCAGCATCGCCAGCGCCGCGCCCAGCGGGCTCGACCGGCCGCCGCTGACCGTGATGTCCCCGGCGTCGGGGCAGCCGTAGACGACCGCCTTCTCCGGCCCGGTGAGGCCGTGCAGCGGGTCGCCGGGGGCCGTCCGTTCCAGCCGGACCTCGACCACGGACGGCCGGTCCGCGCTCGCGCTCGCCACCGCTCGCAGCCGGAGGCCCTGCGCGGCGGCGGCCGCGGCCTCCCGGCCGGCCCGTTCGTCCACCGGCTCGGTGTCGACCCGCACGGTCGACGGGTCCCAGCCCCACACCAGGGCGGCGAGCAGCCGGACCTTGGTGGCCGCGTCGCCCCCGGAGAGGTCGGCCGAGGGGTCGGCCTCGGCGATGCCGCGGCGCTGGGCTTCGCCGACCGCCTCGGCCAGGGTGTCGCCGGCCGCCAGCCGGTCGAGGACGAAGGTGGCGGTCCCGTTGGGGCAGGCCCGGATCGTCCGGCAGCCGAGGCCGCGCACCCCCGTGCGGGCCAGGTCGGCCGCCGGGAGGGCGGCGCCGGTGGCCCCGGAGATCCGGATCAGGCTGCCGCCGGCCCGCGCCGCCTCGCCGAGCTCCCGCCAGTGGCTGAGGAGGTGGCTCTTGGTCGCGGTGACCACGTGGACCCCGCGGCGCAGCGCCAGGGCGGCCTCCTCGGCGGCCTGCTGCCGGGCCTGCGGCGAGGAGGGGAGCGCCTGGACGAGCACCCGGGCGCCGGTCCGTTCGAGGGTCTGCTCCAGCGGGGCGAGCGGGCTCCACGCCGCGCGCGGCGGGACCCGCCCGCCGTCCGGCAGGAGGACCTGCGCGGATCCGACCCGGACGGCCGCGAGCCTCGGCCGTACGGCGTGGTCCCGGGCGAGTTCGTCTCCCCGGGTGAGCAGCCGCTCGGCGTAGGCGCGGCCGACCGGCCCGAAGCCCGAGAGCACGATCGCCGGGTCGTCGGACTGTCCGGGCGGCGCGCTGGTCCTACCGCGTGACGAAGGCATCCCGGCAGGATACCCGGAGGCGTTCGGGCCGTTCGTCCCTCGGACGGTGTCCTCCCGCCGGCCGCGCCGCCGGCGGAGCGCCACGGACCGGCCGTCTTCTCGACGGCCCGGAAACGCGGGCCCGTGGCGGCGATTGACGGCGCGGATTCGGGGCAGCCGCTCGGTACGTCCCGGCTGCGGAACGACCACCGGGGCGGCCAACGCCACCGTGGTACCCGGCTCCGGCCCCGGGACCACGGTGCGCCGCGTCGCCCCGCCGACAGGCCGGACCCCTCCCGGCCACCGGCGCGGGTGGGTGTCCGGCGCCCCCGCCGGCGGCCGGATTGGCCGCCACCCGTCCGGGTAGCCGCACGGTACCGGCGGGCGCTGGGAGCCCGCCCCGGAACCCCCGGAGGCCGTGATGACCGTCAGACGCAGGTCCTGGGCCGTGGCGATGCGCGGGAGGGCGAGCGACCACCGGCGCACCCCGCCCGACGAACCCGACCGCTCGCCGCTGGACGGCAGCGGTCCGCCGCGCCCCCGGCCGTCGATCGCCGACGCACCGGCGGCGGGCCGGGACGACGAGGACCAGCCCGACCAGCCGGAGCCACCGGCGGCGGACACGGCCGCACCGTGATGACCCGTCCATGCCCCAGGACCACGTGGTCAGAGCGGACGCCACCGGTCGGCGGGATCCGCGTGCGGCGGGGCGGGGGGGCCCCCCGCCCCCCCCCCGCCCCGGCCCCCCGCCCCCCCGGGCCCGGGCGGGGGGGACACCCCCCCGCCCCCCACGAACCCCGTGGTGACGGGGTGGG
>NZ_JBMVFA010000033.1:0-97256 GCF_049543595.1 Kitasatospora sp. NPDC094028 | reverse complement strand
CAGGAAGTGGTGTTTCAAGGGATTGGCCGCCCCGGGACCGTCCGCGCCGATGCGTGTCCGGTGCTCCCTGCCGAGCGACTGGGAGACAGTACCCCTATTCAACGCCCGAAACAAATGCCGGGGCCAGGCCGCACAGGCGCCAGCGCCGCCCGCACGGCCCGGCCCCGGCCTCGGGTCAATGCCGCAGCTCGGCCCGGAAGGCGACGGCCGCCTCGCCGGTGACCGACGCCAGCACCCTGCCGCCGCCGTCCGTCTCGGCACGGACGTGGACGTCGCCCGGCCGCCCCATCGCCACGCCCTGCCGTCCGGTGAAGGCGAGTCGGCCGCCGGGCGCGGCCACCAGGCCGTACCGGAGCAGGTAGGCGCCGAGCGGGCCGTGGCCGTTGCCGGTCACCGGGTCCTCGGGGATGCCGATGGCCGGCGCGAACATCCGGGACCAGGTGAGCGGGCCGGGTCCATCCACGGCCAGGGCGGCCCGGGTCGCCCTGGCCCCGAGGGCGAAGACGAAGAAGCCGTTGCTGCCCACCTCGTGGCTGAGGGCCGTCAGCGCGCCCGCGTCCGGCCGCAGGGCGTCCACCGCGGCACGGTCGCGCAGTCCGATCAGCACCTTGGAGTGGCCGGTGGACACGATCCGGACCGGGCCGTCCTCGGCGAGGTCGGCGGGGGCGGCGCCGAGCGCCCGCAGGAGCCGGCCGACCTGGGACCGGTCAAGTTCCGGGCCGAACTCGGCCGGCCCCTGGTGCATGCCGATCCGGACCCGGTCCCCGTCCGCGTGGACCTCCACGCGCTGCAGCAGTCCGCCGCCCGTCTTCTGGACCACCGTGCACGACGGCAGTCCGTACTCCACGGCCCGGGCGTAGTGCGTGCCGATGGTCGCGTGCCCGCAGGTCGGGACTTCGGTGGTGGGGGTGAAGAAGCGGACCCGCACCTCGTGGTCGGGGCCGTCCGGGGGGAGGACGAAGGCCGTCTCGGAGTTGTTGAGCTCGCGGGCGATCGCGAGCATCTGCCCCTCCGTCAGCCCGTCCGCGTCCAGCACCACGCCGGCCGGGTTGCCAGTGAACGGTGTCGTGGTGAAGGCGTCGACCTGGTAGAGGGCCCTCATGGGGCGACCTCCCGGGCCGCGGTGTCGGCCTCCCGGGCCAGCCGGATCAAGGTCCGGACCGCCGCGCCGGTGCCGCCGGTGGGGGTGTAGCCGTGGGCGGCGCCCTCGTTGAAGGCCGGGCCGGCGATGTCCAGATGGGCCCAGCGCGTGCCGTCCGGGACGAACTCCTTGAGGAACAGGCCCGCGGCCAGGCCGCCGCCCATCCGCCCGCCGCTGTTGGCGAGGTCGGCGACCGTCGACTCCAGGCCGTCCAGCAGGTCGGCGGGCAGCGGCAGCGGCCAGGCCTGTTCGCCGCCGGCCGCCGCGGCCGCGAGGACGCGGTCGCGGAAGGCGTCGTCGTCGGACATCACGGCGAAGACCTGGTTGCCGAGCGCGATCCGGACGGCGGCGGTCAGGGTCGCCACGTCGACGATGGCGTCCGGCCCGTCCTCCCCCGCGCGGACGATGGCGTCGGCGAGCACCAGACGGCCTTCGGCGTCGGTGTTGCGCACCTCGACGGTCCGGCCGCCGTACATCCGGAGCACGTCGCCGGGGCGCAGGGCCGAACCGGACGGCATGTTCTCCGCCAGCGCCAGCCAGCCGGTGAGGTGGACCCGCAGGCCGAGCCGGCTCGCGGCGACCACGGCGGCGAGCACCGCCGCCGCGCCGGACATGTCGCGCTTCATGATCTCGTTGAAGCCCACCGGCTTCAGCGAGATGCCCCCGGAGTCGTAGGTGATGCCCTTGCCCACGAGGGCGAGGCGGGTCGTCGCGTCCGGGTGGGCGTGGACGATCCGCACCAACCGGGGCGGTCGGGCCGATCCCCGGCCGACCCCGAGGAGGCCGCCGTAGCCGGCCCGGGCCAGGGCCGGCTCGTCGAGCACCTCGACGGTGAGCCCGTGCTCCTCGCCGACCGCCCGGACCGCGGCGGCGAAGCTCTCCGGATACAGGTCGTTGGGTGGGGTGTTGACGAGGTCGCGGCAGCGGTTCAGCTCCTGGGCGATCACCGTGCCGCGGTGCGCGCCGGCCTCCGCGGCCTTCCGGTGGCCGGGGTCCGCGAGGATCACCAGCTCGCGGACCGGGGGTTCGTCGTCCCGGCCGGTCCGGTAGACGCGGAAGGCGTACGCGCCGAGCAGGCCGCCGAGCGCCACCGCCTCGGCCGCGTCGGCGGACGCGGTCGGAAGGGCGAGGACGGCCCTCCCGGTTCCGGCCAGGGCCCGGGCGGCCACGCCGGCCGCCCGGCGCAGCGCCTCGGCGTCGGGCACCCCGTCCGGCCGGGCCGGGCCGAGGCCGACCGCGAGCACCATCCGGGCCGAACTGCCCGCGGGGGCGGGGAGTTTCACCGCCTCGCCCTCGGCTCCGGTCATGCCGAGGGTGCGGAGGCCGGCGAGGATTCCGGCGAGTCCGTCGTCGAACGTCCCGGCGACGGCCTCCGCTCCGGACACGACGGTCGGGCCGGCCGGGCCCTGGACGACACCGATCACGACGGAATCCGCGGGCAGCGCCCCGGCGGAGGAATCACGCACCGTCAACACGGTCATGTTCTGGGGTCCTTCTCGTTCAAAGGGGGGCGGGTGGGTCTGTCAGCTCGCGGACCGGGCGGACGGACCGGCGGCGATCGGCGTCCCCTTGAGCCGGGTCAGGGCGACGCCGGCCAGCACGATCACCATCCCCAGGGCGACGCGCGGGCTGACGGGCTCGTCCAGGACGAGGGCACCCAGCCCCACCGAGACGACCGGCAGCAGGTAGCCGACCGTCGCGGCGTGGGTGGCGCCTTCGTTCGCGATGATCCGGTAGGTGAGGTGGAAGGTGATCCCGGTGGCGCAGATGCCCAGGACGGCCGTGGCCAGCAGGCCCTTCGCGTCCGGGTGGATCGGCGTCAGTCCGCCGGCCGGCAGGGTCAGCGCGGTCAGCGCGGTGGCGGCGAGGAGTTGGGCGGCGGACAGGGCGATGGTGGGAACGCCCCGGCCGACCAGGGTGCGTCCCATGTAGACGAATCCGATGGCGTAGCTGATCGCCGCCACGACGATGGCCGACGCGCCCCAGCCGACCTGCCCGGCCCTCTCCCAGGGGGCGAAGATCAGCAGGACGCCGCCGAACCCGAGGAGCAGCCCGCCGAGGCGGACCCGGCGGACGGCGGGCTCCGCGCCCAGGACGATGCCGATCAGCAGCGACCACAGGGGGGTCATCGCGTTCAGGACGCCGGCCACCCCGGAGTCGACGGTCTGCTCGCCGATGCTGAACATGGCGAACGGGAGCGCGTTGCAGAAGAAGGCCGCCGTGAGGATCCGGCCCCAGATCGCGCGACCGCGCGGGAGGCGGTGCCCGGCCTTCAGGCACCCGACCGTCAGGACGCCGGCCCCCAGCAGGCAGCGGGCGAGGGTGACCTGAACGGGAGACAGCACGGTCAGCGCCAGCTTGATCCACAGGAAGGTCGATCCCCACAGCAGGGCGAGCACGGCCATCCGCACCGACGCCCTCGTTCCGTCCTTCACCCTTCTCCTCCCAAGTCCGTGGCCGGCTCCGTGGCCGGCTCCGTGGCCGGCTCCGTGGCCAGGTCCGTAGCCACGTCCGTGGCCCGGCCGACGCCTTGAACGATGCCCGGGGCGATCTGGAAGGACAAGCGAAGAAAACTGCACGAGCGTTAAGCTGAGCTGCATGCTTGATGTGAGACGGATGCAGGTTCTGCGGGCCGTGGTGAGCAGCGGGTCCATGACGGCGGCAGCGGAGCAGTTGGGGTACACGCCCTCCGCCGTCAGCCAGCAGGTCGCGGTGCTGGAGCGGGAAGCGGGGATCGCGCTGCTCGAACGCTTCGGCCGCGGTGTCCGGCCGACCGCGGCGGGCCGGCTGCTCACCGGCTACACGGACGTCATCAGTCGGCACCTCGCCGAGGCGGAGACGGCACTCGCCGACCTGCGCGCCGAACGCTCCGGCCGGCTGGCGGTCCGCTATTTCACGTCGGTCGGCTCCACGCTCGTGGCGCCTGCCGTGGCCCGGGTGCGGCGGGAGCATCCGGGCGTGCGGATCGACCTCAGGCTGGGCGAGCAGCAGGACCCGCTGGCCGAGGTGGAGCGGGGTGACGCGGACGTGGCCGTGGTGGTCCGGCCGGACGGCAGGGGCCGCCCCGGTGTCCGGCTGATCCCCCTCATCGACGACCCGTTCCACGCCGTCCTGCCGGCCGGGCACCCGCTCGCCGCACGGCGGGCGCTCGCCCTGGCCGACCTCGCCGCCGAGCCCTGGATCGGCAGCGAGCCGCCGGGCCCCTGCCTCGACATCATGACCGACGCCTGCGCGGCGGCGGGCTTCACCCCGAACGTCGTCGCGGCCAGCGAGGATTACGCCTCGGCGATCGGTTTCGTCGCGGCCGGCCTCGGCGTGGGCCTCGTCCCCCGGCTCGCGTTGGGCGGTCGTCACCCGGGGGTCGCCGTGCGCAGGCTGCACCGCCCGCAACCGGTTCGGTCCGTCTACCTGGCGGTCCAGGAAGCCGCCGCGGCCCAGCCCGCCTTGCGCACCCTGCTGGACGCTCTGCACGAGGCCGCCGCGGCGCGGGGGCGGGAGACGCCGACCCGCGCTGTCCGGGCCGGGACGCGGCCGGATACCGTACGCCGGTGAGCGATTCGATGTCTCCCGGGTGGTACCCGGTACTCGGTGCGGACGGCACCCCCGGTCACGAGCGCTGGTGGGACGGCCGCGCGTGGACCGACGACGTCCGCCCACTCCTTGCCGACGCCCGGCCCCAGACCTGGCAGGCCCAGGCCCCGGCCCCGTACCCGCAGGCCGGTTACGGCTATCCGCCTGCCCCCGGGTACCCGGGCTACCCCGGCCAGGAGGCCTACCCCGCTCCGGCCTACCCCGGCCCGGGCTACCCTCCGCCGAGCCCCCGGCGGAGCCGGACGGGCGTGCTCGTCGGCGTCGCGGTCGGTGTGCTGGCCGTGGGCGGGGCCGTCGCGGCGTTCGTGTTCCTCCAGGGCGGTGACCCGAAGGCCGGCCCGACCCCTGGCCCGACCGTCGTCGTCAGCCGCAGCGACAGCCCGTCGCCGAACCCCACGCCCAAGCCGGCGCCGTCCGCCACCGGCGTCGCGCCGGACTCCCAGCACGCGATCACCGTCCCGCTCCTCGACGGCTGGAAGACGGAGGCCGGTCACCCGGGCGAGTCGCTGTTCCTCAGCACCGGCAGCTACACCGGGCCGAACGGCAAGCCGTGGGTCCGGGGCGATTTCATGGTGGAGAAGGACACCGTCAAGGGCGCCACGGCCAAGGAGGCCGCCGACACCGCGATGCCCCGCTGGGCGGAGGCGATGTACCACGGGATCACCGAGCACACCGACTACGGGTCCGGCGAGACCACCGTGGACGGCGTGCCCGGCTACGTCACGCGCTGGCACGTCCGCAGCTCGTCCGGCGTCCAGGGCTACGTGCTGGTGGCCACCTTCCAGGCCAAGGGCGGCGGGTACGTGATGTTCGTGGGCTCGGTGGACGACGACGCGCAGGCGCCGGACAAGGACGCGCTGGAGAAGATCCTCGGCGGCGTCAAGGTGGACTCCGGCGGTTCCGGCAGCAGCACCTGATCCCGACCGCTGCCGGGAACGGGCGGCGGCCCGGAGGAGTGCTCCGGGCCGCCGCGCGTGGATCGGTACCGAGTGGGGGCTCAGTACTGGGTGCTGATGGTCACGCCGCTGAAGTCGGTCTGGGCGTAGAGGCTGATGTAGCGGTAGCCGGCCGTGGTGTTGGTGACGGTCAGGCTCTGGTTGGTGCCGGCGTTGGTGGAGCCGTTGGTGTAGGCGTTCGGCGTGGCCCAGGTGTTCGGGTTGTAGAGCAGGTACGCGGTGCCGGTGCCGCCGGAGCTGTTGACCTTCAGGGTCGTGTTACCGGCCGGCAGGTAGATGTAGTAGTACTGCAGGTTGCCGGCGGTCGCGGACTGGCCGGTCCGGGAGCAGTTCTTGTCCAACACCCGGGTGTCGGCCGCGGTGCAGGCGTTGGGGCCGGTGACCGTGACGGACTGCGAGATGCTGTTGGTCCTGCCGCCGTTGTCGGTCACCGTGAGGCTGACGGTGTAGCTGCCGGCCGCGCTGTAGGTGTGCGAGGGGCTCTGGGTGGTGGAGGTGGCGCCGTCACCGAAGTTCCAGGCCCAGGAGGTGAGGCTGCCGCTGCCGGACTCCGTCGACTGGTCGGCGAAGTTCACGGTCAGGCCGGAGGGGGCGGCGGCGAAGGCGGCGGTCGGAGTGCTGCTCGCCTGGCAGGCGCCGGCGGCGCAGGCGTCCAGCCAGGTGTTGAACTCGGCGTCGTACGCGGTGCCGATCGAGTTGTAGGTCGCGTAGCCGCCGGCGTAGTCACCGGTGCGGAAGTGGCTCAGCATGGTCGAGATGACGTCCGGGTGCTTCTCCTCCATGAAGCGGACGGCCAGGTAGCCCCACGGGTAGGTGCGGGTGGTGTCGCTGTTGTCGTAGGTGTTCTGGAACAGCGTGCTCAGCTGGTAGGTGTGCTTGGGCGCCTCGGCCATCGCGCCGGTGTCGGTGACGCCCCGGTAGGTGTAGGAGACGTACTCGGCGACGCCCTCGATCCACCAGACGTCCGGCACGGAGATCTGCTGGGTGAAGTTGCCCTTCATGTCCAGGCGGCCGTCGAGCGCGTGGGTGTACTCGTGGTTGAGGTTCCAGATGCCCGCGGTGAAGCCGTCGTTGCCGTTCTGGTAGGTGAGCGAGAGCGGCTGGTTGTCGGCCTTGGTCGGGTCGCCGATCAGGGTGATGCCACCGTTGTTGGTGCTGACGTCGTAGATGCCGGGCGCGTAGGTCTGGTAGTCCAGCGGGGAGGCGAACACCACCATCTGCAGCGAGTTCTCGTACTGCCCGGGGATCGGGCCGTTGTCCTTGACGAGCTTGTGGACGAAGGTGTCCTGGTTCTGCAGGCTGGCGCAGACGGCGGCCAGGTCGGCATCGGTCAGGCTCTGCGCCAGGATGCTGTGCGTGGCGTCGCAGGTGTGACTGATCGGCAGGGCGGCCGCCTTGAGCTTCGCGGACAGGTCGCAGACGCCGTAGTAGGAGCAGTTCGCCTGGTCGTAGAAGGCGACCTGGTTGGCGACGCCGACCCAG
This sequence comes from Kitasatospora sp. NPDC094028, assembly GCF_049543595.1. Taxonomy (NCBI): domain Bacteria; kingdom Bacillati; phylum Actinomycetota; class Actinomycetes; order Kitasatosporales; family Streptomycetaceae; genus Kitasatospora; species Kitasatospora sp. NPDC094028. The sequence continues at coordinate 90,086 of NZ_JBMVFA010000033.1, read as the reverse complement.
AGCCCGGCGGTCGGGCCGGTGATCGACGAGATGTCCAGCAGGCCCTTGGCCAGCGGCCGGACGGTGTTCACCAGCGCCGGGTGCTCGACGAACCGGGCCGTCTCCAGACCGGCGTTGGACGCCAGGAAGGAGTTGGTGCCGCCGAGCATGCCCTTGTGCTTCAGCGCGAAGGCGTCCAGCGTGTTGATGATGCTCGGGTCGGCGGTGACCGCCGCGACGTAGTCGGCGTTCTGGTGGCCCCGGAAGATCGGGGTGTACACGCTGTTCGCGAAGTTCACCATGTACCAGGACGAGTCCCACGTGCTGTCGTACGCGTTCAGCACCCGCTGGTAGGTGCCGAGGAAGTGGGCCTGCAGGTTGGCGCTGTCGGTGAGGATCATCGCCTGGCCGGCGACCTGGCCGTTGCCGTCGTTGACGTCCAGGAAGTGCGGGCTCGCCACGAGGGTGTCGAGGGCGGCCTGGACCGCGCCGGTCAGCGTGGAGTCGTACGGGCCGACGTCGTTCGAGTCGTAGTACTGCACGAAGTAGCCGGCCTGAAGGAAGTAGACCAGCTGGTAGATGCCGGTCGAGTTGTCGCCGGTGTAGGTGGCGGCCGCGCTGCGCAGGCCGTTGGCGACCGCGATCATCTGGCTCTGCTTGAACACCCCGTTGGCGGCGCGGCCGGTCAGGTGGAAGAGCGAGCTGATGCAGTCGACGCTCGCGCCCTGGACGTACGCGACCAGGTCGGCGCCGGTGCGGCTGCTGAAGTCGGCGGGCGTGCAGGAGGTGCTGGCCGCGCGGACGGCCGGGTTCGCGGTGCCGGTCGCCTTGGCGAGCTTGGGCGTGGGGGCCTTCGGCGCGGCGGACTGCGGTGAGCGCGGCGGCAGTTGCGCGGGCGCCAGGCGGCCCTGCTGGGTCTGCGCGTCGGTGTGGAGACCGAAGGCGCTGCCGGTGGGGGCTATGCCGTCGCGGTGCGCGGCACCGGGGGCCGGGCTGGCCTGCTGGCCCGTCTTCGCCGTGGGGGCGGCGAAGCTCGGGGCGGCGGCCAAGCCGGTGACGGCGGTGGTTGCGGCGGCGAGCACGGCCATCATCTTCGACAGCCGGATTCCGTGACGCATCGTCACTCCTTGCGTGGGGGTGTGGGGTCGAGCCCCGGAGCGCGAACGCGTCGAGGTCTCGCTCGGCACGGTGTCACGTGTGACCGGTCACAATCAATAAGGTGTGACATAGCAATGAACGGCCGATGGCCATAGCACGGCAGAGGGCACCGACCCGAAGCCGCACTGGAGACGGACGAACAACCGTGCGCTAGGTTCTCCGGGGGCCGACCGCGATCCGACCCCAACCCTCCTGTCCCGCAGGACTGTTGAACCGGAGTCGGCCCGACTCGCCCTCCCCGCACCGCTGACACGCACGAAGGGATCCCTCACCCGTCATGCGCAAGCTGACACTGCAAGCCGCCGCCACCTCCATGGCCCTCCTCATCGGCGGCGGCGCCCTGACCACCGCGGCGGCCCAGCCCGCCGCCGCCGAGACCGCCGTAACCGCGACGGCGCCGGCCGCGCCGGACCCCGGCCCGACCCAGCCGGCGACGCTGGTGCCTCCGAGCACGGGCACGACCACGGGCACGACCGCGGCCGTCGTGGCGACGCCGGCGCAGGGCAGCGCGCCGGCGACCGCCGCGACCGCCCCCGGCCTCGCGCTCTCCTCCTACGACTCCGCCAGCGGCAGCGCCGTGCTCGCGCCCGCGCCCGCCGCCGCCGGAACGCGGGCGCCGTCCGTCGCGGCCGCGAACCCGGACGCGAACCCGAGCGCCGACTCGGCCACCGCGGCCGCCGTCCAGCCCGGGCAGCTGATCGACAGCCCGCCCACCCCGGCGGCGCCGCACGGCGCGCTGGTCGCCGTCACCGGCGTGCAACCGGCCGCCGACGGGAAGGTGACCGTCAGCACCCGCCCCGCCACCCTCCCCGAACTGCTCGGTGCGACCAGCACCAGCCTGCACAGCGCCGTCAGCCCCGCCGCCTTCCAGGTCCAGCCGCAGATCGGCGGGATCCAGGTCACCACCGACCTCGGGGCGTCCGCCGGCTCGGGCTCCGTGTCCGGCAGCCTGGGGCTGAGCGCCAACGCCACCGTCCCGCTGTCCGACGGCAGTTCGGCGACGCTCTCCGGCTCGGTCTCGCTCACCCCGGCCATCGACTTCTCCTACCGGGGCGGCGTCGGCCTGATCGACCCCCAGCAGGCCCGGGTCGGCTTCACCCTCGGCGCGCACGCCGACTGGCACGTCAGCGCCAGGCTGAGCGGTAGCACCACGCCGCTCCGGATACCGCTGGCCACGTACAGCGCCAGCCCCGTGGTGATGGTGGGCGCCCTGCCCGTCGTGATCAACCTGAACTTCACCCTCTCCGCCGACATCGGCGCGGACGGCACCGTCACCCTCGACGCCGAGCAGGCGTACGACGGCCAGTGGGGCGTGCACTCCGACTACGTCAAGGGCCCCGGCTGGACCACCACCACCGACCCAGGGACCTCCACCGTCAGCCCGCTGCGCCTCGACCTCAGGGGCTCCGCCTCCGCGAAGGCCGGCCTGCTCGCCGAGGGCTCGATCGCCCTGTACGACACGGTCGGCGTGAAGGCGTCCATCGAGCCGTACCTGCGGGCCGCCGTCAACGGCTCGATCGTCCTCGACGGCACCGGCACCACGCCGAGCATCAACGGCACGGCCGCCCTCTACGGCGGACTCGACATCAACGGGGCCCTGATGGCCCGCCTCGCCGTCCTCGGCACCCCGATCCTCTCCGCGGACCTGCCCTTCCTCGCCTTCCACCGCGAATGGCCGATCACCTCGGTGAGCACCGGCACCCCGCCGCCCACCGTGACCTGGACCACGCTCAGCACCCCGCTGGGCGACGACAACCAGTCCGCCTACCTGAAGACCCGTCCGGACTGGGACGTGTCGGCCGTCAAGGCCGCCTGCCCGGACGGCAGCCGGCTGATCGGGCTCAGCCACGGCGGCGACGACGGCCTGTGCACGGACGCGGTGAAGCCGAACGCGTGGGACGCCGGCCACGCGTACCTCGTCGACCACGGCGGCACCTACGTGACCACCGACTGGGCGCCGGGCTACGCCAAGGCCCAGTGCCCCGCCGGCTCCTACGTGTCCGGATACAGCCGCAACGGCCGGACGATCGGCGTGCTGTGCGCCAAGTCCGCCGCACCGCTCGGCACTTCGAGCCGCACGGTGTGGTTCGACAAGGGCGACAACCGGCCCGCCGTGGCCGGGGGCGGCGACTTCGCGTACGGCTTCGCCAAGGGCCAGTGCGCCGACGACGAGTACGTCGCCGGGGTCGCCTACAGCCAGCCCTGGTGGCAGCTGTGGGCGGCGCGCCCGTACGCGCTGCTCTGCCAGAAGCTCGCCTGACAGCCACAGGAAGCATCCTGACGCCCGTTCGGCCGGCACCGCGCGACGCGGCGCCGGCCGAACGGCGGGGAGGACGCGGGTGCGGTCAGGCCCGCCGGTCCACGTCGTGGCCCGTCTCGGCCAGCCGGCGGCGCAGGTAGCGGCGCTCGGCACCGCTGCCCGCCAGCTCCAGCGCCTCGCGGTAGGCCGCGGCCGCCTCGCGCCGGCGGCCCAGCCGCCGGAGCAGGTCGGCGCGGGTCGCGGGCAGCAGGTGGTACCCGGCCAGCGCCGGCTCCTCCTCCAGCCGGGCGAGCAGGTCCAGTCCGACGGCCGGGCCCTCGGCCATCGCCCTGGCCACGACCAGGTTCAGCTCCACCACCGGCGAGGGGGTGAGCTCGGCGAGCGAGCCGTACAGGCGCGCGATCCGGGCCCAGTCGGTGGCGCCGGGCGTGGGTGCCGTCGCATGGCAGGCCGCGATGGCCGCCTGGAGCTGGTAGAAGCCCGGCCGGCCCCGGCGTCCTGCGGCATCGAGCACGGCGCAGCCCTCGGCGATGGCGTCGCCGTCCCACGTCGAGCGGTCCTGCTCCTCCAGCGGCACCAGGTCGCCGGCGGCGTCCAGGCGGCCGTCCCGCCGGGCGTCGTGGAGCAGCATCAGCGCCAGCAGCCCGGCGGCCTCCGGTTCGTCCGGCATCAGGAGGACCAGCAGGCGCGCCAGCCGGATCGCCTCGGCGCACAGCCCGGCGCGGATCAGTTCCGTCCCCCCGGTGGCGCTGTAGCCCTCGTTGAACAGCAGGTAGAGCACCGCGAGCACGCCCGCCGTGCGTTCGGGCAGCAGGTGGCCGGGCGGGACCCGGTACGGGATGTGCGCGTTGCGGATCTTGGCCTTGGCGCGGACCAGCCGCTTGGCCATCGCCTGGTCGGAGACCAGGAACGCGCGGGCGATCTCCACGGTGGTGAGCCCGGCCAGGGTGCGCAGGGTGAGGGCGACCCGGGCGTCCAGCGGCAGGGCGGGGTGGCAGCAGGTGAAGATCAGCCGCAGCCGGTCGTCGGCGATGCCGGAGTCGTCGGCGGTGCCGCCCTCCGGCGGCGGCTCGGGGTCGGCCGTGGTCATCGCGAACTCCCGGTACTTGGCGGCCTCGGTCCGGCTCCGGCGCAGCCGGTCCACCGCCCGGTTGCGGGCCGTGGTGATCAGCCACGCCCCCGGGTGGTCGGGGACGCCGTCGCGGGACCAGCGCTCCAGGGCCCGTTCGAACGCGTCCTGGGCGCATTCCTCGGCCAGGTCCCAGTCGCCGGTCCAGCGGATCAGGACGGCGACGATCCGGCCCCATTCGGACCGGAACGCCTCGGCGACGGCGTCCCGCGCCTGCGTGGTCACCGCTCCCAGATCGGTCTCACCTCGATCGTTCCGTGCTGCGCCCCGGGGATCCTGGACGCGACCTCGATGGCCTCGTCGAGGTTCCGGCAGTCGACCAGGTAGTAGCCGCCGACCTGCTCCTTCGTCTCGGCGAACGGGCCGTCCGCGACCAGCACCTCGCCGTCGCGCACCCGCACGGTCGTGGCGTCGGTGGTCGGCCGCAGTCGTTCACCGCCGAGCAGCACGCCGCGACGGCCCATCTCCTCGCCGAAAGCGCCGTACTCGGCCAGCATGGCCGCGCCCTCCGCGGGGGAAAGGGCGGCGATCCGGCTCTCGTCCGTACAGATCATCAACAGGTAGCGCATGTCGTCCTCCTCGTTCCGGTCGGTCACCTGTGGGACGAACGGGACGGACCCGGATGGACACGGATGGATATGGGTGGGCACGGATGGGCGGACGGCTCGGGTCAGGCCTCCTCCATCGTCCGCCGGGCGGCATCGGCGGGCAATCGGCGGGCAATCGGCCGGCAGTCGGACCGCCGTCGCTGTCCATCGGGCCCGCGGCCGTTCGTCCTACCTGAGGAAGGCCGGCGGAGCGTGGGCCCCGCCGGCGGACATCGGTACGAGGAGGTGCCGTCGCCATGGCCACCGATGCCACGGCCGCCGTCCCAGCCCCCGTCGCCAGGCCTGCCGCACAGGCCTGGACCCTGGTGCTCGCATCCCTGGGCGTCTTCATGACCGCCCTGGACACGCTGGTGGTCACCACCGCGCTCCCCGTCCTGCGAACCTCGCTGCACGGCAGCCTGGCCGACCTGGAATGGACGGTGAACGCCTACAACCTCTGCTTCGCCTGCTCGCTGCTCACCGGGGCCGCGCTCGGCGACCGCTTCGGTCGGCGCCGGATGTACTGCGTCGGCCTGGCCGTGTTCACCCTCGCCTCGGCGGGCGCCGCGCTCTCCCCGACCGTGGGCGCGCTGATCGCCGCCCGGGCCGTCCAGGGCGCGGGCGCCGCGCTCGTCATGCCGCTGACGCTCACCCTGATCAGCGAGGCCTTCCCCGCCGGGAAGCGCGGCATGGCGATCGGCCTCTGGGGCGGCATCGCGGGCCTCGCGGTGGCCGCCGGACCGGTCGTCGGCGGAGCCGTGGTCCAGGGCCTCAGCTGGCACTGGATCTTCTGGCTGAACGTGCCGATCGGCCTGGCCCTGATCCCGCTCGCCGCGCGCAGGCTGCGCGAGAGCTTCGGCCCGCACGCCCACCTGGACGTGCCGGGCCTGCTGCTGGCGGGCGCCGGGTTCCTCGGCCTGACCTGGGGCCTGGTGCGGGCCAATTCGGTGGGCTGGGGCAGCGTCGAGGTGACGGCGTCGCTGGTCGCCGGGGCGGCCGTGGTCGCCCTGTTCCTGTGGTGGGAGCGGCGGGCACCGACGCCGATGCTGCCGCTCGCGATGTTCCGCCGGCGCGGGTTCGCGGGCGCCAACGGCGTGAGTTTCTTCCTCTACGCCGGGCTGTTCGGGGCGTTGTTCCTGATGGCGCAGTTCTTCCAGTCCGCGCAGGGCCTCACCCCGCTCCAGGCGGGGCTGCGGCTGCTGGCCTGGACGGCGGCGCCGATGGTCGTCGCGCCGCTCGCCGGGCGGCTGGCCGACCGGTACGGCAACCGGCCGTTCGTCGTCCTCGGCCTCACCCTCCAGGGCGCCGGGCTCGCCTGGGTCGCGGCGATCGCCGAACCCGGCCTGGGATTCGCCGAGTTGGGCGTCGCCCTGGCGATCGCCGGGATCGGGACCTCGCTGGTCTTCCCGACCGTCGCCAACGAGGTCGTGGCCTCGGTCGACGGCGAGGACATCGGCATGGCCGCCGGGACCAACAGCGCGATGCGCGAACTCGGCGGCGTGTTCGGCGTCGCCGTCCTCGCCTCCGTCTTCGCCCGCCCGGGCGCGTACACCGCGCCGGCCGTCTTCGTCGACGGGTTCACCACGGCCCTCTGGGTCGGCGTCGGCCTCACCGCGGTCGGGGCCCTGATCGGCGCCACGCTGCGCCCGCGGAAGCTGGCCGGGCAGGCGGAGCCGATCGAACCGATCGAGACGGTCGGGACGATGGAATCAATGGAGCGGGTCGACCCGGCGCCCCAGCACTGAACCCCCGGCGCCGGTGCCGGCCCGGGCCGGCACCGGCTTCCCGTCCGCGTGCAACGTTCCGCCCCGCTCACGGCGTCAAAGAGGTACGGGCCTGCGCGAGGGAGAGCGACGCGGGCGAGGGGACGCCGGGGGGAAACGGAGTCCGGACACTCGACGGAATTCCGGCACATTCACTCAGTTCGTACACCATTCACCTTTCCGGGAGTGACTTTGCGACTGTTGCACAGCCGTGACAGTCGTGTGCGAAAAACCGTTCGACCGGCGCACTTCGGAGGTTTAGCATTCCGGAATGGAATCGACTCCCCCGCCAATAGCGAATTCGTCCGACGCCGCGGAGCCCCGCCCGCCCCGCAGGACGGCGCTCCGGTTAGCTCGTCACGGTGCGACCTTCCTGGGCGTGAGCGTCGTGTCCGGCGTCCTGCTGGCGGGCCTCGCCCTGCCCGTCGCCGGTGGCATCGGGCTGACCGCCAAGAACACCGCGGAGGGCTTCGACGACATCCCCGGCGACTTCAAGACCCCGCCGCTCACCCAGGCCACCCAGATCTTCGACGCCAAGGGCGGCCTGATCGCCAAGGTCTACGAGCGCGACCGCACCGTCATCACCGCCGAGCAGATGTCGCCGTTCATGCGGCACGCCCAGGTCGACATCGAGGACGCCCGCTTCTACGAGCACGGCGCCGTCGACCTCAAGGGCGTCCTGCGCGCGCTCAGCAAGAACGCGGAGAGCGGCACCAACGCGCAGGGCGCCTCGACGCTGACCCAGCAGTACGTGAAGAACGTCAACGTGGAGAAGGCCGGCAACGACCAGGACGCCGTACTGGAGGCCCAGCGCAAGACCCTGGGCCGCAAGATCCAGGAGCTCAAGGTCGCGATCAAGCTGGAGGAGGAGCTGACCAAGGACCAGATCCTCACCAACTACCTCAACATCACGTACTACGGGAACAGCGCGTACGGCGTGGAGGCCGCCTCCCAGCGCTACTTCGGCAAGAGCAACAAGGACCTGACCGTCGCCGAGGCCGCCACCCTCGCCGGGATCGTGCAGAACCCGTCCCAGTACGACCCGGTCCGCTACCCCGACAGCACGGTCAAGCGTCGCAACGTCGTCATCGACAAGATGCTGGAGAACAAGCACATCACCGCCGACCAGGCGAAGGAGGCGAAGGCCGCCCCGCTCGGACTCAGGTACCAGGAGCCGCGCAACGGCTGCATCACCGCCAAGGCCGGCATGGGCTTCTTCTGCGACTACGTGCGCCAGGTGGTCAAGCACGACCCGGCCTTCGGCAAGAGCGCCGAGGAGCGCAAGAAGCTCTGGGCCACCGGCGGCCTGAACATCCGCACCACGCTCGACCCGGACAAGCAGGCCGCCGCCCAGAGCGCGGTGAGCGACAACGTGCGGGTCACCGACACCGTGTCCGCCGCCGCCACCATGATCGAGCCCGGCACCGGCAAGATCCTCGCGATGGCCCAGACCCGCCCCTACGGCCTGGACCAGAACAAGAACCAGACCGTCGTCAACCTCAACGTCGACGCCTCGATGGGCGGCGGCAACGGCTTCCAGCCCGGCTCCACCTTCAAGCCGATCGTCGCGGCCGCGGCCCTGGAGGCGGGGCTGCCGGCGACCCAGGAGTACTCGGCCCCGAACTCGCTCGAGTACCCGACGATGAAGACCTGCGAGGGCACCTGGAGGAACGAGGCCCGGCCCAAAACCGTGGTGCCCAACGAATCCGCCGGCGAGAAGGGCCCCTACCAGCTGAAGATGGCGATGGCCCTCTCGGTCAACACCTACTTCGTGCAGATGGAGCAGGAGATCGGCCTCTGCGCCGTCAAGCAGATGGCCAACAAGCTCGGCATCACCACCAAGGCCAGCGGCAAGCCCCTGGACGAGGTCCCCGCGATGGCCCTGGGCGTCGAGGAGATGAGCCCGCTGACCATGGCCAACGTCTACGCGACCTTCGCCGCCGGGGGCACCCACTGCACCACGATCGCCATCACCGGGATCACCACCGTGGAGGGCAAGGACGTCCCCGTCCCGGCCGGCCACTGCGAGCAGGCGTTCTCCGAGCAGACGGCCCGGGCCCTGAACACCATCCTGAACGGCGTGACCGAGAACAAGGGCACGGGTGCGGCCCTCCACCTGTCGGACAACCGCCAGATCGCCGGCAAGACCGGCACCTCGGACCACAAGCGGGCGGCCTGGTTCAGCGGCTACACCCCGCAACTCGCCACCTCGGTCTGGCTCGGCGGCCCCGCCGGCGGCGTCGAGATGCGCGACATCACCATCAACGGGCACCACCACGACGAGGTGTTCGGCGCGGACGGCCCCGGACCGATCTGGCGGGACGCCATGGACCAGGCCCTGCGCGACACGCCCGAGAAGTCCCTGCCGATGGCCGACATCCCCGACCCGGTGACCAAGCCCGACCCCAGCAGCACCCCGACCGGGACCGGCACGACCAAGCCGAACCCCACCTCGTCCGGCCCGCAGCAGCACTGACCGTCCGCCGGTCCGCCGCTCGGCGGACCGGCGGACCCTTCAGCGACCGGCGCCCCGGCCGTCACGATCGGCGCAGAGCCGGCTCTCCAGGCCCGTGACGATCGTGTCCAGCAGCAGGTGGAACATGCGGTCCCCGGCGGCGCTCGGGCCGTCAGCGCCCGGGCCGTCAGCGCCGCCTTCGTCCCCGGCTGCATCGGGACCGGCCGACCCGAGGTTCGACCACTGGTCGAGCGCACCGTTGAGTTCCGCGGTGAGGACCCCGAGGACGGCGGCGCACGTGAGGGCGGCGATCCGCGGCACCTCCGAGCGCGGCACTCCCGCTGCGACCAGTGTCGCGGTGAGCGCGGTCCAGAACGGGTCCTCGGGCCGGATGAAGTCCGGCCGGCCGAACGAGTAGGCCATCAGCCTGGGGTGCCGGTGCGCCATCGCCCGGAAGTCCGCGGCGAGCAGGCGGATGCGCTCCTGCCAGGGAGCGCCCTCCGGCGTCACGGTGCGGAACTGCGCTCCGACCATCCTCGCCACGCCGTGCATCAGGGCGTCCTTGTTCGGCACGTGGTGGTACAGCGACATCGGGTTCGCATCCAGCGCGGTCGCGAGTTTGCGCATGGTGAGCGCCTCGACCCCGTCCGCGTCGATGAGCCGCAGGGCGGCGGCATGGATCCCGGCCTCGGTCAGAGGCACGTCTCTCTTCCTGGTTCCCCGCGGAGCACGCGTCGCCTTTTCCATACGCCGTATGGTATCACTTCCATACAGCGTATGGTTCCGTGGTGCGCCACGGCACCGACCCATGCCCCTGCCCGCCCTCCTCCTCTCCAAGGAGCACGCCATGGCCACCCGACCCGCCAACGGCCTCCGCCCCATCCCGTCCCCGCGCGGGATACCGCTCCTCGGCCACACACCGCAGATCCCCGGCACCAACCCCGTCGCGTACTTCGTCGAACTGTCCAAGCGGTTCCCCGAGGGCATCTACGGCATGGACATCGCCGGCATCGAGCAGGTCTTCGTCTACGACCCGGACCTCGTCGCCGAAGTCTGCGACGAGACGCGGTTCTTCAAGCAGATCGAGAAGACGCCGCTGCAGCACGTCCGGGACTTCGCGGGGGCGGGCCTGTTCACGGCCCACCAGGACGAGGAGGAATGGGGCATGGCGCACCGCGTCCTCCTGCCGGCGTTCAGCCAGCGGGCCATGAAGTCGTACTTCGGGCAGATGCTGGAGATCGCCCGGAACCTGGTCGCCAAGTGGGAGCACAGGGAGGGGCAGCCGGTCGACATCACCGACGACTACACCCGGCTCACGCTGGACACCATCGCCCTGTCGGGGTTCGGCTACCGGTTCCGGTCCTTCGACGAGGAGGAACTGCACCCCTTCCTCGACGCGCTGCTGGGCACGCTGGTGGAATCGCTGCGGCGCTCGCAGGAGCTTCCCGTGCTGACCAGGCTCCGCAAGGCGGACGGCCGGAGGTACCGCGCGGACATCCGGCTGATGCGCGAACTCGTCGAGAAGGTGATCGCGGAGCGCCGCGCGGGGAAGGGCGGCGGCGAGGAGGACCTGCTGGGCCTGATGCTGGAGGCCGCCGACCCGCAGACCGGCAGGCTGCTCGGCGACGACAACGTCCGCGACCAGGTGCTGACGTTCCTGATCGCCGGTCACGAGACCACCAGCGGCCTGCTCTCCTTCGCCACCTACTCGCTGATGCGCAACCCGCACGTGCTGGCCCAGGCCTACGCCGAGGTGGACCGGCTGCTGCCCGGCGACACCGTCCCGGACTACGACACCATCATGCGGCTGGACGTCATCCCACGGGTCCTGGACGAGACCCTGCGACTGTGGGCCCCCATCCCGATCTTCGGCAAGGCCCCGCGCGAGGACACCGTCATCGGCGGCCGGTACGAGCTGAGGAAGGGCATGCGGGTCAACATCCTCGAAGCCCCGCTGCACACCCACCCCACGGGGTGGGAACGGCCGCACGAGTTCGACATCGACCGCTGGCTGCCGGAGCAGCGGGCCGCACAACACCCGCACGCCTACAAGCCGTTCGGCAACGGCGTGCGCGCCTGCATCGGCCGCCAGTTCGCGCTCACGGAGGCGCGCCTGGCCCTGGCGCTCGTCCTGCAGAGGTTCAAGCTCTCCGACCCCGACGACTACCGGATGGACGTCCGGGAGACGCTGACCCACAAGCCCGGCGACTTCCGACTGGTCGTGCGGGCCCGCCGGGAGCACGAGCGGACCGTCTTCGGCGCGGCGGACCCGCGCAGCGCCGCCCCGAACGGCGCCGGCACGAGCAGCGCCGCCCCGAACGACGCCGGCACGCAGGCGCGGGCCGCGGTCAGCGGCGTCGGGACGAAGCTCGCCGTCGCGTACGGCTCCAGCCTCGGCTCGTGCGAGGACCTGGCCCGCGCGATCGCCGACCGCGGCGAGCGCTCCGGGTTCACCACCACCCTGGTCAGCCTGGACGAGCTGGGCGACGACCTGCCCACCGAGGGCCTGCTCGCCGTCATCGCCGCCAGCTACAACGGCAAGGCCCCCGACAACGCGCGGCGCTTCGACGACCTGCTCGCCGCCGGACTGCCCGAGGGCTCGCTGTCGGGCGTCCGGTTCGCGCTGCTGGGCGCCGGCAACACCCAGTGGGTGGCCACCTACCAGGCCTTCCCCAAGCGCATCGAGGAAGGCCTGCTCGCCGCCGGCGCCACCCCGGTCGTCGAGCGCGGCACCGCCGACGCGGCCGGCGACTTCGACGGCATGGCCACCCGCTGGACGGACACCCTGTGGACCACCCTGGCCGAGGAGTACGCCGCCGACACCGCGGCCGCGGACGGCCCGCGCTACCGCGTCCGGCTCCTCACCGAGGCCGAGGTGCGCCCCACGATCGTCGCCGGGCACGCCCACCCGCTGACCGTGGTCGCCACCGAGGAACTCGTCGGCGACGCGACCGGGCTCTGGGACTTCCGGATCGAACCGCCGCGGCCGTCCGCGAAGTCCGTCACCATCGAGCTGCCCGAGGGCGTCACCTACGACACCGGCAACCACCTGGCCGTCTTCGCCAGGAACGAACCGGCCCTGGTCGACCGCGCACTCGCCCGGCTCGGCGTCGACCGCGACCAGGTCCTGTGCCTGGACCAGCCGGCCGGCGGCCGCACCCACCTGCCCGTGGGCACACCCGTCACCGCGGGCCTGCTGCTCACCGAGTTCCTGGAACTGCAGGACGTGGCCACCCGCGCCCAGGTGCGCGTGCTGGCCGAGCACACCGCATGCCCGTGGACCCGGCCGCAGTTGGAGGCCTGCACGGCTGACTGCGAGGAAGCCGAGGAGCGCTACCGGCAGGAGGTCCTCGGCAACCGGCTGTCGGTGCTGGACCTGCTGGAACGCTTCCCCGCCGTCGAACTGCCGCTGGCCGCCTTCTTGGAGCTGACCGGCCCGATCCGCCCCCGCTTCTACTCCATCTCCTCCTCCCCGCTGGCCGACCCGCGCCGGGTGCGCCTGACCGTCGGCCTCCTCGAAGGCCCCGCCCCGTCCGGCGACGGCCGGTACCGCGGCACCTGCTCCGCCTACCTCACCGGCCTCACGCCCGGTGACGTCGTCTACGGCTACGTACGCGCACCGTCCCCGGCCTTCGCCCCGCCGGCCGACCCGGCCACCCCGCTGATCCTGGTCGGCCCCGGCACCGGCATCGCCCCCCTGCGCGGGTTCCTGGAGGAGCGCGCCCGGCAGCACGAGAACGGCACACCGGTCGGCCTGTCCCAGGTGTTCGTCGGCTGCCGGCACCCGGAGCACGACTACTTCTACCGCCAGGAACTGCAGGCCTGGGAGCAGGCCGGAATCGCCCGGCTCCACACCGCCTTCTCGGCCCTGGCCGGCCACCCGGCCCGGTTCGTCCAGGACGCCGTCACCGCCGCCTCCGACACCGTCTGGCAGGCCCTGGAATCCGGCGCGCACGTCTACGTCTGCGGCGACGGCCGCCACATGGCCCCGGCCGTCCGCGAAGCACTCGCCGCGCTCCACCGCGACCGCGCCGGCAGCGACGACGACACCGCCCGCCAGTGGCTCGCGGAACTGGAGGCCGAAGGCCGCTACCAGCAGGACGTCTTCGCCTGACCCGAACACCCCGTCCCGGCACCCCGCACCCGGCCACGCAGACTCAACAGCCGACCTCCGCACGGCCTCCCGGCCACCACCGAGAGGCCATGCACCCCACCCCGCCCGGAGGCCGACCACCTCGTACCCGGAGTTTCACCCGTCCGTGGAGGCGCGTGGACCGCGGTCCGCCGCCCGCCGCTGCTACGGTCGGTGCTCCTTGCTGATCGCGACACGGGGAGAGGGACGTGGTCGACGCCGCCGGGGCGGGGGCCTCGCACGAGGTGGAGGTGGCGATCGTCGGGGCCGGGCTGTCCGGTCTGGCCGCTGCCATCACCCTGCGCAATGCGGGCTTCGAGGACATCGTCGTGCTCGAAAAATCGGACCGGCTCGGGGGCACCTGGCGCGACAACACCTACCCCGGATGCGGCTGCGACGTACCGTCCTTGCTGTACGAGTACTCCTTCGCGCCCGGGCCCTGGACGCGCGCCTTCGCCTCCCAGACCGAGATCCTCGGCTACCTTCGGGCCGCCTCCGCCGAGCACCAGACGGACGAGGTGATCCGCTTCGGCAGCGAGGTTCAAGGCGGCCGTTGGGACCCGAGCGGCCGCTGGCACCTGCGCACGAGCGCGGGCGACGTCTTCGCCCGCGCGGTCGTCCTGGCCACCGGCCCGTGGAACCGCCCCCGCTACCCCGACCTGCCCGGCCTGACGGCCTTCCCCGGCGCGGTGTTCCATTCCGCCCGCTGGGACCACGAGGTCGACCTGTCCGGCCTCCGGGTCTCCGTCATCGGCAACGCGGCCTCCACCGTGCAGTTCCTGCCGGAGCTCCAGCGCCGTGCCGCGCGGGTGGACGTCTTCCAGAGCACCGCCCCGTGGGTGCTGCCCAAACCGGACTACACCCTCCCCCGCAGCCTGTACCACCTGCTGCAACGCCGGCCCGCGGTACGCCGATTCGTCCGCGCACTCCATGCCCGTGTCCAGGACGCCATCGGACTGGCCCTGCGCCACCCACAGCTGCTTCCGCCCCTGGAAGTCGCGGCCCGACTCCACCTGCGCCGCGCCGTCCCCGACCCCGAGCTCCGACAGGCCCTGACCCCCGGTCACCGGCTCGGCGCCCGACGACTTCTCACCTCCGCCACCTACTACCCGGCCCTGCTCTCCCCCCGTGTCCGCCTGCACCCGACCCGTGCCGTCGCCGTCGACGGCCGCACCGTCGTGGGTGCCGACGGACGACGCACGGACGCGGACGCGGTCATCCTCGCCACCGGCTTCCACATCGGCGATCTGCCCCTCGCGCCCCGCCTGTACGGCACGGACGGCCAGAGCCTGGCCCAGACCTGGAGCCCCGGCCGCCACGCCTACCTGGGCACGAGCGTCAGCGGCCACCCCAACCTCTTCCTCCTCCTGGGCCCGAACGTCCTCAGCGGCACCACGGCCGTGCCCACCGTCCTGGAGGCCCAACTCCGTTACATCACCGACGCCCTCCGCCACCTGCGCCACGGTCGGCACACGGCCCTCGATGTGCGGCCCGACGTCGAACGCGCGCACAACATCGCCGTACAGAAAGCCCTGAAGTCCACGGTCTACGCGACCGACGACTCCAGCTACTACTACGGCGCTCCGGGCCTGAACACGTTCTGCTGGCCGTGGTCCACCCGCCGCCTGCTGCGGCAGCTCAGCACCTTCGACCCGGACGCCTACCACTGGTCCGGCGGCCTCCTGCCTTCCCAAGGCGCCAGCACGGCCACGGGCCAACCCGCCACACCCCCGGCCACGCGCACCGGGCTGCCCAGCCAAGGCAGCGGACCCACCCGCGGCTCCCGCCGGACGGCCGAACGCTAGCCGTCAGCGCAAAGACTGCACCGGATGCGCGGCGTTCCAGGACGTCGACCGGTCCGGACGTGCGACGAGCGTGCCGATGGCCTGCCGGATCCCCGAGGAGGATGTCGGCAACCGCCTCCTCGACCACTGTGGTGCGTAGGTCGGCCATGGTGCCGATGACGTGGCGTTGCGGCTTCCTGCTGGAGGCCGGACGATGAAGCCGATGAACGAGGCAGCCGTGACGAAGGAAACCCCCACCCCCGCTTCGGGCGATCTGGTCGTGCTGAGCAAGGTCAACAAGCACTTCGGCGATCTCCATGTCCTCCAGGACATCGACCTGACCATCGCCCGTGGTGAGGTTGTCGTGGTGATCGGGCCGTCCGGTGGTGGGAAGTCCACGCTGTGCCGGGCCATCAATCGCCTGGAGACCATCGACTCCGGTGACATCGTCATCGACGGCAAGCCCCTGCCACCCGAAGGCCGAGAACTGGCTGCGCTGCGGGCCGACGTCGGCATGGTCTTCCAGTCGTTCAACCTCTTCGCGCACAAGACCGTGTTGCACAACGTGATGCTGGGCCAGGTCAAGGTCCGCGGGAAAGAGAGGAAGGCGGCCGAAGAGCGGGCGCGCCGGCTACTCGACCGGGTGGGTGTCGCCTCCCAGGCGGAGAAGTACCCCGCACAACTCTCCGGTGGCCAACAGCAGCGCGTCGCGATCGCCAGGGCACTGGCCATGGACCCGAAGATCATGCTCTTCGACGAGCCGACCTCCGCGCTCGATCCCGAGATGATCAACGAGGTGCTGGAGGTGATGCGGCAGCTCGCCTCCGAGGGCATGACCATGGTCGTCGTCTCCCACGAGATGGGATTCGCCCGTTCGGCCGCCAACCGCGTGGTGTTCATGGCGGATGGCCGGATCGTGGAGGAGACAACGCCCGATCAGTTCTTCAGCAACCCGCGCAGCGAGCGGGCCAAGGACTTTCTCTCGAAGATCCTTCACCACTGACCGGGACCCTTGAGCATTAGGGACGATCACATGAAGCTTCGTAAGGTCGCCGTCGCGGTCGCCGCTGCGCTCGTGCTGTCCGTGACCGCCGCAGGCTGCTCGTCCGGCGGCGGCGGGACGAGCGGCAAGACGATCACCGTCGGTATCAAGTTCGACCAGCCGGGCATCGGCCTGAAGACCCCCGACGGCAAGTACACGGGCTTCGACGTAGACGTGGCCACCTACATCGCCAAGCAGCTCGGCTACAAGCCCGGCGACATCGTGTGGAAGGAAGCCAAGAGCGCCGACCGCGAGACGCTGCTCCAGCGCGGCGATGTCAACTTCATCGCCGCCTCGTACTCGATCACCCCTGCGCGCGAGCAGAAGGTCGACTTCGCCGGCCCCTACCTGCTGGCGCACCAGGACGTACTGATCCGGGCGGACGACGACTCCATCAAGACGCCCGCGGACCTGAACAACAAGAAGCTCTGCTCGGTCACCGGCTCCACCTCGGCGCAGAACGTCAAGACGAAGATCGCGCCCAACGCTCAGCTCCAGGAGTACGGCGGCTACTCGGAGTGCCTGACCGGTCTGGAGAACAAGGCCGTCGACGCCCTGACCACCGATGACTCGATCCTCGCCGGCTACGCCGCGCAGGCCCAGTTCAAGGGCAAGTTCAAGCTCGGCGGTTTCAAGCTGAGCAACGAGAACTACGGCATCGGGGTCCAGAAGGGCAGCGATCTCAAGGCGAAGATCAACACAGCCCTGGAGAAGATGGTCAGCGACGGATCCTGGGACACGTTCGTCAAGAACAACTTCGGCCCGGCCGACTATCACAACGAGCCCGCGCCGAAGATCGGCGTCATCGTCAGCTGACGCGGGTTACCCACGGCGCGCCGCCCGTGGGCGGCGCGCCTCGCCCTTCAGCCACGCGGAAGGCTGTGAGAAGACGACATGTTCGATTTCCTTGATCGGTACGACCTACTGGGGGCCTTCTGGGTGACGGTACAGCTCACCTTCTACTCCGCCATCGGGGCCCTGGTCTGGGGAACGGCACTCGCCGCCATGCGCGTCAGCCCTGTGCCGCTGATGCGTGGTTTCGGCACCGTTTACGTCAATGTGGTCCGGAACATCCCCCTCACCGTGATCATCGTCTTCACCTCCCTGGGCCTGTTCCAGACGCTCGGCGTCACGCTCGGCTCCCACGACTTCAAGACGATCGACTTCCGGCTCGCCGTGCTCGGTCTGATCGCCTACACCGCGGCGTTCGTCTGCGAGGCCCTACGGTCCGGCATCAACACGGTGCCCGTTGGTCAGACCGAGGCGGCGCGCGCCATCGGCCTGAGATTCCCCCAGGTACTGACGCTCATCGTCCTTCCTCAGGCTTTCCGTTCTGTCGTGGGTCCACTTGCGAATGTGCTGATCGCCCTGACCAAGAACACCACGGTGGCCGCCACGATCGGTGTCGCCGAGGCCGCGGCGCTGATGAAGACGATGATCGAGAACGAGGCCCAGGTCATCCTCATCTCCGCCGTCTTCGCGTTCGGATTCATCTGCCTCACCCTCCCGACAGGGCTGCTCCTCGGCTGGGTGAGCAAGAAGGTGGCGGTGAAGCGATGACCCGGTCGCGCGTGCTGTACGACGCCCCGGGGCCGCGTGCCAGACGGAACAACGCGCTGTGGACGGTGCTGTTCCTGGTCGCCCTCGCCGCCCTGATCTGGTGGGTGGTCCAGAGTCTCGCCGACAAGAACCAGCTCGAATGGGTCAAGTGGCAGCCCATCTTCACGGACTCCCGCGCCTGGACGACGTTCCTCCTGCCCGGGCTCAAGAACACACTCATCGGCGCCTCGCTCGCCATGGTCATCGCACTCCCGCTCGGAGCGCTGTTCGGCATCGCCCGGCTCTCCGACCACCGCTGGGCGCGGGGTGCGGCCGGCACCGTCGTGGAGTTCTTCCGCGCCATCCCCGTACTGATCCTGATGCTCTTCGCGAACGCGGCCTACGCCAAATACACCGGTGTCAGCTCCGACAGCCGACCGCTGTACGCCGTGGTCACCGGTCTCGTCCTCTACAACGGCTCGGTGCTCGCGGAGATCGTCCGGGCCGGAATCCTGGCCCTCCCCCGGGGCCAGACCGACGCGGCCAAGGCGATCGGCCTGCGCAAGAACCAGGTCATGCGCTATGTGCTGCTGCCGCAGTCGGTCACCGCGATGATGCCGGCGATCGTCAGCCAGCTGGTCGTCATCGTGAAGGACACCGCGCTGGGCGGCGCGCTGCTCGGCTTCTCCGAACTGCTGGCATCGGTCCGCCCGATGAGCGCGAACTACGGCGCGAACACCATCGCGAGCTTCACCGTGGTCGCGGTGCTCTTCATCATCCTGAACCTCGCGCTCACGTCCTTCGCGAGCTGGTTGGAGGGCAGGCTGCGGCGCGGCAGGAGGTCGACCGGCGCGGTGGTCACCGCCGGCGCGGTCGAAGAGCTGGCCACACCGGGCGAGCACGTGAGCCGCGACGATCTCGGCGGAGCGAACGGCACCTCGGGCAGCGCATAAGCCCTTCTTCGGACCTCTGAATTTCCCCTTCTGAAACCGTCATCGTGAGTAACATTGCACTCACTCTGTGAAATTTCACAGAGTGAAATATGACCATGCGCGGATAACGATAAGATAACAGTGGACTAGACCACTGAATCCACTGATCGACAACCAGCCTTCAGGTACTGCTCATTGACTCCGGGCGCCCACCACCTAAGCGTGCAGCCACGAAGCGGCCCGGACTTCTCCGTTCCGGTTTTGACGCGGCTCTGCCAGACTCCCCCGCATTCGGTTTCACCTAACGGGGAGTGAGATCTGACGCATGAGCAGACACCGCAAAAAATCGCGTCGGGCGGCGATGACGGCAATCGCCGCCGTGCTGGCCGCCGCGGCCGCGCTGGGCATCGGTGCCGTGGCCCAGGCGGGGCTGGTCAAGGGAACCGTCATCGGTGGGCAGGGGAACTACAGCACCGTCAACGAACGTGTGCTCCCCTCACTTTCAGCCCGGGCCTCCGGCCAGGCCGCACCGGGCGACCGCATCCCGATGATCTGCCGCACCACGGGGGACACCGTCGAGAACGACAACCGCTGGATCTGGTCGGGCGCCTACTACATCGCTGACGCCTTCATCAGCGAGGACACCGGGAACCTGCCGCTCTGCAACTCCACCCGGCCCACCAGCTGGACAGCACTCGACATCACCATGCAGAAGCAGGTCCAGGACGAGTGGTGCTGGGACGCCTCCGGCCTGACGGTCGCCACCTACTGGGGTTACAACCAGTACAACCAGTACGACTTCTGCCGCCTCGCCCAACAGGGCCGCTGGCTGGACTGCAACGACCGGCCCGCAACGCTCGACGACATGGCCAACGGCCTGTCCGCCATGGGCTTCCGCAACAGCGGCTACGACCTGGACCGCAACGCCTCGTTCAACGAGGTCACCAACGAGATAGCCAACGGGCGGCCGTTCGCGGTGCGCATCGGCTGGACCTCGGGCGGCGGGCACATGAACGTCATCTACGGCTACGACAGCACCAGCAACATGATCGCCGTGGGCGATCCGTGGCCCAGTACGCAGACGTACACCTGGTGGAACTTCGATACCTACGTCAGCAACGGCTCGTTCCGATGGACCCACTCGCGGGTCGGCATGCACGCGTGAGGAGACAACCAACCATGAGGACACTGAAGGTGGTTGCCCTCACCACCGCCGCACTCGTGAGCGTCGGCGCCGCCGCCACGACAGCCCGGGCCGACAGCGGGGGCGATGTCCCGGACTACGGCGCCGCTCAGCAGGTGCTGCGCTCCGGACAGACGCAGGACACCGTCTCCCGCTTCCTCGGCGCCGCGAGGACGGCGACCGCCCCCGGAGCCGGGACCGGCGCCGACGGCGGCAGTACGGGCGGTCGGCCGAACACCCCGAACGCGGTCGCCGCGCCACCGTCGTTCCAGCTCAGGGACCCGGTTCCGATGTACGAGCTGTCGGTGGACTTCGTGGCGGGCAAGGCCCAGCCGACACCGCGGAACGCGCTCAGGCTGTCCTACCTCGCCTCGCGGGTGAGCGCGGCCGACGGTCACCAGGCCGCCGTACTGCTCGCTCCGCCGGACAAGGCCGGCGGCTGGCGGCTGGCGGGCATCCAGGACGGTGACAACGAGCTCAAGCTCGCCGAACGCGCTACCCCCGACGCCCGCACCTTCACCGAGCCGCAGATCCACGCCTGGTACCGGCTCACCGCGAGCGGCAACGTCGAGCCGCTCAACAGCGAGGCCACCACAGGCCTCGGCGGCAGACAGAGCCTCCCGCTGGCCGCCTACCAGAAGCTGGTGACGGGTCGGTACGCGGACAAACTCCCCGGATCCGGCTACGACCGGAAGGGGCTCGCCGGAGGATTCGGGCTGTTCGACGGCACGGGGACAGCAGCCGGGTCACCGCCCGGAACGCCGCCCCAGGTCCTGCCCGAAGCACCATCAGGGACGCAGCGTCCGACGACCTCGTCGGCCTCTGCCGATCAGTCGTCCCCGACGTCATGGCAGCTGCCGGCGGTCGGCGCCGCCGCGCTGGCCGGTGCCGCGGGATTCTGCCTGCACCTGCGCCGTCGCGGCCGCGGCGCACCGAAGGACTGACACCCGAACGGCGGACACGAGGAACCGGGCGACGGACAACACGTCCTTGGGCGCCCGGTGCCTCGTGCTCCCCGAGCAGTAGAGGGTGTGCAGCTTCGGAAACCACGGCCCGGCCAGGGCCGACAGGCCTTCAGCCGGTTCCAGGCGTGCGCCGTCGCGGTCGAGCAGCGCGGCGAGGATGCCGGGAAGGGCACGGGTCGCCGCCCCCGGCTTGGCCGTGGTCGCAGGACCGCCCCGCGTACCGAACGCCACGCCGCGGGATTCGCCTGCTGCGCCGGACTGCGCGCGGGGACCGGCTGCCGTGTACGTGAGGTCAGGACCGCTCGATGGCCGCTTTGATCCGGCGTCCGAAGTCGGGAGCATCCTTGCGGGCGGCGTGCACGGCCGGGCCGAGCAGGACCTTGCCGAGGCCGTGGCCTTCGAGCACGTTGAAGATCCGGACCCGGGTACGGCCGTCCGGCAGCGGTTCGAGGTCATAGCCGCCGTCGGCGGTGATGAGGTTCTTGCTCTGCTCGCTCCACCGGACGGTGCGCGGCGCCTCCACATCGGTGATGCGGAACTCGCGGGACGTCTTCATCCCGGCATCCTTCACGGTGCTGCGGAAGACCGTTCCGACTGCGGTCGGGCCGTCCGGAGTCTTCGCGATCTCCAGAACCCGGGGGCTGAACTCGGGGTCGTGGCGGCCGTCAGCGAGATAGGCGAAGACCTCCTCCACCGGGCGGTCGACCTCGACGCTGGCCTCGAACTGTCCCGACATGTCGGCTCCTCGCGACGGGCCTGGCAGATGCTTCACAGCCAGGATTCCAGAGAGTCCCGGCCAACGCCTCCCGGCCGCGGGGGCGCAGCATGAGGCCGGCGGCGCCGATCCCCGGCAGCCGCTCGGGCTGCACCCGCCGCGCAGTTACCGTCGACGTCACTCCGACGGGCGGCGCTGCAGTCCGCACAGGAGCAGTTCGATCAGGCGCCGGGGATCGTACTGCGGGTCTCCGCCTCCGATGCACAGGTTGCCGATGCCGCGCATGAGTTCGTAGGGCTGGGTGCCCGCCCTGATCTCACCGGCATCGACCGCGGCGTCGAGCAGCCGCGCGCAGACCGGCAGCAGACGGTCGAGGAAGTAGCCGTGCAGCGCGGCGAAGCCACTGCTGTCCGACTGCATCGCGTCGGCCAGTCCGTGCTTGGTGACCAGGAAGTCGACGAACAGGTCGATCCACTGACGCAGGGCGATGAACGGCGAGTCGGCGCCGGCCAGCAGCTCCGGGCCCGCCTCCGCGCACTCCTCGATCTGGTGGCGGTAGACGGCCGTGACGAGATCGGCCCGGGTCGGGAAGTGTCGGTAGATCGTTCCCGTTCCCACACCCGCCTTGGCCGCGATCCGGCGGATCGGCGCGTCGACGCCGGAGGCCACGAAGACCTCGGCGGCGGCGGCGAGCAGCGCCTGTTGATTGCGCAGCGCGTCGGCCCGCTTGCTCCGGGCCGAGGCGCTCCCCGTGGGGCTTTCGCTGGACACGACTCTCCCTCCGATACTCGTTGACAAAGCGGAACGTTGTTCCGGATAGTAAACGGGACAGCGTTCCGTTTCAGGTTAGCCGAAGCGGGGCGCAACTGCCCCTTGCCCGCCGCCACCCGACCAGGGCCGGCCGCGGCACTCGTCACAGTGAGGAGAACCGCTCATCATGAGCGCATCCACCCACACCGCACCTGCCCCCGTCCTGTCGTACAGCCCGGTGGTCCTGCCCGTACCCGGACGTCCCGTGGACCTCCAGGTACGCGTCACCGCTCCCGCGTCCGGAACCGGCCTTCCCGTCATCCTGCTCTCCCACGGCCACGGCCCCTCGAACAACCTCTCCTCGCTGAACGGCTACGCGCCGCTCGCCAACTCCTGGGCGGCCGAGGGATTCGTCGTCCTCCAGCCCACCCACCTCACCTCCCGGACGCTGAGCCACCTGGTCGCCGGCACCCCTGGCGCACCGGACTTCTGGCGCTCCCGCGCCGAGGACATGAGCCACATCCTCGACCGGCTCGACGTGATCGAGCGCACCGTGCCGCAGCTCGCGGGACGGATCGACCACACCAAGGTCGCCCTCGCCGGGCACTCGCTCGGCGGCTTCACCGCCGCCCTCCTGCTGGGGGCCGGACTCAACGACCCCGACACCGGGAACGTGGTGCACCTGGTCGAGCCGCGGATCAAGGCGGGCGTCCTGCTCGCCGCGCCCGGCAGGGGTGGCGACGTCCTCAACGGGCCCATGGCCGAGCAGTGGCCGATCATCGGAGCCGTCGACTTCTCCACCATGACCGCTCCCGCCCTGGTCGTCGCAGGCGACAAGGACGACTCCCGACACTTCACCGACATGGGTCCGGACTGGCACGCCGACCCCTACACCCTCGCCCCCGGCCCCAAATCCCTGCTCACCCTCTTCGAGGCGGAGCACGGACTCGGCGGGATCGCCGGATACGACGCCGCCGAGACCACCGACGAGAACCCCGAACGGGTCGCCGCCGTCGGGCGGCTCACAGCTGCCTACCTCCGCAGCCGGCTCCACCCCGGCGACACGGCCTGGCAGACCGCTTGCGAGGCGCTGGGAACCGACCCCGACCCGATCGGGCGAGTCGAAGCCAAGTAGACCGCCCGGACGCTCGGCGTCGGGGTCACGCCGGGCGAGGACGGCCCCGCACAGCCCCGACCGGATCGGTCGATCGCGTCGGTGGCACTCGCTCACGGTTCGTCGTCGCAGGACACCCGCGCTGTCAGGGTGATTCCCAGGGCCCCTGCTGCCCGATGGCGGGCAAGGAGGGGAGAGCTATACGCCGTCAGGTTCCGCAATGAGGTGACGGCGGCCGGCCGGAAAACCTTCACCCGAGTCCTGGCGTCCGGAACGGTTCATCGGGGGCCGGTCTTCCGCCCGGTCGGGCCATCGGATTCGTCGAACACCCTCTCATCTCCCTCCACGTTGGTACGTGGCCGTGAGGGTCCTCATCCCACAGCGCCTGCCAACCGGCATCGAGCCCGACAGATGCCACGTCCACGGCGTCGCCCAACTACCGCACATTGCGAGCCCGATGGGCGGAGATCACGTCCCGGTACCAGGCGTACGAGGCCTTCGGCGTCCGTCGCTGCGTCTCGAAGTCGACGTGGACGAGGCCGAAGCGCTGGTGGTAGCCCTCGGCCCATTCGAAGTTGTCGAGGAGGGACCAGATGTAGTAGCCGCGGACGTCGATGCCCTCGGCGACGGCCTGGGCGAGGGCGTCGAGGTGGGTGGAGAGGTAGTCGATGCGGGGCTGGTCGGGATCGACGGACTCTTCGACGGAGCAGCCGTTCTCGGTGATGGTGATGGGCGGGAGGGCCTTGCCGTACAAGTCGCGCAGGCCGAGGAGGAGTTGGCGCAGGGTGTCGGGGACGACGGGCCAGCCGAAGGCGGTGTGGGGGGCGTCGGGGATGTCGACGAGGGTGAAGGGGAGGTCGGGGTCGGAGGGGGCGGCGACGCGGGTGGGGTTGTAGAAGTTGAGGCCGAGGCCGTCGAGGCCGGGGGCGTGGATGAGGTCGAGGTCGCCGGGGTGGACGGCGCCGTAGATGTCGTCGGGGACGCCGAGGGCGGTGAGGTCGGGGTAACGGCCGAGGAGGACGGGGTCGGTGAACAGGCGGTTGTGCAGGGCGTCGTAGGCCGCCGCGGCGGCCACATCCTCGGCGGAGTCGGAGGCGGGCTCGACCGGGGTGAGGTTGTTGGAGAGCATGACGTCGAGGCCGCGTTCGTGGAGTGCCGAGGCGGCGAGGCCGTGGGCGAGGAGCTGGTGGTGGGCGGCGGGGAGGGCCTGGAACATCAGGGTGCGGCCGGGGGCGTGGGTGCCGAGGGCGTAGCCGAAGACGGTGTGGACGAAGGGCTCGTTGAGGGTGATCCAGGCGGGGACGCGGTCGCCGAGCCGGTCGGCGACGACGGTGGCGTACTCGGCGAAGCGGTACGCGGTGTCGCGGTTCAGCCAGCCGCCCTCGTCCTCCAGGGCCTGTGGGAGGTCCCAGTGGAAGAGGGTGGGGAGCGGGGTGATGCCCGCCTCCAGCAGCGCGTCGACCAGGCGGTCGTAGAAGGCGAGTCCGGCCGGGTTGACGGCGCCCGCGCCGGTCGGGAGGACGCGCGGCCAGGCGAGGGAGAAGCGGTAGCCGTCGAGTCCGAGCCCGCGCATCAGTGCGATGTCCTCGGCGTACCGGTGGTAGTGGTCGCAGGCCACCGCCCCCGTGTGCCCGTCGCGGACGGCGCCGGGGCGGGCGCAGAAGGTGTCCCACACGGAGGGCCCGCGGCCGTCCTCGTCCACCGCCCCCTCGATCTGGTACGCGGCGGTGGCGGCGCCCCAGCGGAAGTCCGCGGGCAGGTCGTGGCGATCCGGCATGGCAGCCTCCTGACACGAAAACGCGAGGAGAACTCATGTTACTGACGCCGCACCAAAGCGCCAGACAGTGAGCCGTGGGTCGACCGCACCCTCGAAACCCCGGACGGCACCACCGCCGACGCCGCCCACCGCCAACTGCGGCGCGAGGTCATCGCCGTGCAGAACACCGAACTGCACCGCCTCTACGAGGAACACCGCATCAGCGACACCACCCGCCGCCGCCTCCAGCGCGACCCCGACCTGGAGGAGGCAGGCCTCGGCGAGGCGTGACGGCCCGGGCAACGGCTCGGCCCCTGGGACACCGCCCGTCCGCACAGCCGGACGGCGGGCCGCAGGGGCCGAAGGAGGTGGCGCGCCCGGTGCCGGTGGCACGCGGCACCGGGTGGGTCTACGCGGGTTTGCGGCCGTGGTTGGCCTTCTTCTTGCGCCGGGCCTTCTTCTTGCGGGCGCGCTTGGACATCGTGCCCTTCCTCTCGATCGACGCGTCGGGCGGGTGGTTCAGGCGGCCTGTCCGACCAGTTGGTCGGCGAGCTTGGCCAGGCGCTTCAGCGAGCGCTCCTCCTGGGCGGCCTGGGCGGTCTGCGCGATGACACCGCCGTCGAAGTAGGCACCGTTGGCGACGACCGTCTCCGGCAGGCAGAGCCGCACCACGGCCGCCGCGCCCTCGGCGGCCGGCGCGCCGACCCGCCCGTACAGCGGCAGCAGCGCGGTGTCGCACAGGCCCGGGTTGAGGCTGACCGCCGTGATGCCGGAACCGGCCGGGGCCATGTCGGCCGTCGCCATGGTCAGCGCCAGCTGCGACTGCGCGTACGCCGCCACGCGCGAGTACTTCTTCACCCGGTGCGGGTCCGACCAGTTCATCGACGCGGTGCGGTGCAGCGACGACGACACGTTGACGATCCGGGCGTCCCCGGCCGCCGACAGCGGGGCGCGCAGCAGCTTCGCCAGCAGGTGCGCGGCCAGGAAGTTGACCTGCAGCGAGACCTCGTTGCCGTCGTCGGTCAGGGTGCAGCGCTCGGGTGCCATCACGGCGGCGTTGTTCACCAGCAGGTCCAGCGCCGGGTAGTGCTTGACCACCGTGCCGGCCAGCACGGCGACTTCCGCGAGCTGCGTGAAGTCGGCGGCCAGTTCGACGAGTTGGTCACGGCGGACACCCGCGTCGACCAGGCGGGCAACGGCCGCCTCGGCCTCGGCGGTGGTGCGGGCGTGCACCAGCACGGTGGCACCGTGCCCGGCGAGCAGCCGGGCGGTCTCCCAGCCGATGCCGGAGGAGGCTCCGGTGACGAGGGCGGTGCGGGCGGACAGAACAGTGTCGGACATGACCCATCCCAGGGTGGAAAGGCACCGACGGGTGCGGGGGCGGCACGGAGCCGCGCGCCTCCGGGGCCGCCGGTGCGAGAAGGTGTGATGCGATAACGCCCGTCCGTCCCCCTGCCCTCGGAGCCCGCCGGGGCGGGAGGACGGACGGCGGTGATCGGCACGGGCGCGGCCTGACGGCGCCGGGCCCGTGCACGCGGCCGGTGACGAGCGGGAAGGAGCTCGGTCCTACCGGACGGCGGTGGCGACCGCGACGGCGACGACGATCCGCGGCCGGCTATGCGGCGGGCGGTCGTGGTGGCGTGTCGAGCGGTGCATGTCCCTCATCAAAGCCCGCCCCGATGCCCGGGGCAAGCCCGTTCACCCTCCCCGGCGAACCCCTGACGAACCCCTGACGGGCCGCCGACGAGTCCTTGACGAGGCGTTCGCCACCGCAGGCGTTCGCCACCGCAGGTGCCGGCACGGCAGGCGCCGGCACGGCATCAGGCCACCGCGCGAGCCAGGCTGACCACATAGGCGGTGCCGCCGCCCGGTGCTTCCTCGACGGCGAGTTCGCCGTTCATCGCCTCCACGAAGCCGCGCGCCACCGCCAGACCCGGCGCCTCCCGGGCAACGGCCTCGTCGCCACGTACGGTGATCCGGACGTCCACCCGCCCGGCCACCGGACCGGCGTCGATCACCACCGACCCCGCGCCCGTCCTCCCGTAGGTCAGGACGTCCACCAACACCCGTTCCAGCAGCCCGGGATCGACGAGCACCCGCGGCAGACCGGGCGCCAGGTCGATCCGGACCCCGGCCACCCCGTCCGCAGCGGCCCGGACCACCTCGCCCACCGCGGTCGGCCGCAGCACCACCGGCATCACCCCGGCCCGCAGCCGGCTCAGGTCCAGCAGGTTGGCGACCAGCCGCTCCATCCGCTCCACCTCGGCACCGATGCGCGCCTCGGCCGGGTCCGCAAGCCGCTCGGCCTCCCGGCGTACCGCAGCCAGCGGCGCACGCAGGTCCTGCCCGACGGCCTCCAGCAGGGCGGTGTGCAGCGCGTCGGTGTGCGCCAGCACGTCCGCCGCCGACGCCCGCGCGGCCAGCCGCTCCCGCTCCCTGGCCAGCTTCAACTGCGTGACGTACGGTCCGAGCAGCCGGGTGTCCTCCTCGGTGAGCAGGGCGCCGCGCAGGACGAGCACCGCGTCCTCGCCCAGGTCGACGGAGAAGGACGCCTCGGCGGGCCGCAGCGGCACCGTCGCCCCGGCCGAGGCCACCGACTGCCAGAGCGCCCCGGTGCGCACCAGCACCGCGACGCCGTCCAGACCGAACACCTGCCGCAGCTCCGCCACCAGTTCGGGCAGCACCCGTGCCCCGGACTCCACCGTCTCCCCCGCCAGCCGGGCCAGCACCGCCGCCTCCGCCCGCGCCCGGCCCGCCTGCTGCGAGCGCCGCGCCAGACCGTCGATCAGATGCGCGATCACCCCGGCCACCGCGAGGAACAGCGACAGCGCCGCCACGTCCGCGCCCCGCTCCACCGCCAGGCTGTGCCAGGGCGTGGTGAAGAAGAAGTCCGCGGCGAGCGCCCCGGCCGCCGTGCTGCCCGCCGCGGGCAGCAGCCCGCCCAGCCGGGCCGTGCCCGCCACCACCAGCAGCAGGCAGAGCAGCACGCCGGACAGGCCGAGCGAGGCACGCAGCGGCGACAGCGCCCAGGCCAGCGCGACCGTCCCGACCGGTCCGAGCAGCCACGCCAGCCGGCGCCGCCGCGCCGGGACCAGCGCCGGGCGATGGCGTCGGGGCGCGGGCGGCACCGCCAGCAGCCCCGGCTCGGGCGGCGGCAGCACCCGTACGTCGATCGGGCCGGCCAGCCGGATCACCCGGTTGATCACCGAACCGGAGAGCAGTTCGCGCAGCCGGCTCCGGCCGGTCGGCCCGAGCAGGATCTGCGTGGCGCTCTCCGTCCGGGCGAAGTCCACCAGCGTCCGGGCCACGTCGCCGCCGCTCACCTCGACGTAACTGCCGTGCAGTTCCCGCAGCAGCGCCCGCTGCGCCGCCAGCCGGGGCGGCTCGCGCTGCACCGTGCCGTCGTCCAGCCGGACGTGCACGCCGATCAGGTCCCCGTGCACCCGGGTCGCCGTGCGGGCTCCCCGCCGGATCAGGTGCTCGCCCTGCGGCGCGCCGTTCAGCGCGACCAGGATCCGTTCCTTCGTCTCCCAGGGCGCGCGGATGCCGTGCCGGGCCCGGTAGTCGGCCAGCTCCTCCTCCACCCGGTCCGCCAGCCACAGCAGCGCGAGTTCTCGCAGGGCGCCCAGGTTGCCGGCCCGGAAGTAGTGGTCCAGCGCGACGTCGATCCGGTCCGGCGCGTAGATCTCCCCCTGCGCCATCCGCGCGCGCAGCGCCTGCGGGCTCAGGTCGACCAGCTCGATCCGCTCGGCGGCCCGGACCACCTCGTCCGGGATGGTCTCGCGCTGCGCGACGCCGGTGATCTGCTCGACGACGTCGTTGAGGCTCTCCAGGTGCTGGATGTTGAGCGTCGTCGCCACGTCGATCCCGGCGTCCAGCAGCTCCCGCACGTCCTGCCAGCGCTTCGTGTGCCGCCCACCGGGCACATTGGTGTGCGCGAGTTCGTCCACCAGCGCGAGCGCCGGGCGGCGCGCCAGCAGGGCGTCCACGTCCAGCTCCGCGAGCTCCGTGCCCCGGTAGGAGACGGGCCGCCGGGGCAGCACCGGCAGGTCCCCCAGCTGCTCCTCGGTGGCGCGCCGCCCGTACGTCTCGACCAGGCCGACCACCACGTCCAGCCCCTCGCCGCGCAGCCGCCGCCCCTCCCGGAGCATGGCGTACGTCTTGCCCACCCCCGGCGCCGCTCCCAGGAACACCCGCAGCTTCCCCGTCACCGTCTCCGCCTCCGCCTCCACGTCCACGTCCACGTCCACGTCCACGTCCATGCTGCGCCCGTTCGGCCTGCCGCCCCTACCCGACGTGGACACGCGGGCGCCGGGAGCGGTCCGGTTCCGCCTCGCGCAGCACCTCCCGGGTGACCGGGGCGACCTCGCCCTGTCCGAACAGGAAGAACCGCAGGAAGTGGCCGAACGGGCCGCCCTCGGTCCACTCGAAGTAGATGTGCGGGATCTGCCCCGCCCGGTCGACGTCCGGGTGGGCGCGGCCCTCGCCTGGCTCTGCCTGGTCGACGACCCCGTCCCCACCGAGCTCGGCGCCTTCCTCGACGCCGAGGTCACCGACGAGCCGGCCGCCCTCCTGGCGCCCGTCCCCTGGCTGCGGGACGCCGACGAGGACGGGCAGCGCACCGTCCTCGCCCGGATGCGCCGCCCCGAGGACTTCGCCTGGCTCGCCGACCCGGTGTCCTGCCGCTCCACCGAGCCCGCGGCACCGAAGGGCCAGGTGTCAGGACTGCTCGCCCGCCCGCAGTTCGGTGGCGATCTGGCGGCGGCCGGCGACCAGCGTCTCCGCCACCACCCCGAGGCCGACCAGCAGGGTCAGGCCCGCGGTGGGCAGCAGCACCGGCATCGGCACCGGGGTGATGACCTCCCCGACCCGGACGCCGACCAGCGTCGAGATGTCGAAGGCGCCGCCCAGCAGGGCGACCGCCGCGACGGCGACCAGGGCGCCGCCGACGGCCGCCGCGACGGTCTGCGACAGCGCCTCGGTGAGGATCAGCGCGAGCCCCTGCCGGGGCCGCAGGCCCATGGTGCGCAGCCGGGCGAGCAGGGCCGTGCGGTCGGGGGCGGCCCGGAACAGCGTCAGCAGGACGGCGAGCAGGGCGAATCCGGCGCCGGCGGCGGCCGCGTACCAGAACAGCCGCCCGGCGGCGTGCTGCAGCGGGTCGTCGCCGAGCGCGGCGGCGGTCTCCCGGCTGCTGTGCACCGTGTAGCCGGCGGGCAGGCCGTGGGTGTCCTGGCCGACGGCCGTGGCGGAGTCGGCGATCAGCTTGGCCATGCCGACCGGTTGGGCCCCGCCGTTGGTGCGCAGGGCCGCCCGGACGGCTTCGGGGTCGACGTCGCCGACGGCGAACCACTGGTTGACCCGCTTGGCGTCCGGCAGGCGCTCCCAGGCGGGGCCGGCGGGCACGACGGCGAACGGCTTGCCCGGGTCCGGCAGCGCGGGCGTGGCGGCGACGGTGTCGGCGACGGTGAGGCGCAGGTCGTTGCCGTTGGGCGTGCGCACCTGGGAGGGCCCGGTGGCCAGGCGCTTGGCCAGGTCGCGGCTGACCAGCGCGGGCACCGGGGTGTCCCGGCCGCCGGCCGTCCCGGCGAGCTTCGCCGGATCGAACTCGCCGGCCCCGAGGGTCCGGGCGATCTCGGCGTACGCCGCCGGATCGACCACCATCACCAGGTAGGCCTCGGTGTAGTTCTGGTCGGCGCTGAGGAAGCGGGCCTGGGGCTCGACCCAGACCGCGGTCGAGGCCCGGACGCCCGGCAGCGCGCCGGCGGCCTCGGTGAACGGACCGGTCAGGGTGGCGTACCCGGGCAGGGAGACGCCGACGTCCCCGCCCGTGGCGATGCGCGCGGCCCGGGTGCGCACGTGGTCGACGGTGTCGAGCACGGTGGCGCCGAATCCGGTGGTGGTGACGGCGATCAGCAGGGCGAGCAGCGGCAGCACGGAGGGCTTGCGGCGGCCGGTGTTGTCGCGGGCGGCCCGGGCGAGGCCGAGGAAGGCGATCAGGCCGCGCCCCCGGCCGGCGAGGGCGGACAGCCGGCCGATCACCACCGGTTCGGTCCGGGCCAGCAGCAGCCCGCCGGTGACGGCGAGCAGGAACGGGGCCGCCACCAGCAGCGGGTCGAGCCCGGCGCCGGTGCCGACGCCCCGGCGCCGCACCTCCGCCACGGCCGCGGCGGTGACCGCCAGGACGGCGAGTTCGCCGACCAGGCGGCGCCGGCCGCCGGCCGCCCTGCGGCGCGCCCACAGCGGGACGGCCCGGAGCGGGAAGGCCAGCAGGGCGAGCAGGGTGGCGGCCAGGGCCGCCAGCACCGACTGGCCCCACCGGGGGGTGGGCAGCAGCACCAGGGCGAGCACGGTGGCGAGCGTGGCGGCGGGCAGGACGGTGACCGCGCCCTCGCCGAGCAGCCGGCGCAGCACCCCGGCGAGGGAGCCGGCGCGGGCCTGCAGCAGCCTGAGCTCGGCGGTGCGCCGGTCCGTACTGAGGGCGGCGGCCAGGAACAGCACCACGGTGGCGACGCCCGCGACCCCGGCCGGGCCGATCGTGCTCAGCGGCAGCACGGCCCGGTAGCGCTCGTCCGCCCGGGTGAGGAGGTCGGGGAGCCCGGAGGTGGTGTGCAGGTCGAGGCGCCCGGTGGTGCGGGCCAGGGTGGTGGCGTCGCGCCCGGTCAGGAAGGAGCTGAGGGCGCCCTGGGTGCGGTCGAGCCGGTCGACGTGCAGCGAGGCGGGGTCGACGGGCAGCCGCCAGAAGTTCTCGGCGGTCGAGCCCCAGCGGGCCAGCGCGGGCAGGCTGCCGCCGTCGACGAATCCGCTGGTCATCCAGTGCTCGCGGGTGGGTTCGGCGCGCAGGCAGGCGCGGGCCGGGCAGCCGAGGTCGTCCCAGGCCGGGTCCTGCGGGTCGTTGACCCGGTAGAGGCCGACCACGACGGCGGTCCGCTTGGCGCCCGAGCCCTCGACGCCGTTGTCGATGACGTCGCCGAGCTTGATGCGGATGGTCTCGGCGGCCTTCTCGCTGATCACGATCGGCAGCGGACCGCCGACGACGCCGGGGGTCGGCCAGGTACCGGCGGTGAGGGTGGCCCGGGCGGCCAGGTCGTTCAGGTAGAGCAGGCCGAGGACCGGGTCGGTCCGCTTCTCCGCGATCCGGACGTACTCCGGGTTTCCCATGTTCTGGTCGGCCGCGGCGCGGGCGCCGTGGGTCTGCCCCGAGCGGGTCAGCGTCAGTTGCCGGCCGACCAGCTCGGTCAGTTCCCGCTGTACCCGGTCGAGTTCGGCGGCGTCGTCGCCGTCCCGGGTCCTGGAGGCGGTCTGCAGGGTGGTCTGGTTGAGGCCGTTCCGGCCGACGAAGTCCTGGAGCGCGGTGTCCGCGCCCCGGTCCGCGATGCGGGGGAAGGCCGCCGCCAGGAAGACGGTGACGAACGCGAGGGCCGCCATGAGCAGCGCGGTCGTCGGGTTCGCCCGCAGCCTGGTGCGGACCCAGGGTGCGGGGCGGGCGGCGCCGGCGGCGGGCACGCGGGTGTCGTCCCCGGTGCCCACCGCTCGCGCGCGCCGTCCGCGCACGCCGAAGCCGAGCATGGCGTTCCTCCCCTGTCGCACCCCCGGTCGCATACATCCCGTCGCCGGATAGCGGATGATGCTGTCAGATTCGATCAGGGAACGGAAGGAATTTGCGCGAATTACCCGAACAATGAGCGGATCTCGCGAATTCTCGGATTCTCCACCCGAAATTCTGAACCGAACACGTCACCGCATCCGTTTATCCGGACGCTCCTGCACAGTCCCGTCCGGCAGCGGCTTCACCCCCGCCGCGCCGTAGCGGATGCGGGTGGACCGGCCGCTGCGCATCCGGACGCCGTAGCCGCGGCCCAGGGCCCGGGCGAGGAGGTCCCGGACGACCGGGACGACGCCGAAGACCTCCACCGGGACGCCGTTGGCCGCGCAGGCCTCGGCGAGGCGCCGGGACGTCGTGGATCAGCACCTCGTCGACGCCGTGCCGCCGGGCCACCTCCGCGCTCCTGGCGGACACGTCGACGCCGATGTGGCGGTAGCCCTTGCCGGCGATGTGCGGATGCAGCAGGCCGCCGCCGCAGGCCACGTCGACCAGGACGGCGCCGGGGCGGGCGGCCGGCGGGACGTACGCGGCCCGGGTGCGGGCGCACCAGTGCAGGATGGCCAGCGGGCCCCGGCGCTGCCACCACAGCGTCGACCAGGAGTCGTACTCGGCGGGCTCCGCCGGGTGGCCGGGGCCGGCGGTCCCGGCGGTCCCGGCGGTCCCGGCGGTCGTTCAGTCGGATTCCGCCCGGAACGGGCAGCCCTCCGTGGCGGCCGGCCGGGCCGTGGCGGGGGCGGGCGCGCGGCGGGTGACGCGCATCGGGAGTCCGCCCTTGGGGCGCAGGGTCACCATGGGTTCGGACACCGGGGTGTGCCCCGGCAGGCCGGCCAGGCCGACGCGCTGCGCGAGGGTGGCCAGCACCACGTGGCCGTTGAGCATGGCGTGGTGGTTGCCGATGCAGACCCGGTGCCCGGCGCCGAACGGCAGGTAGGCGTGACGGGGCAGCCGTTCCTCCCGCTCCGGGGCGAACCGGTCCGGGTCGAACCGCTCCGGGTCCGGGAAGTAGTCGGCACGTCGGTGCAGCACGTAGGGGCTGAAGACCACGGTCGCCCCGGCCGGCAGCCGGTGGCCGAGCACCTCCACCTCCCTGGTGGCCTGGCGCGAGAAGTAGTAGACCGGCGGGTAGAGGCGCATGGCCTCCTTGAACACCTGGAGGGTGTACGGCAGCCGGGGCAGGTCCTCCAGCACCACCGGCCGGTCGCCGAGCACCTCGTCCACCTCGGCCAGCAGCCGCGCGTAGCAGTCGGGGTGCTCCGCGAGCAGGTGGAGGCTCCAGGTGAGGGCCGTGGCCGTGGTCTCGTGACCGGGCATGAACATGTTGAGCGCCTCGTCCCGGATCTGCCGGTCGCTCAACGGCGTGCCGTCCTCGTGGCGGGCCTCCATCAGGAGGTTCAGCCAGTCGTCCGGGCGGTCGGCCTGCGCGCGCCGCTCCGCGAGGAAGCCGCGGAAGGTCCGCTCCAGCCGTTCGATCGCCCGCCGGTAGCGCAGGTTGGCCGGGGTGGGCCACTCGATGGTCAGCGGGACCAGGGCGCTCGCCTGCGCGTCGAAGCCGTGGATGGCGTCGGTGAGCGCGTTGCCGAGGTCGTCCGCCTCGGCGAGGATGTCGCGGCTGAACAGGTTGCGGCCGACGACGCCGAGCACCACCTTCACCATCTCGCGACGCACGTCCACCACGTGGCCGTCGGGCCAGGCCCCGGCGACCTCGCCCGCCACTCGGGCGGCCACGTCGACGGAGGCCTTCACGGCGGCGGTGCGGAAGCGCGGCTGGATGATCCGGCGGTTGCGCGTGTGCACCTCGTTGGACGCGGTCAGCAGGCCGTCGCCGAGCAGCGGTCTGCCGAACGCGCGGAAACGGTCCGTCTTCTCGAACGCGGCGCCGTTCCTGATCAGGATCTCGTGGATCAGCTCCACCGAGTTCGCCAGGTACATGTACTGGCCGGCGACCTTGTAGGCGCCGAGGTCTCCGCACTGCTCGAAGGTCCGGGAGAACAGTGCCAGCCGGTCCTGCTTGAACTCCCAGGTGTTGCCGATGAGGGCCCGGCCCTTGAGCCGGGGTGGCGCCTGGTCGCGGACAGCGGACGAAATGGCCATGAAGTCGTGGCCTCTCTGGGTACGGGTGGGCGTCAGCGCGAACGCGCGCGCCGGAACGCCAGCCAGATGACCGGCGCACCCAGGGCCGCCACCGCGGCGCCCACCACTGAGGTGAGGTGCATGCCGTGCAGGAAGCTGTGGTCGGCGAGGTCCGCCAGCCGCGGCAGGTGGGCCTG
This sequence comes from Kitasatospora sp. NPDC094028, assembly GCF_049543595.1. Taxonomy (NCBI): domain Bacteria; kingdom Bacillati; phylum Actinomycetota; class Actinomycetes; order Kitasatosporales; family Streptomycetaceae; genus Kitasatospora; species Kitasatospora sp. NPDC094028. The sequence goes on along the minus strand of NZ_JBMVFA010000033.1, from coordinate 54,973 downwards.
GGCCGCCACCGCCTTGGCGGCCTCGGCGGACTCCTCGGCGGCGTGCGCGGCCGGGGCCGGCAGGTCGGCCAGCTTCGGGCGGAGGTCCGAGGCGTAGGAGTTCGCGAGCAGCGAGCCGAGTACCGCCACCCCGAGCACGCCGCCGATCTGCCGCATCGAGTTGTTGACGGCGGCGCCCGCGCCGGTGCGCTCGGGCGGCAGCACGGCCATGATCGCTTCCGTGGTGGGCGCCACCGAGGCGCCCATCCCGGCGCCCTGGACCAGCATCACCAGCCAGAACCAGGGCATCGCGGTGTCCGCGCCGAACCGCACGTAGGCGAGGAAGGTCCCGGCGGACACGAGCATGGACAGCGCGACGACCGGCCCGACCCCGAACCGGCGGACCAGCGGGGCCGAGAGCGGGGCGCCGGAGAGCACGCCGACCGCCACCGGCACCAGGTTCAGGCCGGCCTCGAACGGCGTCTGGTTCAGCGTGCCCTGCAGGTAGAAGGCGGTGTAGTACATCGAGCCGCTGAGCGCGAAGAAGGTCAGCATCACGGCCAGGCTGGAGCCGGCGAAGCGGCTGTTGCGGAACAGTCGCACGTCGAAGCTCGGGCTGGGGACGCGCAGTTCGACCAGCACGAAGACCACCAGGACGGCCAGGCCGCCGAGCATCGGGCCGAGCACCACCGGGGTGGTCCAGTCGTTGCGGTGGCCGCCCTCGATCAGGCCGTACACCAGGGACAGCAGGCCGACGGTGGAGAGCAGCACGCCGACCGGGTCCAGGCGGGGCTTCACCTCGCCGCGCGCCACCGGCAGCAGCAGCCGCGCGCCGATCAGCGCGAGGCCGGCCAGCGGCAGGTTCACCAGGAAGATCGAGCCCCACCAGAACCGCTCCAGCAGCGCGCCGCCGACCAGCGGGCCGGCCGCGATGGCGAGTCCGCTCGAACCCGACCAGACGGCGATCGCCATCGGCCGCTTGGCCTCGTCGAAGACCGCGGCGATCAGGGAGAGCGTGGCCGGCATGATCAGCGCGCTGCCGATGCCCATCGCCCCACGGGCGACGATCAGTTCGGTCGCACTGGTGGACAGGCCGGCCCAGAGCGAGGCGCCGGCGAAGGCCACCAGGCCGGTCATCAGGAGCGCGCGGTGGCCGTACCGGTCTCCCAGCACGCCGCCGGTGAAGAGCATCACCGCGAAGATCAGGGTGTAGGAACTGATGCTCCACTGCAGCTGGTTGGGCGTGGAGGCCAGCCCCTCGTCCGGCGAGGCGAGGGTCTTCAGCGCGACGTTGAGGATGGTGTTGTCGAGCCACACCGTCAGCTGCGCGAGCACCAGGACGACGAGGGCGAGCCACTGGCGGGCCCCGGAGCCCCTCACTTCGGGGCGCTCCGACGCCCCTTGGGCGAGCTGCTGCACCACGTCCGCACGACCTCTCGACGAAGGGTTTGTCGCTCAGCCCCACCAGGCCGGCCCGGCGGCCGCGCCCGCTTGTCAGCTTGGCGCCAGCACCGCGCACCCATCGTGTCGGGCTTGTCCACGGAGGGTCAACGACCGGCATTCCATTGGCAATTACTTGCCAGTCACCCCGTCTGACCGGCCGCGCTCTCGGCCAGCGAGCGCAAGGTCTCCAGCTGGCGGCGCATCATGAAGAGGTCGCCCCACACCATCGCCCGGCAGCGCAGCCGCCCCAGCGGCCCGCCGCCGCGGCCCACCAGCAGCTTGACCACCAGCCGGGTCAGCCCCGGGCCGTCGTCCAGGACGACGTAGCTGATCGCGAACCCGCCGAACACCCCCCGGGCCCACGGGGTGTCCAGCACCATGGTCAGGTGGCGGTCCACCTCGAAGTCGGTGAGCTCGAAGATGGTCATCACCCGCTGGCCGCGCGCCAGCTCCTCGGCGCCCGGGGTGAGCGAACGGGGGCTGAGCCGGCCGAAGTTGTCCAGCGCGTCCCAGCTGTACGGGGCCACCTTCAGCTGGCACAGCCAGCGGAAGACCACCGCGCGCTCGGCCCGGACGGTGACGGCCCGGAACCACTCCTCGGCCGGCGGCGGCAGCAGGCCCTCGCACGGGTACGCGGCCTCGCACTCCTCGGGCCGGGCACCCCAGTTGCGCGGATCGGCCACCACCGCGCTCACCCGAGGGCCCGCTTGAGGAAGTCGAGCACGGCCTCGCGGTACTGCTCGGGCACCGCCTTCAGGCCCTGCAGGTGCTCCGTCCCGGGCAGCACCAGCACCTCGGCCTTCGGGTAGCCGGCCGCGAGCCGCCGCACCTCGTCCACCGGGATGATGCTGTCGTCCTCACCGGCCAGGAAGAGCGAGGGCACCCGCAGGTAGCCGCCCTCGGCCGGCGGCGGCCACTCGGCGTGCAGCATGGCCGTGCCGACCGAGCCGAAGACCCGGCTGAGCACGCCCAGCGCGGGGGCGGTGCGCAGCGGCCGGGGCACCGGGATGCCCTTGGCCTCGATGAAGTTGCGGAACAGCGGCGGGATCGCGCGGGCCGGGCCGCTGTCGGTGACGATCGCGTCGACCGGGCAGTCGGCGCGGCGCAGCAGGTAGAACGAGGGGAAGGTGGAGAAGGAGAAGCCGAACACCGCGACCTTGGCGCCGGCGTAGCCGCGCTGCTCGCGCAGGTACGCCACCACGGCCGCGACGTCGTCGGTGTGCCGCCGGCTCAGGCCCCAGCAGGCGCGGTCGGTGAAGCTTCGGCCGTGGTTGCGGTGGTCGAACATCGCCACGGTGTAGCCGGCCTCATGCAGGAACGCGGCCTGGGCCAGGCTCGCGGACTTGCTCAGGCCGATGCCGTGCCCGACCACCACCACCCGGTCCGAGCCGCCGGGGCAGAGCCACACGTGCAGGTTCCGCCCCGGCCCGCCCACGGGGAGCAGCACTTCCTCGGCGTCCAGCCCGAACTCCTCGGGAGTGCGGTGGTGCGGGCGGCGCGGCGGGTGGTACACGAGGTAGGAGAGTGCCGCGGCGTACAGCGGCGCGACGGGCACGGCCAGGACGGCCAGCGCCCTGGTCAGCGGGCTCGGCCGACGACCGCGGGCGTCGGCGGACACGCCCTGGTCACCAGTCGGTGCGCGGTCCATCTGATCCCTCCCCGCTCGGATTCCCGGCCGAGCCCATTATGCCCGCGCACCACCAGAAGTGATACGCACAACCAGAACTGACTGATTGTCAGTCTTGTGTTCCCGACGCCGGACCGCGGTGTCAGACGACGATGCCGCCGTCGACCTGCAGCACCGCGCCGGTCACGTACTCCGCGCCGACCAGGTAGGAGACGGCGTCCGCGACCTCCTCGGGCCGGCCCAGCCGGCGCAGCGACACGTTCTCCGTCGCCCGGGTGCGCACGGCGTCGGAGAGTCCGGCCGTCATGTCGGTCTCGATGAATCCGGGGGCCACCACGTTGGCCCGGATCCCGTAGCGGCCGACCTCCTTGGCGAGCGCCTTGGTGAAGCCGATGACCCCGGCCTTGGAGGCCGAGTAGTTGCTCTGGGTCGCGTGGCCGTAGACCCCGGCCACCGAGGAGAGGGTGACGATGCAGCCCGCCTTGCGCTTCATCATCTCGAAGACCACCGAGCGGCACACGTGGAAGGTGCCGTCCAGGTTGGTGTCCATCACCTCCCGCCAGTCCTCCTGCTTCATCATCAGCAGCGGCTGGTCGCGGACGATCCCGGCCGAGGTGACGACGATGTCGATGCCGCCGAGCTCCGCGTTGACGGCGGCCACCAGGTCCCGCACCTGCTGCAGGTCGGCCACGTCGGTCTGCCGGCTGTAGGTGCGCACGCCGAAGCCGGCGAGTTCCTTCTCCAGTTCCTCGGCCGCGTCCGGCCGGGAACGGTAGCAGAAGGCCACGTCGTGCCCGTCCGCGGCCAGGCGCAGCGCGGTGGCCCGGCCGATCCCGCGCGATCCGCCGGTGACCAGCGCGACCTTGCCCGTCCTCGCGTTCATCCGTTCTCCTTCCTGGACACCGCCGGCTGCCCGGCGGTGAGCTCGGTGGCGGGCCGCATCGCCATGACCACCCGCCCGATCTCCATCACGGTGCGGCCGTCGACCACGGCCTCGCCCTCGAAGATCACGGTGTCGCTGAACGACCGGACCAGCCGGACCCGGTGCTCCAGCACGTCGCCGGGCAGCACCGGGTGGTGGAAGACCACGTCGGCGATGCCGCCGAAGAGCATCACCTGCCCGGTCAGCACGTCCGGGTTGGGGAGGTCCCAGGCGGCCAGTACGCCGGCCGCCTGGCACCAGGACTCGACCAGCAGGACGGACGGGTAGGCGTGCTCCCGGTCGTCCGCGCCCTCCGGCAGGTCCTGGTACCAGGGCTCGTTGGCGGTCACGGCCTTGCGGGCGGTGAGCCGCTCGCCGGGGACCAGGTCGTCCACCCGGTCCACCAGCAGCATCGGGTAGCGGTGCGGCAGCACCCGCTTGATGCCCGCGACGGTGATCACAGCGCACCCTCCTCGGTGAAGCGCAGCCGTACCGCGGCGGCCTGGCCGCGCGCGGTGCCGGCCACCGCCCGGCAGCGCCAGGCGCCGTCCTTCTCCTGCCAGGCCACCTCCACCTCCAGGCGGTCGCCGGGGAAGACCGGGCTGAGGAAGCGGGTGGACTCGATCGCCGCCAGCCTCAGCCCCGGCTTGGGCAGCGTGGCCAGGGCGGTGTGGTGGACGTGCTCCACCACGCAGACCCCGGGGAAGATCGGGAAGCCCGGGTAGTGGCCCGGGAAGACGGGCTCGTCCGCCGCCACCAGCACGGCGGCGGTGCCCGAGCCCTCCGCCACCGGCTCGGGGCGGCCCCGCACCGGGCTGACCGCGCCGGGCATCAGGCCAGTCCGAGCTTGTCGGCCAGCAGGTCGTGGGCCTTCTTCAGGCAGGTGACCTGCTTCAGCTCCTCCTCGCCGAGGGTGACGCCGTACTTGCGCTCCAGGACGACCATGACCTCCATGGCCATCAGCGAGTCCACGCCGACCTCGTTCACGAAGTCGGCCTCGTCGGTCAGTTCGCTCTCGTCCACGTCGAGGACGTCGGCGACGGTGGTGCGCAGCTCGTCCATGTCCAGGACAACGTTCGACATGATTCCTTCTTCCTGTGCGGTCGTGCTCACGCGGGCCGAGGGGCCCGGGAGTCGGGGAGAGGGTCCGGACGGTGTCCGGACGGTGTCCGGGGGGCGGCCGGGGGCGGCCCGGGGCGGGCAGCCGGGGGCGGTCGGCCCGGCGGGGTCAGACGAAGAAGACGTCCCGGTAGGCGGACCAGTCCAGGCCCGGCGCGTCCGGTCCGCCGGCCCGGCGGACCCCGGGCTGCAGCCAGCCGGGGCCGGCCTCGAAGTGGGCCAGGTCCGCCGCGTCGACGAACACCCCGGCGCCGTGTTCGAGCAGGCTGCGGACCGAGTCGCGGGGGCTGGGCAGGGTGTCGAGGGTGTCGTGGCCGACCCGGACGGCCGGCGCGGGCCGGGTGTCGGCCGCCGCGAAGGTGACCGCGAGGCCGCGCAACAGGACGTCCACGCCGCCCAGTTGGCGGTTGAGCTCGCGGGCGAGGTACAGCACGTCGGCGAACTGGGTCTCCAGCGCGCCGCGGTAGGCCCGTTCGATGACCAGCAGCCGCCGGCCGGGGGTGTCTCCCTGGTCGGCCATCTCAGATCACCCCCAGGAAGAGCGTGGTGCGCGCGGCCGCGACGTGCTCGGCGAACTTGAACGGCGGCCGCAGCTTGATCCGGTCGGCCAGCGGGACGCTGCCGCGCTCCTCGGTGCAGAACCGGCAGGAGTACCAGGTGAGTTGCTCCGGGAACGCGTCCAGCAGCCGTTCCGCGAGGGCCAGCGTGGACGGGTAGCCGTGGGCCCAGTTCTCCAGGTTGCGCGGCTTGGTGGCGCCCAGCGCGGCCTTGGCGATGCCGGTGGCGTGGCCGCACGTCCACAGGTGGACGGTGGCGCCGCGCTCCAGCAGGGCCTGGGCCAGCCGGACGGCGCTGGTGAGCATGTCGCTGGTGTGCGGGGCGCCCATCAGGGCGAGCAGCACGTCCGCGTCGGGGATCCGCTGGGCCATCTCAGTGCCACACTCCTCGCACCTGCGGCTCCAGCAGCCGTTCGGCCACCTCGGCCATCTCCACCAGCCGTACTCCGTCCAGCACCTGGTCGGCGGTGAGGGCGCGGTGGGCGAGCGAGAACCCGTCCACCCAGACCTCGCCGCCCTGTTCGAGCAGGGTGTGCAGGGCGGTCGGGCCGCTGGGCAGCGCGGCCACCACGCCGTTCTCCACCAGGAAGAGCACCACCCGGTGGCCGGCCCGGCGCAGCGCCACCGCGTCCTCGGTGAACCGGTCGGCGCCCGGCCCGGCCCACGGCCCCTGGGATTCGGTCAGCAGGTAGTCAGCCACGGCCCACCATCCGGTCCTCGCCTTTCCCGGTCGCGAGGTCCTTCCCGGCCGCGAGGTCCTTCCCGGCCGCCTGGAACGCCTCGGTGAGGAAGCCCAGGAGCCGTTCGCGGTAGTCGGCCTCGTCGAACCGGATCGCGTTCATGTGCAGGGCGTTGGGCGCCGTCCAGCTCACCGCGTCCGGGTAGCGGGCGGCGACCGGGGCGATCTGCGCCGGCGGCACCACCGCGTCCTGCCCGCCGGCCACGAACATCAGCCGGGTCGGCACCGCCCGCAGGTCCGGCGGCCACTCGCGGACCGCCAGCATCAGCCGGCCGAGCAGGCCGAAGGCGTGCCGGTAGAGCGCGGCCGGCAGGCCCTCGGTCAGTTCGGCGGGCAGCGTGCCGCGGCGCAGGGTGGCGAAGTGCCGCAGCCCGGCCCCGATGTCGTACATCGGCCCGCTGTCGCAGACCACCGCCGCCACCGGGCGGCCGATCCGCTTGAGGACGTTCAGGCAGACCCAGGTGGAGAACGAGAAGCCGACCAGAGCCACCCGCCCGCCGCCGAGCTCCCGGTCCGCGCGCACCCAGCGCAGGACGTCCGCCAGGTCGTCGGTGTACCGGTCGGCCATCCGGGTCAGCCGCCGGTCCCGCCCGCTGTCGCCGTGGTTGCGCATGTCGAAGGCGACCACGTGCCAGCCCGCCTGGTGCAGCAGCTTGATGTGCGCCAGGGTGCTGGACTTGCTGCGGCCCATGCCGTGGCAGAGCACCACCGTGTCCGGCCCCGCCCCGGGCACCGCCCAGCCGCGCAGGGCGATGCCGTCCCGGCTGGTGGTGAGGGTGAACTCGCGCTGCGGCAGGCCCTTGTCGGCCGGGGTGCGGCCCGGCTTCCCGGCCGGCGGGTGGTAGACCTCGAAGGCGTGCCGGGCCGCCGTACCGAGCGCGGTCGCGACGGCGGCGGGCAGGCGGGTGAGGCTCATCAGCTGGTCAGCGCCTCTCCGCCGTCGACCCCGATGATGTTGCCGGTGATCCAGGAGGACTCGGCCTGCGCCAGCAGGACGACGGCCTCCGCCACGTCCTCGGGCCGGGTCAGCCGGCCGTGCGGGTTGCTGCGGGCCGCCAGGTCGACCAGGCTCTCGTGCTCGGGGATCCGCTCCAGCGAGGGGGTCACCGTCACGCCGGCCCGGATCGAGTTGACCGCGACCCGGCTGGGGGCCAGCTCCAGGGCGAGCTGGCGCACGTGCGACTCCAGCGCGCACTTGGCCGCCGAGACGGCGCCGTAGTTGGCGGTGACCCGCTGGTCGCCGGCGCTGGTCATCGCGAAGATCTTGGAGCCGGCGCCGAGCAGCCCGGCCCCGTACAGGTCCTGGCTCCAGTAGACCAGCGAGTGCGCCATCACGTCGAGCGTCATGTTCATCTGACGGCTCGTCAGCACCGCTCCGCCGTCGACCGGCAGGTACGGCAGCAGGCTGCCGAAGGCGAGCGAGTGCAGCAGCACCCGCAGCGGCCGGCCGCCGGTCAGCTCGGCGAAGGCCGGCAGCAGTTCGGCCCGGGTGGCGGCGGCGGCCGCGTTGGCGTTGAAGAAGTGCGCCTCGACGCCGGTGGAGCGCAGCTCCTCGACGGCGGCGCGCGCCTTCTCCTGCCCCGCGGCGGTGTCGAAGTGCACGCCGAGCACGTTGGCCCCGGCCAGCGCCAGGCCCTTCGCGGTGGCGAGGCCCATCCCGCTGGAGGCCCCGAGGATGAGGTTCCAGCTGCCTTCGAGTGGTGTGGTCATGACGTCCTGCCCATCCGATCGTCGATCCAGCGGTGCATCAGTTCCGCTCCGGCGGCGTCACCAGGACGACGGCCAGGTTGCCCTCGGCCGCGGCGGTGACCACCGCCACCGGGCCCTCGCCTGCGGCGAGCGCGCCGGCCACCTGCAGCACCGGCTCCAGCGAGCCGGCCCCGGCCTCGACCCGGGTCGCCCCCGTGCCGAGCGCGGCGCTCACCGCCGCGGCCACCGGGGAGTCGTCCACCACCGCGACCGTGCGGTGCCGCCGGCCCGCGGGCAGCCCGAGTTCCGTCAGCAGCGCCGCGATCCGCTCGCGCAGCCGGTCCGCCGCGCCGGCGGCCGCCGGCGGCGGCAGGAAGAGGCTGCGGGCGGCGCAGCGGCCGTAGCCGCGCGCGCCCCGGGCCCGGAGCCGGTCGGCGGGCTCCAGCACCAGGGCGGCCGCCCCGCGTTCGGAGGTCCGCGCGCCCGGGTCGCCCTCCGGCAGCGCCTCCTCGGTGGCGCCGGCCAGCAGCCAGGACGCCCGGCCGAGGCCGACCGCCCGGCTGCCCGCCTCGATGGCCTCCAGGCCGGCCACCCGCGGCGAGGTGAGGGTGAGGTTGAAGCCCTTGAGCGCGTGCTCGGTGGCCAGCCGGCTGCCGAACAGGTTGATCGAGAAGTACGGTGCGGTGGCCGGGTTCAGCATCCGCGCGCCCTCGGCGACCACGGTCGCGTCGATCGCGGTGTGCACCGCCACCGCCGAGCTGTTGGTGCCGACCGCGGCGCCGCGGCGCTCCTCCTGCTGCTCGGGCTCGCCCGCGTCGGCCAGCGCCTGCCGGGTGGCCGCGAGCAGGTACTGGGTCGCGGTGGGCAGGTACTTGTACCCGCGCGGCCCGAGCCGCTGCCGGTAGTCGAACCACGGGTCCGGGCCGACCGTGCGCGGCCCGTACGCGGCCTCGTCCGGCCGGTCGGACCACGGGGTGACGACCCCGATGCCGGAGACCACCAGATCGGTGCTCATACCCCCGCCTCCTTCAGCACCAGGGACACGTTGTTGCCGCCGAAGGCGTAGGCGTTGACCAGGGCGTAGCGGCCGGTCAGCGGCGTGGCCGCGGTCGGCAGGAACACCTTGCACTCCGGGTCCTGCTCGCCCAGCGCCATGTTCGGCGGCACCGTGCGGCGGTAGAGGATCTGGACGGCCGCGACGAAGGCCAGCGCGGCCGCGGCGCCGCCGGTGTGCCCCAGCAGGGCCTTGAGGCTGTAGACCGGCAGCCGGTCCGGGGTGGCGCCCAGCACCTCGCCGAGCACCTGGCTCTCCACCAGGTCGTTCAGCTCGGTGCCGGTGCCGTGCGGCACCACGCAGCCGACCTGGTCGGGCGCGGCGCCCGCCGCCGCCAGCGCCTCGCGCATCGCGCGGGTGATCTGGGCGCCGGTGGGCTCGGGCGCGGTGGCGTGGTAGGCGTCGCAGCTCCAGCCGACGCCCGCCAGCTGGGCGTACACCCGCCGGGCCTGGCGGGTACGGGCGTGCACCGCGGACTCCAGCACCACCATCCCGGCGCCCTCGCCGAACAGGGTGCCCTTGCGGTGCCGGTCGAACGGGCGGCAGCGTTCGGGGTCGATCGCGCTCAGCCGGTTGAAGCAGGCCAGCGCCACCCGGGAGTACGCCTCGGCGCCGCCGGCCACCACCACGTCGGCCTGGCCCGAGCGGATCAGGTCGGCCGCCAGCGACAGGCCGAACCCGCTGGCCGCGCAGGCGTTGCTGACACTGGAGTTGGCGCCCTCGGCGCCGAACCAGGAGCCCACCGCCGAGGCCACCGAGAAGACCGGGGACCAGCGGTCGGACTCGGGCCGCCCGTCGGTGCGCCACTGCTCGTGCAGGCCGGAGTCGCCCATGCCGGTGCCGATGACCACGGCTACCCGGTGCGGCGGCACGTCGCCCAGGCCCGCGTCGGCGACCGCCTGGCGGGCGGCCTCGACGGCCAGCTTGGAGCCGAGGCCGAGCCGCAGGTCGCCGTAGCGCTCCGGGCCGGTCGGCACCGCGTCCTCGGGCACCGCGTACATCAGCGGCAGCTTCATCCGGGCGTGCGGGTCGGGGACCGTGGTCGGGGTGCTCCGCGCCGCGGTCAGGCCCTCCCAGAAGGCGTCCACTCCGGTGCCCAGGTGGGAGACCACTCCCACGCCGGTGATCAGCACGTCGTTCATCAGGTCCTCCCGCCCGTCGGTGCGGCCTCGGCGGTGACGTCGGTCATCGGTGCGGGTCTCCCTCTCGGTCGCGGTCTGCTCGGTGCTGCGGGGCCGATTCGCACCCGCCGAAGATCACCACGGAGTTCTCTGCCGCCGGAGGCCGGCGCGTCCGTCCGGTGCCCCCCGCGTGAATTCGCGGATTCCACCGCCGCCCCCTATTTCGAGACCGGTGGTTTCGCAATTCGGTGACGGGTCGGGCGGCGGTACGGCCGGCGGCGCGGATCAGTTCCAGTCGGCGGCTTCCGCGACGACCGTGTACACACCGTCGAGGTTCACCATCCGGCCGAGCTCGGACTGGTTGATGACGACGTTGAACTCCTTCTCCAGCGCGGCCAGGATCTCGATCGCGCGCAGCGAGTCGGCGTCGTGCTCCTCCTTGAAGAGGCTGGTCGCGGTCACCTCGTCGGGTTCGATCTCAAGGATGTCGCAGACGATGCCCTTGATGGTTTCCTGGCGCTCTTCGATGGTGGCCGCCACAGCGGTACCTCTCTTCTCTGGCTCTGCCGAGGAAATCCGCCAGGGAATCGAATGCTCCCCCGGGGTGACTTCACCGTATTCAGCGGCGACCGGGGCTTTCAACGCGCAGTCAAGTTGCTGCCAGTGCGGGCGTTCGGAGCGGTTGCGCCGATTGGCAGCTTCCGGCCATCGGGGGCCCGCGGGAACCGTTCCGGGAAATGCCGAATGGCGTGCACCGATGACCGGTACACGCCATTCAACACGTCCATTCGGAACGCCGTCCACCGAAGCGTCAGAATGCGGCCTCGGGCAGTTCCATCAGGGACTGGTCGCTCCCTTCCGCGAGCCGCTGCCACACCGGCAGCACGGGCAGCACGGTGCGGGCGAAGAAGCCGGCCACCGCCACCTTGCCCTGGTAGAAGGGACGGTCCCTTTCCGGGGCGGCGGGCAGCCGCTCCAGGGCCACCGCGGCCTGCCGCAGCAGCAGGTAGCCCACCATCACCTCCCCGGTGGCGAGCAGCAGCGCGGTGGTGTGCTGGCCCACCCGGTACAGCTCCCGGCCGTCCTCGGCAGCGCCGGCGAGCTGGGCCAGCAGGGCGCCGAGCATCCCCTCCAGGGCGTCCAGGGCCGTGGTCAGCCGGGCACGGCCGGCGGCCAGCCGCTCACCGCCCGGGCCGTCCGCCAGGAACCGCCGGATCTCCCCGGTCAGCCGCCCGAAGGCGACGCCGTTGTCCCGGACGACCTTGCGGAAGAAGTAGTCCAGGCCCTGGATCGCCGTCGTCCCCTCGTACAGGCTGTCGATCTTGGCGTCCCGGATGTACTGCTCGATCGGGTAGTCCTGGAGGTAGCCGGAGCCGCCGATGGTCTGCAGGCTGTGGGTCAGCTGCTGGAAGCATCGCTCGGAGCCGAAGCCCTTGACCACCGGGAGCAGCAGGTCGGCCAGCCCCCGGGCGGCCGGATCCGACTCGCCCCGGTGCTCGGCCTCGACGACCCGGTCCTGGAGGGTGGCCGTGTACAGCACCAGGGCGCGCAGGCCCTCGGCGTAGGCCTTCTGGGTCATCAGCGACTGCCGCACGTCGGGGTGCCGGGTGATCGGCACCCGGGGCGAGCCCTTGTCGGCCATCGCGGTGAGGTCCGGGCCCTGGACGCGCTCGCGGGCGTACTCCAGGGCGTTCAGGTAGCCGGTGGAGAGGGTGGCCATCGCCTTGGTGCCGACGAACATCCGGGCGAACTCGATGATCGTGAACATCTGCCGGATGCCGTCGTGCCGTTCGCCCAGCAGCCAGCCGCGGGCCGGCCGCTCCACCCCGAAGGTCAACTCGCAGGTGGTGGAGGCCTTCAGGCCCATCTTGTGCTCGACGTTGGTGGCGCAGACGCCGTTGCGCTCGCCGAGTTCGCCGGTCTCCCAGTCGAAGTCGTACTTCGGCACCAGGAACAGCGACAGACCCTTCGTCCCGGGCCCGGCCCCCTCGGGGCGGGCCAGCACGAAGTGCACGATGTTCTCGGCCAGGTCGTGCTCCCCGCCGGTGATGAACCGTTTCACCCCGGACAGCTCCCAGGAACCGTCCTCCCGCGGGCGGGCGGTGGTGCGCGCGGCGCCCACGTCGCTGCCGGCGTCCGGCTCGGTCAGCACCATGGTGGCGCCCCAGCGCCGCTCCACCATGTGCCGGGCCAGCCGGTGCTGCTCCGTCGTCCCCAGGCGCTGGACCACGGACGCGAAGGACGGGAAGCCGCAGTACATCCAGACCGCCGGGTGGGCGCCCAGCAGCAGTTCGCCCACCGCCCAGAACAGCGAGGGTGGGCACGGCGTGCCGCCGAGCTCCTCCGCCATGCCCAGGCGCCACCACTCGGAGTCCAGGAAGGCCTGGTAGGAGCGCCGGAGGCCGTCCGGCACGGTGACCGAACGGGTGGCCGGGTCGAAGACCGGCGGTCTGCGGTCCGACTCCGCCCAGGAGTCGGCCAGCGGGCCGGCCGCCAGCCGCCGCACCTCGTCGAGCACGCCCCGCGCGGTCTCGGCGTCCAGCTCCGCGAACTTCCCCGTCCCGTAGAGCTGCCGGGAGTCGAGCACTTCGAAGAGGTTGAACTCCAGGTCGCGGAGGTTGGACTTGTAGTGCCCCATCTGGGCCTCCGAACTGTCGGGCGCTGCCCCGCAACGCCGGTGCTGGTGGGGGTGGTTCAGGAGCCGGCGCCGACCGGCGCGCTCACCGGGGCCCGCAGGCCGGCGGGGTTCCGGTGCGGCCCGGGCCGCGGTGCCAGCATCCCCATCTCCGCCGCCAGCATTCCGGCCCGGAACCGCGACTTCGTCCCCAGCGACTCCAGGATCTCGGCGACGTGGCGGCGGTAGGTGCGCACCGAGATCCGCAGTTCGCGCGCGGCCTTCTCGTCGGTCGCCCCGGCGAGCAGGCGGGCCAGCACCTGGCGGGCGATCTCGGTGTGCTCGTGCTCGGGCGCCGGCGTCCGCACGCGCGGGGCGCCGGCCGACTGCCAGACGTTGTCGAAGAGCGCGCCCAGCGCGTCGATCACCACCGCCGAGCGGACCACCGAGGCGTCCGCGCCGACCGCGGTGCGCACCACCGAGACGTGCCGGTCGACGATCACCGCCTCCAGCGACGGGATCCGGGCCGGCCGCACCTCGATCGGCCAGTCGCCCGCCAACTCCGCGACCACGAAGTCGTGTTGCATCCCCACGTGGGTACAGAGCATGCGCACCGAGACCGCCCGGTCCAGCACCGCCAGCAGCTTCCGCAGGTCGGCGCAGAGCTCCTTGGTGCGGCGCGGGCTGGCCGACAGCACGATGTCCACCGACGCCCGGGCGCCGCTGATGACGTTGACGATGGCCTCGCGCACCGGGCCGATGCCGGGCTCCACCAGCTCGACCGGACGGCTGCGCTGGGTCCACTTCCGGTACCGGTGGGCCGCCGTGTCGATGAGCATCCGGACATTGCTCAGCGCGGCGTCGAACTCCTCCTCGTCGGCCCCGACCAGACCGCGTAACTCGGCTGCCGCCGGCGCCGGTTCGAGCACCCCTGAGTCACGCTCCATAGCCACCCCTGTGGATCGTTCCCTGCACTGCCACGCCCGGCGGCACGCACCGCCGCCGGGAGCCCTTCCGCACGGCGCCGGCGTGGTGCTCCGACGCCGGAGTCCTACGCCGAGGTCGAGACGAGCCCCAGTTCGACGGCCCGGGCGCCGGCCTGGAAGCGGGAGCCGGCGTCGAGTTCGCGCATGATCTCGGCCACGTAGCGCCGGTAGGTCCGCAGCGACAGCCGGAGGACCCGGGCCGCGACCTCGTCCGTCTGGCCGGCCCGCAGGCATTCGAGGATCCGCAGGCCGGTCTGGCTGCGGGCCCGGCTGTCCGGGCCCGGCCGGTCGGCGTACCGCAGGGCGCTGGCCCACGCCACCGCGTAGAGGGAGGTCAGCGCGCCGACCACGGCCGCGTCCTTGACCACCGAGACCCGGCGCTCGCCCGCGCCGCTGCCCGACCAGACCAGGGCGGCCGAGGAGTCCAGCACCACCGCCTCGCGCAGGGCCGCCTCGGTGACCCGCAGTTCGCAGTGGTCGGCGGTGCGCAGGGCCTCCCGCACCGGGGTCCGGCCGACCGCCCGCGGATCGCAGAGCACCCGCAGCGTCGCCGGCTCCACCGCGGCCACCCGCCGGCCGGCCAGCGCCACCCGCATCAGTTCGCTCGCCGCGCCGGTGTCCGGGACGGAGACGCTGACCTGCCGGACACCGCCGCCCACCAGCGTCGCCAGGGCCGTCTCCAGGGCGGACTGGTCCTCGACCAGCAGCGCCCCCGAGGACGGGCCGCGGCGCCGGATGGACTCCACCGAGTCGAGAAGTTCGCGCGCCCGGGACAGCGTCAGGGCCAGCTCGGCCTCGGCCGGCGGCACCGCGCCCGACCGGACGGCGGTTGCGCCGCCCCCCTCCCGCCGCTCCCACCGTGCTCCGGCGAGGCCATCCGCTCCACTGCTCGCCGGTACGGAATCCACTGCCCGTCTCCCCCACTCGGACGGCCCTCACGACGGTGGGCGGCCCCTGCTTGCCTGAACGCCTCGGCCGAGGGGCCGGGCTGACCGCCTTCCGGCCGGCCGACGCGCAATGGTTGAAAGTGAAATGACATTCGGAACAGCTTCGTCCGCATCCTCGGGGCCGGAGTGTGTCCGGTCACCATCCGAACGGCTCGAACCGCACACGAGCCACCCCGGGGCGAAGCGGGCTCCATCTCCCCATAAACGCCCAGCACGCGCAAGACCGTGGCAGCTTCTTGCCAGCCTGCTCCCAACAAGCCGGCCAGGAAAGCGAATTCACCTCGCCACGCGCGGACATGACGCCTGGTCGGACGGCTTGTGACAGGTGCACGCACAGCCGCGCGCTCTCCCGCGCCCGGCACGCTCAAACCCCCCAGAAAAGGGGGGTTCGGCCACCCCCGCCACCCGCGTAACGTCGACCCCGTGACAGGAGGCGGACCCTCGGGGCCGAACTTCACCGGACGGCCAACCGGGCTTCCCCGAGCGTCACTTGCCGTACCTTCGCAAGATCTTGACGTTGTGTGAGTTTCGAGATCCACTTAGCTCGCGTCGCATCGGGCTGCCTGGAGGGTCTCATTGGGGTCAGGGCTGCAGCGGGCCAGGCGGTTCATGCTCCTGGCCACCGGCCTGTACCGGGCCAGCCACCTGATCGGTGGCCTCGCCGCGGCGGTGGCCGGCGGGACGGGCCTCCTGCTGTTCGGTGCCGCCCTGGCGAGCAGCGCGGCACTCTACCTGCCGGGGTACCGGCGCGGGGCCCTCGACCGCACCGCGCTCTGGACCGACGTCGTCTCGGCCGGCTGCCTGGTCCCGTTCCTCGCGCTGGTCACCGACAGCGTGCCCGTCTCCCAGCCGGGCACCTGGGTGATGCTGCTCGGCAGTTCGGCGTGCGCCACCGCGGCGGCCGGGCTGGCGGGGCGCGGCGCGGTGGTCGCGGTCGGCCTGGTGGTGGCCGTGCACACGGCGTGCTGCCTGCGGGCCGGCGAAGTAGGCCCGCTGGGCGGACACCTCGTCTCACTGCTCTCCTCCGCCCTGATGGCACACGTCCTCTGGCGCTACCTGCACCGCCAGGGCGTACTGCTGGACGAGGCCCGGGAGCGGGCCGTCCGGGCCGAGGCCGCCCGGGCCCGCCGCGCCGAACGGATCGCCCAGCACCGGGCCCTGCACGACACCGTGCTGGCCACCCTCACCGCCGTCGCCCGGCAGCGGGTCGACCCGACCCGGGCCGAGTTCCGGGAGCGCTGTGCCCGCGAAGCCTCCTACCTGCGGCGGCTGATCCAGCGCTCGGACGAGGAGGACGGGCAGGTCGGCGAGGTCGCCGCGGGCGAGGCGCTGGAACAGGCGGTGACCGCCGCCGAGGGCATCGGCCTGACCGTCGCCACCCGGTACCACGCGCTCCCGGCCCTGCCCGGCCCGGTCGCCCGCTCGCTCGCCGCCGCCGTGACCGAGGCGCTGAACAACGTCCGCCACCACGCCGGCACGTCGACCGCCCACCTGACCGCCACCGGCCGCGGGCACGGCATCGCCGTCACCGTGGCGGACGACGGCGCCGGCTTCGACCCCGCGCTCGTACCCGCAGACGGCACCGGCCTGCGCCGGTCCATCCACGCCCGGATGGCGGAGATCGGCGGCACCGCCGAGGTGGACAGCGCCCCGGGCGAGGGCACCCTGGTGGAACTGCGGTGGCCGGCATGACCGGTGGAGCGGACCACCCGATCCGCGTCGCGGCCGTGGACGACGACCGGATGCTGCTGGACGGCCTGTGCTCCTGGCTGGAACGGGTCCCGCGGCTGCGCCTGCTCGCCGCCGCCCCGACCGTCGACGAACTGCTCGCCGGGCCCGGCCGGCAGGCCGACGTGGTGCTGCTCGACCTGCTGCTGCGGGACGGCTCGGCGCCCGCCTCCAACGTCGCCCGGCTGTGCGCGGCCGGCCCCCGGGTGCTGGTGATCAGCACCCAGGCCGGGCCCGCCGCCGTGGCGGACACCGTCGCCGCCGGCGCGGCCGGCTACCTGACCAAGGACCACGCCCTGGACCGGCTGGTGGACGCGATCGGCGAGGTCGCCGCCGGCCGCGCCGTGCACTCCCCCGAACTCGCCTTCGCGCTGGCCCACGACGACCGGCCGGACCGCCCCCGGCTGACGCCCCGGGAACAACAGGTGCTGCTCGACTACGCCTCGGGCCTGACCCTCAAGGCGACCGCCCGGCGGACCGGGATCAGCCCGCAGACCGCCAAGTGGTACCTCGACCAGGTCAAGGAGAAGTACCGGCAGGCCGGGCGGCCGACCTTCACCAAGCTCGACCTGGCGTCCCGGGTCCGCGAGGACGGGCTGGACGCCGGGTAGGCCGCCGGGTAGGCCGCCGGGTAGGCCGCCGGGCGCGGGTAGCATGCGAAGTTGGCTGCCACGCAAGGTTCGTGACGGTACGCCAGACTGCAGGGGGGAACTCACGTGGGATCGCCTGTCCGGAGCGGACCCGATCGTCGCACCCGATCCGATGGCCCGGCGCCCGCCCTGCTGCCCCCGTCCGCGCGCGGGTGGCTCTGGCTGCCGGCGGCCCTCGCCGCGCTGGTGGTCCTGGTGCTCGGGATCCGGTACGCGGGCGAGGGCGAGCCCGGCCCGGTGGACGACGGGATCGGGACGGCACTCTACGGAGTGGGGGCACCGTGGCGGTCCGTCGCCCACGCCCTGGACGCCCTGGGCGAGCCGGTCGGGGCGACGGCCCTGGTCGCGGCGGCCGTGGCGGGCTGCCTGCGGTTCCGGCGTCCGCGCGGTGCGGTGTTCGTGGCGGCCGCCGTCGCACTGACCGTGGGAGCGGCGACGCTGCTCAAACACCTGGCGGGGCGCACCATCCACGGCGACGCCAACCTGTCCTACCCGAGCGGCCACACCGCCTTCCTCACCGCCCTCGCCCTCTCCCTCGCCCTCCTCGCCACAGGCCGCCCGGGCCGGGCCCGCCGCGGCCCCGGCCCCTGGCCACTGCTCGGCGCGGCACTCCCGGCCGGCGCCGTCATGGCCTGGGCCCAGGTCGCCCTGGGCGCCCACTACCCGACCGACACACTCGGCGGCTGGTGCCTCGCGCTGGCGGTGGTACCGGTGACCGCCTGGGCGGTCGACCGGGTAGCGGAGCGGAGATAGTTCAGGCGAAGCGGCGGAAGACCGGCTTGACCGGGCGGCCGCCCAGCCAGGGGGTGGGGTCTCCGGCGTCCAGGGCCTTGCGGTAGACCGCGCAGGCGGCGGCGACGGCCTCGACGGTGTGGGCGATGTCCGCTTCGTCGAGCGCGCTGCTCACCACGAACGAGGGTGCCAGCACGCCGCCCGCGAGGAGTTGGCGCAGGAACAGGGTGCGGTACTCCTGCGAGGGCCGGCCGTGCTCGTCCAGGGTGGCGAAGACCAGGTTGCTGGCCCGGCCCCGCACCACCACGTGCTCGCCGACGCCCATGCCCGTGGCGGCCTCGCGGACGCCGGCGGCGAGTTGCTCGCCGAGGGCGTGCAGCCGGGCGGTGATGCCCTCCTCGGCGTAGGTGGCCTGCACGGCCATCGCGGCGGCCAGGGCGTGCGTCTCCGCGCCGTGGGTGGTGGAGAGCAGGAACACCCGGTCCTGCGCGTGGCGCAGGCCGCCGCGCTCCATCAGGTCGCGGCGCCCGGCCAGTGCGGAGACGGCGAAGCCGTTGCCGAGGGCCTTGCCGAAGGTGGAGAGGTCGGGGGCGACGCCGTACAGGCCCTGGGCGCCGGCCTCGGACCAGCGCAGGCCGGTGATCATCTCGTCGAATATGAGTACGCAGCCGTGCCGGTCGGCCAGTTCGCGCAGCCCGGCGAGGTATCCGGCGGGCGGCTCGGTGTGGCCGGCGGGTTCGAGGATCAGGCAGGCGATCTCGCCCCGGTGGCGGGTGAGCAGGTCCTCGGTGGCCGCCAGGTCCCCGTACGGGAAGCCCACGGTGAGGTCGGTGATGGCGTCAGGGATGCCGGCGTTCATCGGTGTGGTGCCGATGAACCAGTCGTCGACGGAGAAGAACGGGTGGTCGCGGCAGACGGCCACCCGGGTGCGGCCGGTGGCGGCGCGGGCGAGGCGGACGGCGGCGGTGGTGACGTCGGAGCCGTTCTTGGCGAACTTGACCATCTCGGCGGTCGGCACGGTGGCCAGGAAGCGTTCGGCGGCGTCGAGTTCGAGGATGGACGGCCGGGCGAAGTTGCTGCCCCGGTCGATCTCCCGCCGCACGGCCTCCGTCACGCGCGGGTGGGCGTGACCGAGGCTGACGGACCGCAGGCCGGCGCCGTACTCGACATAGCGGTTGCCGTCGACGTCCCACACGTGGGCGCCGCGGCCGTGGCTGATGACCGGGGCCAGGCCCTCGGGGTACTGGTCGTCGCCCTTGGCGTAGGTGTGCGCGCCGCCGGGGATCAGCGCGTGCAGCCGCTCGTTGGCTGCCCGTGACTTGGGGAGCCGGAAGTCGTCAGTGGCCATGGGGATCTCACTTCTCCTTGGCGGCGAGGACCTCGGCGAGGTTCGGCGCCTCCCGGTCCCGCTTGGACATCGACACGGGCGGCAGCGGCCAGGGGACGGCCAGCTCCGGGTCGTCGAAGGCGATCGTGACGTCCTCGGCCGGGTCGTGCGGGCGGTCGATCCGGTACGAGACGTCGGCGTCGGTGAGCGCCTGGAAGCCGTGCGCGCAGCCCGCCGGGATGTAGACGCTGGCCTGGGTGTCGCCGGACAGCCTGAAGTGGGCCTGGCCCAGGTAGGTCGGCGAGTGGGGCCGCAGGTCGACGACGACGTCGAAGACCTCCCCGTGCGAGCAGCGCACCAGCTTGGCCTCCCCGGCGCCGGAGCGCAGGTGCAGGCCGCGCAGCACGCCCTGGACCGAGCGGGAGACGCTGTGCTGGACGAAGGCCTCGGGGTCGATGCCCACCGAGCGCAGCACCTCGGCGTCGAAGGTGCGGCAGAAGAAGCCGCGCTCGTCGGCGTACGGGGTCGGTTCGAACAGGAACGCGCCGGCGATCGCCGGGACTTCGGTCACCTTCATGAGGTCTCCCGTGGGAAAAGGGTGGTGGTCAGGGCGGCGAACTGCCGCTCCAGCTGCCGGGTGGCCGCGAGGTTCCGCTCGGTGAGGGTCTGCCGCAGCTCGGCCGCGTGCTTCTCCAGCTCCCGGAACTGCTCGATCAGCCGGTCGGCGTCGACCTCGCGCGCCGGGTGGCAGTAGGCGTCCAGCCCCATCCGGGCCATCAGCGCGTCGCTCTTCGCCGCGTAGCTGAGCGCGAGCGTCGGGGTGCCGGCCTTCAGCGCGCAGACCAGGTTGTGGTACCTGGTCGCCACCACCGCGTCGGCGGCGGCCGCCTCCGCCATCAGCTCGGCCAGCGAGGCCGCCGGGGAGGCGGTGACCAACGGCGAGCCGACCGCCTCGATGATCGCGGCGACCACCGGGGCGTCGCACTCGTCGCCGGTGAGCAGCCGGACCGGCCGGCCGTCCTCGACCAGCGCGCGGACGAAGCGGGTCGTGCCGTCGAGGTAGCGGCGGTGGATCCGCTCGGCCCGGGCGCGGTCATCGTTGCCGCCGTGGAAGTCCATGACGCCGACGCAGACCAGCCCCGGGGTGCCCGGGGATGCGGGCGGCACCGGCAGGGCGAAGGCGAGGTCCGGGTGGACCTCGTCCCGCGCGGTGTCCACGCCCATCCCCCGCAGCGCGTCGCGGGACAGCTCGTCCCGGTACGAGCGGTACGCGGCCAGCCGCGCCGACCGGCGCACCAGGGCCCGGGTGGCCCGGTCGCGGATCGGGGCGGCGCCGACGCCGACCAGCGCCACCTTCGTCCCGAGCAGCCGGCCGGAGGCGCAGAGCAGGAACAGCGCGTACGGGAAGCCCCAGGGCCGCAGCGGCAGGGTGGCCTCCAGGACGCCCATGCCCGGCACGATCACCACGTCGTGCCGCCGTACCCAGGCGGCGGTGCGGACGGCGTCGACGAGCTTGCCCAGGCCCTTGGCCGCGATCGCGCCCGCCCGCGAGGCCGTCCGGTACTCGCCCCGGTTCCAGTGCAGCCGGGTGGCGGGGATCCGGTACCGGGCCGTGACGGCCTCGGGCCCGCCGCAGAACGCGTCCACGACGGCCTCCGGGTGTTCGGCGCGCAGGTGGCCGAGCACGGCCTCCAGCGAGCCGTCGTTGCCGAGGTTGCCGGAGCCGAGCAGGCCGAACACCCCCACCCGCGACGGGGGTTGCCTCATGCCCGCCTCCCCTCGCGGCCGGCCACCAGGTCGTCGACGGAGACCGTGAGCGAGGACGGCTCGACCGGGGCGCGGTCCTCGACCCGCTCGCCGGCGCCCGGGCGCAGCCGGCTGGTCATCCAGGACGCCAGGTGGCGGTTGCACGCGCTGCGGTCGGCCGAGGACAGCGGCGCCCGCCGGATCGCCGAGGCGAAGCCCCAGACGTACTCGGCGAGCAGCCGGGGCGTCGGGTGCAGCAGACCCGCCCGGCGCGGGTCCAGGTTGACGCAGCGGGAGCGCTTGGAGGGGTTGGCCCGCTCGGCGCGGGTGGGGTGGTCGCGGCGGAAGTACAGCAGCTCCGGCACCTGGTGGAAGGGCCCGTGCAGGGTGATCTCGGCGACGAAGGTGCGGTCCGCGTGGTGGTAGCTGTCGTGCGGCTTGACCCGGCGCAGCACGTCGGCCCGCATCACGCCGTAGAAGTCGTCGCCGCCGGGCTCGAACAGCAGGCTGCGGAAGCGCTCCGGCGCGGACGGCGAGTCGGTGGCGAGGCCGTAGGCGTAGGGGACCTTCACCCGGCCGGTCTCGTCGATGACGGCCTGGTCGGAGTGGGCGAGGATGACCTCCGGCCGTTCGTCCAGCGCCTCCACGCAGCGCCGCAGCAGGTCCCGGGCGTACAGGTCGTCGTGGGAGGCCCACTTGAACAGCTCGCCGCGGCACTGGGTGAAGACGAGGTTGTGGTTCGGCGCGGCGCCGATGTTGCGGGGCAGCCGCAGGTAGCGGATGCGCGAGTCCTGCGCGGCGTACTTGCGGCAGATGTCCTCGGTGCTGTCGGTCGAGGCGTTGTCGGTGATGACCAGCTCGAAGTCCTCGTAGGTCTGGCCGAGCAGGGCGTCGAGGGACTCGGCGAGGTACTCCTCGCCGTTGTAGACGGGCAGCCCGATGCTCAACCGGGGAACGGCGGTCATTGCGTCCTCACTTCGGGATGGTCAGGGACGGGTGTGCGGTGGTGCTCGCGCAGGGCGGCTCGCAGCTGCAGCCACCAGAGGGCCGAGCCGCAGGCCGTGGCGGAGGCGACGCCCCAGGCGGAGCCGGCGGTGCCGGCCAGGGCGGCCCCGCCGAGCCCGCCGCCCAGGTAGCAGGCGGAGGCGAAGAGCTGGCAGCGCAGGCTGCGCCGGGCGGCGGCGAGGGCGCGCAGTCCGGCCGCCGCGCCGCTGCCCAGGCCGGCGCCGGCGACGCCGAGGGTGGCCGGCACGATGAGCTTCGACGCGTCGTGCCAGACGTCGCCGAGGACGAGTTCGCCGAGCCGGTCCGGCATCAGCAGCAGGGCCGAGCCCCACAGCAGGGCGGCGCCGGCCTGGCCGCCGCCGAGCAGGAAGCAGAACCGGCCCAGCCGCCCGGGGGTCTGCCGCAGGACCCGGGCCGCCTCCGCCACGGTGACCAGCGACAGCCCCATCAGCAGGGCGAGGAACGGGCCCTGGAGGAGTTCGGCGCCGCGGACGGCGCCGACCGCGCCGACGCCGACGATCGCGCCGAGCCCGTACGCCCGCAGCTGGCCCGCGCCGCTGAGGCTGACGTTCTCGACCAGGTACCGGCTGCCGAGGTCGCGCTGCTCGCGCAGCCAGCCGCGGGTCCCGGTCACCCGGGGCCGGATGCCGGACTGGAGGAAGCCGTACCCGGCCGCCGCCGCGGCGGCGGCGCCCCAGGCCAGCACGAAGCCGGCCACGGTGCCCACCCGGGCCGCGACGACCATGGCCGGGACGAGCGCGACACCCTGCACCAGGTCGTTGGCGAAGGCCTTCTGCCCGGTGCCGGCGGCGAAGAACGCGAACCGGCGGGCGTCCTGGAGCAGGAGCGCCGGCAGGGCGACGCCGAGGCCGGCGAACGCGGGCCCGACGTCGCCGCCGAGGCCGAGGCCGACCAGCAGGCAGCCGGCCCCGAGGGTGGCGCCGACGGTGAGCGCGGTGCCGGAGGACCGGGCCGCCGCCGCCCGCCAGGCCGCCTCCGGCACGCCGCTGAAGCGCACCATGAGCGGGTCGGTGGCCAGTCCGCGGGAGACGTTGAGCACCACGCCGTAGGTCAGCCAGGCCAGGCTGAACACGCCGAAGGCGTGCACCCCCAGCTCGCGGGCGACGTAGATGCCGACCGCGAAGTTGATCATGCTGGTGACCGCCTGGTCGGCGAGCCCCCAGGACACCCGGCCGAGCACGCCCCGCCCGGCGCCGGGCTTTCGCTCGGGCCGGGCCCGCCCCGGCGGGCCGGCCCCGGCCTTCGTCCGCACTCCCTCGGTGGCCATCCGCGTCACGCCTTGATCAGCCCGGCGCCCTCCAGGGCGCCGGCCGCGGCGGCGACCGAGTCGAAGGGCAGCCCGGACCGCCGGGCGACGTCGAGCAGGCTGTGCTCGCCGTCGGACAGGCTCAGCACCCAGAGCATGGCCAGCTGGGCCTGCCCCGCGTCGCTGCGGCCGCCGAGCGACTCGTACAGCCCGCGCCGGCCCAACTGCGGTTCGCCGTACGGGCTGAGGTTGACGTAGCGCCGGTTGCGGTCGAGCACGGCGAAGGCCTCGCGGCAGACCGCGAGGGTGTCCGCCATCGCCTCCGGCGAGACGAAGTCCGGGTTGTCCGCCGAGGTGTGGTACTCGGGGTACTGCCCGTTCGGGGTCCGGCTGAGCGAGCCGACGCCGAGGTTGAACCCGGGCGAGCAGTACTGCCGCTCGTCGTAGCCGTACGGGGTGAACTCGTTGATGTGGTGCGGGCGTTCGGAGACGGCGAGGACGTGCCGCAGCACCTCGTCGATCTCCGCGTCGCCGCGCCGGCTGCGCTTGTACGTCAGCGGGCCCCGGTCGCCGGCGCAGGCCAGCACCAGCCCGTGCTTGACCTGGTCCACCCGCTCGGCGTTGCGGGCCAGCCAGGTGATCGCGCCGACGGTGCCGGGCGCGAAGACGAACCGGTAGGTGTACCAGGGCGAGCGCTGCGCCAGCTCCCGGGCCAGGAACACCGCCACCGCGACGCCGGCCATGTTGTCGTTGGCCAGCGCGGGGTGGCAGACGTGGCAGGAGACGATCACCTCGTCGGTGACCTGCCCGGGCACCACGTGCTCGGCGTAGCTGAGGTGGCCGTCGGCGAGCGTGGAGTCGACGCGCACCTCGTAGTCGCCCTCCGGCAGGGCGTCCAGGGTCTCCTGGGCCAGGCAGAACCCCCAGTCCGGCTTGTAGTAGCTGGTGCGGTACGGCACCCAGGTCGGGTGGTCCGGCAGGGTGTGCAGGTGCGGGCGCAGCTCGCTCAGCGGCATGGTCGCCGCGACCGGCACGCTGTAGCCGACCACGTGCAGGGCGGACGCGGCGAGGTCGACGACCCGCTTCCCGGTGGCGTCGGCGACGTACGCGTCCCGGATGTTCCACTCCTGCGGCACCGTCCAGTCGAGCACCTGGGTGCCGGTCGGCACCTCGTGCCGCCGCAGCGGCAGGTACTCGCCGATGATGTCCAGGGTGGCGCGCAGCCCGTCGCCGGTGATGCTCCGGCAGAGCGGGTACAGCCGCTCCACCAGGGCGTGCATCTCCTCGCCGACGCCCGTCACCGGCACCACCGCAGGGTCGCGTCGACGGTGCCGGCCTCGGCGGCCCGGCGCAGCACGGCCAGCCGGGTGAAGCTGCGCTCGAAGCTCTCCCGGGTGAGCCCGAACCGCTGGTAGGCGTCGGCGAGTTCGAGCGCGCCCTGCTTGACCGTCCACTCGCACTCGAAGCCCGGCAGCGCGGCGCGGAACCGGGAGAAGTCCACCCGGTACGAGCGCGGGTCGGCGCCGTTCTCGCCGGTGATCCGCACCTTCGCGCCGGCCACCGCCTCGGCGACCTGCTCGGCGATCTCGGCGACCGTGACGTTGTTGACCTCGCTGCCGATGTTGAACGCCCGGTCGTGCACCGCCTCCCGGGGCGCCTCCAGCGCGGCCGCGAAGGCCCGGGCGATGTCGGCGGCGTGCACCAGCGGGCGCCAGGGGGTGCCGTCGGAGAGCACCAGCACCTCGCCGGACAGCAGCGCGTGGCCGACCAGGTTGTTCAGCACGATGTCGGCGCGCAGCCGGGGCGAGTAGCCGAAGGCGGTGGCGTTGCGCATGTACACCGGGGTGAAGTCGCCGTCCGCCAGCGCGTGCAGGTCGTCCTCCACCCGCACCTTGGACTCGGCGTACGGCGTCACCGGGCGCAGCGGGGCGTCCTCGGTCACCAGGTCGTCGCCGCCGGCGGCGCCGTAGACGGAGCAGGTCGAGGCGTACAGGAAGCGCCGCACCCCGGCGTCGCGGGCCAGTTCGGCCAGCCGCACGGAGGCGTGGTGGTTGATGTCGTAGGTGAGGTCCGGCGCCAGCGAGCCCAGCGGGTCGTTGGAGAGCGCGGCGAGGTGGATCACGGCGTCCACCCCGGCCACGTGCTCGGCGGTGACGTCGCGCAGGTCCACCCGCGGGCCCGGCGGGTCGGCGGGCACCGGGCCGAGGACGCAGTCGGCGAACAGGCCGGCGTCCAGCCCGACGACCTCGTGCCCGGCGGCCGCGAGGACCGGGGCCATCACGGTGCCCAGGTAGCCCTGGTGTCCGGTCAGCAGTACGCGCATTGGGTCATCCCCCCAGGTTGAGAGTGAGTTTGGTGACGGCGAAGGCCTCCGCGTAGCGCGCGTGGCACTCGATGCCGCGGATCCGCGCCAGCCCGAGGAACGCCTCCCGGTCGTACCAGGGCCGGTGCCGCTGCGAGGGGTAGTGCTCCTGCAGCAGCCGCACCTTCCGTTCGGCGACCTCCGGGGCGAGCGGCTGGTAGGCCACCGGGCGGCCCAGGTCGGCGTCCCACTTGACGATCTCGTAGCCGAGCACGAGGTGGTCGCGGAACGCCGTGGTCAGCAGCGTCGCCAGCCCCCGGTGGTCCTGGTGCGCGTCCTCGGTGCGCGGGCCGAGGACCAGGTCCGGTTCGGTCTGCGCGCGCAGTTCCTCGACGGCGGCCTTGGCCTCGTCCCAGTGCGCGGGCAGCCGCCCGTCCGGCAGCTTGAGGACGGTCAGGCGCAGGTCGGCGCCGGGGCAGAAGGCGGCGAGCGCGGCCCGCTCCTCCTGTTCCCGCTCGCCGCCACCGCCGGAGAGCACCAGCGCGTCGACCCGCAGGCCGGGCCGCGCGAGGCACATCGTCAGCAGGGTGCCGCCGGCGCCGATCGCGATGTCGTCGCAGTGCGCGCCCACCGCGACGACCGCGTCCGGGCGCCCGGCCCCGAGCCGGATCACGCGGTCCTCACGCCGGAGCCGTCCCTCTCCCACACGGCCCACGGGCGCTCGCCGCGGGCGTAGCCGGCGTCGAGCGCGGCCCGCTCCTTGACGGTGTCGGTGGGCTTCCAGAAGCCCCGGTGCTGGTGCGCCACCAGCCGGCCCTGCTTGGCCAGCCCGGCGCAGCCGTCGGCGACCAGGTCGCCGTTCTCCGGGATGTGGTCGAACACCTCCTGGCGGAGCACGAAGTAGCCGCCGTTCTCCCACAGCGGCAGTTCGCTGACCGCGGTGATCCCGCCGACCAGGTTGTCCTCGCCCAGCTCGACGCAGTGGAAGGAGGACTGCGGCGGCACCACCATCATCGAGGCGCCCGCGTCGCGCTGCGAGAACTTCTCGATCATCTCCGGCAGCGGGGCGTCGGTGAGCACGTCGGCGTAGTTGGCGAGGAACATCTCGTCGCCGTCCAGGTGGTGGCGCACCCGGCGCAGCCGCTCGCCGATCGGCGACTCGATGCCGGTCTGCGCGAAGGTGATCGTCCACGACGCGATGTCGGTGGACAGCAGCTCGGTCTTCCCGTTCCGCAGGACGAAGTCGTTGGACGTCGTCTCCTGGTAGTCGAGGAAGAAGTCCTTGATGTGGCGGGCCCCGTAGCCGAGGCACAGGATGAACTCGGTGTGCCCGAAGTAGGCGTAGTAGCGCATCACGTGCCAGATCAGCGGCCGCGGGCCGACCATCGCCATCGGCTTGGGCACGTCGTCGGAGGTTCCGCTGCGCATCCGCAGCCCGTAACCGCCGCAGAACAGGACGACCTTCACGGCTTCACCTCGACGATGCTCAGTTCCGGGATGGGGAAGACCAGCCGGCCGCCCCACTCGTGCACGAAGGACAGCTGCTCGGTCAGCTCGGCCCGCAGGTTCCACGGCAGGACCAGCACGTAGTCCGGCTTGTCGGCGGCGATCCGCTCGGGCGGCAGGACCGGGATGCGGGTGCCGGGGGTGAACCGGCCGTGCTTGTAGGGGTTGCGGTCGACGGTGTACGGGAGCAGGTCGGGCCGGATGCCGCAGTGGTTGAGCAGGGTGTTGCCCTTGCCCGGGGCGCCGTAGCCGACGACCGTCTCGCCGCGCTCGGCGGCGTCGATGAGGAACCGCAGCAGGTCGCGGCGGACCTTGGCGACCCGGGTGGAGAACTCGGTGTACCCGGACAGCTCCTGGAGCCCGGCGGCCTTCTCCCGGTCGAGCACCTCGGCCACCCGCCGGCTCGGCTCGCCGGCCGCGCCGTCCGGCCGGGCCCACAGCCGGATCGAGCCGCCGTGCGTGGGCAGCAGCTCGACGTCCACCAGCGTGAGCCCGCCGCTCGCCAGCGCCCGGATCGCGGAGGCGACCGTGTAGTACTGGAAGTGCTCGTGGTAGATGGTGTCGTACTGGTTCTCCTCGATCAGGGTCAGCAGGTGCTGCACCTCGATGGAGACCCAGCCGTCGTCGGCGACCAGGGCGCGCAGCCCCCGGGTGAAGCCGACCACGTCGGGGATGTGCGCGTACACGTTGTTGGCCACGACCAGGTCCGCCGGGCCGTGCTCGGCGCGCACGGCCGCGCCGGTGTCCGGGTCCAGGAACTCGGTGAGCGTCGGCACGCCCGCCTCCCGGGCCGCGGCGCCGACGTTCACCGAGGGCTCGATGCCGAGGCAGCGGATCCCCCGGTCGACCACGTGCCGCAGCAGGTAGCCGTCGTTGCTCGCGACCTCGACCACGAAGGCGTCCGGGCCCAGGCCGATCCGCCGGGCGGCGCCGTCGACGAAGGCGCGCGCGTGCTCCACCCAGGAGGTCGAGTAGGACGAGAAGTACGCGTACTGCGTGAACGTCTCCTCCGGTGTGATGAGCGGCGGGATCTGCGCCAGCCAGCAGTCGGTGCAGACCCGCAGGTGCAGCGGGTACGCCGGCTCCGGCCGGTCCAGTTCGTCCGCGGCGAGGAAGCTCTCGCACGGCGGGGTCGCCCCCAGGTCGACGACGCTCCCCAGCGCCGTCGAGCCGCAGAGTCGGCATCGTGTCATCGACTGCTCCCGTTCCTGCCCGGGCGGGTGCCCCGCCGCGGGCCAGCGTTTCCGTTCCCTACCGGCGGCGCGAGGTCCGCGCCGCCGGACCGACCCGCGATCGCGGAGCGGTAGCCCTCCACCAGGCGCTCCAGCCCCACAGCCGGGCTGAACCCCTGCTCGTACCGGCGCCGGGCCGCCCGGCCCATCTCCCGGTTGCGTTCCGGCCCGGCCGTGATCCGGCGCAGTCCGGCCGCCAGCGAGGCCGGCTCGCCCGGCCGGTGCAGCAGCCCGGTCACCCCGTCCTCGACGAGCTCGACGAAGGCGCCGTGGCCGGCGGCGACCACCGGCACCCCGGCCGCCATCGCCTCCACGACCACCAGGCCGAACGCCTCCAGCCAGGTCGACGGCGCCACCACGGCGACCGCCCGCGCGACGGCCCGCCGGCACTGCTCCGGGTCGTACAGGCCGGCGAACCGGACGTCGTCCCGGCCCGCCGCCCAGGCGGCGACCTCCGGCTCCAGCGGCCCGGCGCCGGCCACCACGAGCGGCACGCCCACCCCGCCGGCCGCGGCGAGCTCGTCCCACGCGGCCATCAGCAGCCGCACGCCCTTGGCCTCGGCGAGCCGGCCGAGGTAGAGCACGTGCTCGCCGTCGCCCGCCCGGCGCTCCGCCGGGTCGGGGACGAAGTTGTGCTTCACCGCCAGCCGTTCGGCCGGCAGGCCGGCGTCGCGCAGGACCTCGCGCTGCGCCGCGGAGATGCAGAAGAACCGCTCCACGCCGGACCACCAGCGCCGCCGGTTGACCGCCAGACCGACCGCCAGCGGCACCGTCGCCAGCCGGGAGTTCCGGTAGCAGCCGTGCCGGACGGCGGGCAGCGGCGAGCCCCCGACGCACTCGGTGCACGGCCGGCCGTCCCGCTGCAGCGTGCCGGGCGGGCACACCTGGGTGTAGTTGTGCAGCGTCGCGACGGCGGGCACGCCCGCGTCGGCGCAGGCCGCCAGCACCGCCGGCGACAGCAGCGGGAAGACGTTGTGGACGTGCACCACGTCCGGCCGGTCGGCGCGCAGCCGGGCCGCGAGCTCGGTGCGGACCGCCGGGTTCCACGGCACCAGCAGCGGCACCGCGACCTTGCCCAGCAGGGACCGGCCGGCGATGTCGTCGCTGCGCCGCTCGAACACCTCGACCCGGTGGCCCGCTTCGCGCAGCAGCCCCACCTCCTGGTCGACGACCCGGTTCTCCCCGCTCGGCTGCGCCGAGCCGTAGCGGTTGTGCACCACGAGGACGTGCATGCTCACCCCACCTCCGATCTCTGGACCCGTTGCGGTGTGCTCTGCCGGGGGACGCGCGGCACCGGGACGCGGAGCACCGGAAGCCGCGGCGCCGGGTCGGGCACCACCAGCAGCGAGGCGGCCACCGTCAGGTGCAGCAGGTACGGCGAGGCGTCGCCCAGCCCGGCCTCGGTGTACGAGGCGATCGCGCAGTAGCTGATCAGGTAGATCGCGCAGGCCCGGGCGAGCGACGGCGGCCGCAGCAGCGCGACGCCGCCCAGCGCGACGAAGACCGCCGCCACGATGGCGACCCCGGCCAGGCCCTGCTCGTTGAAGACGGCCAGCCAGCTGTTGTCGATCGGCAGCCCGCCGAAGGACTTGTCGCCCAGACCGGTGCCGAACAGCTGCTCCAGGGTCGTCCGGGGCGCCGCCAGCAGGGCGTCCCACACCTTGGCCCGGCCGGTGAGGTTGGAGAAGTTCTCCTGGCTCTGCCCGCGCAGGAACCACGCCTGGAGCAGCGAACTCAGGCCCACCGCGGCCACGGTGGCGACCAGCACCGCCCAGCCGAAGAAGCGGCGGGCGGCGGCGCTGGTCAGCAGCAGCGAGCCGATCGCCAGAAGCAGCCCGACGATCAGGCCGAGCGTCGCCGTCCGGGTGTGGGTCAGCGCGAGCAGGAGGAGCGAGGGCACGATGACCAGCGCCGCGCTGCGCCCGGTCGTCCGGCGGTCCAGCAGGAGCAGCACGGTGAGACCGATGATCACGGCGGCGTACTGGCCGATCTGCGGCGGGGTCAGCGGCCACAGCGCGCCGACCAGCCGCCCGCCGTACAGCTCGGGCATGGCCGCGCCCGGGGAGATGACCAGGCCGGCGGCCACCGAGGCGAGCACCACGGAGTACATCCGGATGTGGGCGCGGACGAGCCCCTCGCCGCCGTCCCACCAGCGGCTGAGCAGCCACAGCGTGCCGACGAACAGCGACAGCCGGAAGCAGCGGAACAGCGCGCCGTAGCCGGAGGTCAGGTGCGCGCTGGCGACCACGCTCAGCACCAGCAGCAGGGTGAGCAGGAACAGGAAGGCGCTGGGCCGGATCCGCAGCCGCAGGTTGACCAGGAGCGCCAGGGCGAACGCGGAGACCAGCGCGCCCATGGTGGCCATCTGGATGAGGGAGCGCGGCAGCGGGATGACGGTCTGCGCCCCGGCGGAGCCGAGCGTGTTGAGGATCAGCAGCCCCCAGATCGGCTCGACGAGCCGCCGCGCCGCCGGCCGGTCCGGCGTCAGGTCGCGGCGCATCTCAACCACCCGCCTGCGGCTGGAGGTTGCTGCCCGCGTCCTGCTGGTACGGCGCGCCCTGCCACTGCCCGAAGTCGAGCGTGCGGCTCGGGTCGTGGGCGACGAAGCTCCACGGCCCCAGGTAGGTGTTGTCGTGCCAGCGGTTGTCCTGCTTGCCGGTGATCGCCTCGGCCACCGGGTCGCCCTTGTACGGCGACCAGTCCGGGTAGGTGCCGTAGTTGGCGAGCACGGCCATCCGGCCGCAGCGCGCGGTGCACCCGACGACGGACGGGCTGAACGCGAAGCGGTTGTCGTGGATGTCCACCCGCTGGGTCTTCCACCGGCAGTCGGCGTAGAGCGGGGCGCCGGCGATGGTCGGCTGGGCGCAGCGGGCGGTGTCCTTCACCAGCAGCGTGCAGTCGCCGGAGGAGGTGTTGGCCGGGCTGTTGCAGAACCGGTCGGCGTTCTCCCACAGGGTGATCCCGGACCAGTTGTCCTCCAGCACGTTCCGGTCGATCTCGATCCGGTCGGTGCGGGCCGGGATCCGCGGTTCGCCGCCGGATTCGGACAGGTAGACGGTCGCGAACGGGAAGGTGTCGCCGCGCTCGGCGGCCCGGCGGCCCTCGACCCAGTCGTTGCGCCGGATCGTGTTGTTCCGGATGACGGCGTTGTAGCTGGTCTCGTAGATCAGCGCGGCGCCGTCGTTGGCCTCCAGCAGGTTGTCCTCGATGCGGAAGTCGTTGTTGTTGGTGTCCGCCCACAGCCCGGTGCCGCGGTTGTCGTGCACCCAGTTGCCGCGCACGTCGGCGCCGTTGACGGCCCAGAACTTGACGCCCCCGGTGCAGCCGCAGCCCGGCTGCCGCTTCTCCCAGTCGTCGGTGTCGTTGCCGGTGATCTCGTTGCCCTCGACCACCAGGTCGCTGATCGGGGCGCCGGTCTTGTACGCGTTGATGCCGTACTGGCCGTTGCCGCGCAGGCAGCTGGCGCGGACCCGCTGGTGGGCGCCGGCCATCAGCCCGGCGCCGGAGTTGTCCTGGATCACGGCGTGCTCGATCACCCAGCCGTCGGCCGAGTCGTGGTTGACCACGCCCTCGTTCTGCGGCGCGACGAAGCCCCGTACGGTCAGGTGGCGGATGCTGACGTTCGCGGCGGGGCCGCCGAACGCGTACTGGTTGGTCTTCCCGCCGTCGAGCACCGCGCCCGGCGCGCCGAGGTAGCTGTCCCCCTCCTTGGGGACGACCTGGGCGAACCGGTCCGCTTCGAGCCGGTGCGTCCCCGGGCCGAGCCAGAACGTGGTGTTCGGGGGGCTGGCCTTGGTCTTCGCGGCCAGGTCGCCGACCACCGCCGGGTCGACCGTCACCGCGCCGGCCGGCGCGGTCGACGGCCCGGCCCCGGGGTCGGCGCACACCCGGGCCACGGCCGGCGGCCTGGACGGCGTGGCGGTCGGCTCCGGCCGGGCGTCCGACCCGCTCGTGCAGCCGCTCGCCGCCAGCAGGGCCAGCGCCAGCGCCGCCGCTCCCCCGTGCCGCCTCGTGATCGCCGTCCGCACCGCTCAGCCCCCGAACCCGAGGACGGTGGTGAACTCCTGCACGGCGTCCGCGCATCCGGTGCCGACCAGGGTGGTGGCGGGCTCCTTGCGGCCGAAGCCGGCGGAGTACCAGCCCAGCGGCGGGTCGGTCTCGGCGCGGTGCGCCCGCCAGGTCAGCTGCCCGGGCAGGTCGAGCACCGCGCGGCGGTCCTCGCCGCCCGCGGTCCAGGTCAGCACCGCCCGGTTCCCGGTCAGCCGGGCGGTGACCGCCGGGCCGAGGTGGAACGCCAGCCGGACGGCCCGGCGCGGGCCGCGCACCTCGTCGACGATCCGCAACTCACCGATCACGTCGGTCAGTTCGACGCGGCGGCGGTGCACCGAGGGCCGGTAGCCGTCGTGCTCGGCGCACCAGCGGGCCACGCCCGCCCCGGCGTCCCCCGCGGTGTCGACGGCCAGGACGCGGCTGCGGGCGTGCCGGGTCCACAGGAACGGGCCGCCGGAGACGGACTGGTCGGTGCCGTCCAGCTCCAGGGTGTTGTGGCCCAGCGTCGAGCGGAAGTACCGCCGCCACTCGGGCTGCCCGTGGTAGCAGAACGTCCCCGGGTCGGCGAGCACGTCGACCCCGTCGTGCCGGACCTCCACGGACAGCGCGTCCGCGTGGCCGTGCGCGGCGATGGACAGGAACCCGTGCGGGCCGCCGTCGCAGCGGCACCAGATCCCCGTCGTGCCGCGCAGCACGGTCAGCCCCGCGTCGGCGAAGTGGGCCGGCCGGCGGGCCGGGCGGCGGACGCCGCCGTCCGTTCCGTACGGCCGCAGCAGCGCGGCCAGCAGCGGGGTGCGCACGTCGCTGCCGGTGACCGCCGGCCACCAGGGGAGGCGGCCGAACACGGCGCCGCCGGTGGCCAGCAGCGAGGCCCAGCGGTCGGTGCCCGCGCCGTCCACGACCAGGCCGTGGCCGTCGTCCGCGTCCCCCTGCCGGGGCGGCCGCAGCCGGTCGTCCACGACGGCCGCGAGCGCGTCGGTCATCCGCAGCAGCACCAGCCGGACGGTCCGGGGGACGGGCACGGCGGCGGCGTCCGCCTCGGCCACCGCGGCCAGCCCGAGCTCCAGGACCAGCCCGTGGTACTCGGTGGCCAGCTCGCGGTTGAGGCCGGAGGGGAAGGTGTTGCCGCGCAGGTGCCGCTCCAGCGACCGCAGCGCGCCGGCCCGCCAGCGCGCCGAGGACGGGAACCAGCCGAACGCGCAGGCCGCGGCGAACTGCCCGGCGGCCTCCGCGATGACGTGGTTGTTCGCCGAGGAACCCCGGCTGGGGAAGGCGGCCAGCCAGCGCTGGTGGTGCCAGATCTGCTCCAGCGCCACCGGGTTGCCCTCGAACAGGGCGGCCGCGCCCGGCCAGCCGTCGAGCAGCCGGCGCACCCACACCCAGGACAGCAGCCGGATGCCCAGCTCGATGCCGCTGATCCAGTGCACCCCGCGCAGCGGCGGGTTGGCCGCCCACCAGGACCGCAGGTGCGCGGCCACCCGCTCGGCGTACCGCTCGTTCCCGCTGACCGCGTAGGCGGCGGCGAGCACGGTCAGGTACTGGTGCCGGGACGGCTCCCAGATCTGCTTGATGTCCCCGACCGCGTCCTCGTCGCGGTACGGCACGTCGAAGGCGTAGCCGTCGGGCGCCCGGCGCCCGGTCCTCGGGTCGCGCCACCAGTCCGGGGCGGCCATGTCCGCGCGCTCCACGCCGAAGAACCGGGCGCGGCCGTCCATCAGCCGGTCCGCCTCGGCGAGCAGGCGCTTCGCGGCGTCCGGCGGCACCGCGGCGAGCGCCCCGGCGGGCAGCACGGCGGTGAACCGGGCGGCCGGCGCCAGCGGGCAGGGCGGCACGGGCGCGGTGCGCCAGCGCCGCCTGCGCAGCGCGTCGCCGACCCGGCCGGCGACCTCCTGGGGCCCCATCGCGGCCAGCCGCCGCAGGTACCAGCCCGGGCCCATGCTCACAGCGACCTCGCCAGGGTCACCGGCGCGCCGGCCGCCAGGCTCGCCCGCACGGCGAGGGTGGCCGCCGTGGTGGCGACCAGCGACTCCAGCGGCACCGGCATCGGCCCACCGGTGCGCACCGCCCGGACGAACGAGGCCAGTTCGTTGGACTGGCCCTTGTCCCGGGCCTTGGGCAGCCGGGAGCTGACCCAGCGCTTGCGGTCGGCCGCGCCGTCGAAGTACACCGAGGCACGCACGAAGTCGTCGAGCTTGAGCACCCTGCCGTCCGCGAGCAGGTCCAGCGTCTCCTTGGGGAAGCCGGGCGCGCCGGAGGTGACGTAGCTGAGGGTGGCGGTGGAGCCGTCCGGGTAGCCCAGCACGATCTGCAGGTCCTCGTTGCCGGACGGGGCGACGGCGT
Source organism: Kitasatospora sp. NPDC094028 (assembly GCF_049543595.1). Taxonomy (NCBI): domain Bacteria; kingdom Bacillati; phylum Actinomycetota; class Actinomycetes; order Kitasatosporales; family Streptomycetaceae; genus Kitasatospora; species Kitasatospora sp. NPDC094028. The sequence continues at coordinate 20,291 of NZ_JBMVFA010000033.1, read as the reverse complement.
ACACCGAGACCGGGTCGGCGCCCAGCAGCCAGCTCGCCGTGTCGATGAAGTGCCCGCCCTCGCCCTCGAACCGCGAGCCCTCGGTGCCCTGCTGGAGGTACCAGCTGCCGTGCTGGAGCCGTCCGGCGTTGACCAGGTAGCGCAGGCTCGCCGGGCCGGTGCGGGCGCCGAGGTGGGCCTTCGCCTGGCGCAGCAGCGGCGCGAACCGGCGGTTGAAGCCCACCTGGAGCCGGTCGTTGCCGGACTCCTCCACCGCGGCGAGCACGGCGGCGAGTTCGTCCCCGGTCAGGGCGAGCGGCTTCTCGACGAAGACCGTCTTGCCCGCGAGCAGCGCCCGACGGGTCAGCTCGGCGTGCGAGCTGTGCCGGGTGACCACGAACACCGCGTCGATCGACCGGTCCCCGAGGACGGCGTCCAGGTCCGTGGTCGCCCGGGCGAAGCCGAACTTGCGCTGGGCGTTGGCCGCCGAGAGCGCCGTGGTGGTGACCACCGTGGACAGCTCGACGCCCTCGCGCCCGGCGAGGTGCGGCAGCAGCATCGAGGTCGCGTAGTTGCCCGCGCCGACGAACGCCAGCCGCACCGGCGCCCCGGCCGGTCGTGCCGGCGCGGTGCGGGCCGGGGTGGTGCGGGCCGGGGCGGCGGTGGCGGCGCGCCGCACCTCGGGCACCGTCACCTCCGGGGCCTGCGGCCGCCCCTCGGCCGCCGGGTAGCGGAACAGCGCCGTGACGGCCTTCAACTCGCCGTCCTTCAGACGCCGGTAGGTCTCCACGGCGTCCTCGAAGTCCGCGACGTGGGAGACCAGCGGGCCGACGTCGACCCGGCCGCGGGCCATCAGGTCCAGGAAGCAGGCCAGGTTGCGGCGCTCCGTCCAGCGCACGTAGCCGATCGGGTAGTCGCGCCCCTCCAGCTCGTACTCCGGGTCGTAGCGCCCGGGGCCGTACGAGCGGGAGAACCGGACGTCCAACTCCTTCTCGTAGTACGCGTTCCACGGCAGGTCCAGGCGGCACTTGCCGATGTCGACGACCCGGCCCCGGTCCCGGGCCAGGTGGGCGGCCAGCTCCACGGGCTGGTTGCTGCCGCCGCCGGCCGCCAGGTACACCTGGTCCACGCCGTGGCCGCCGGTCAGCTCCAGGACGGCGTTCTCCACGGCCGCCGAGCCGGGGTCGCCGCAGGCCGCCGCGCCCAGGCGCTCGGCCAGTTCGCAGCGCGCCGGGTCGGGGTCGGCCCCGATCACCCGCACCCCGGCGGCGGTCAGCAGCTGCGCCACCAGCTGGCCGATCAGCCCGAGGCCGATGACCAGCGCCACCTCGCCGAGCTGCGGCTCGCCCTGGCGCACGCCCTGCAGGGCGATCGACCCGACGGTGCCGAAGGAGGCGTGCTGCGGCGCGAGGCCGTCCGGCACCGGGGTGTAGAGGTTCCCGGGCACCCAGTTCAGCTCGGCGTGCAGCGCGTGCTCGTTGCCCGCGCAGGCGACCAGGTCGCCGACCTTCACGTCGTCGATCCCGGCGCCGACCTGCTCGACCACCCCGCACAGCGAGTAGCCCAGCGGCGTGTACGAGTCGAGCTTGCCCATCACCTTGCGGTAGGTGGCGGGCAGCCCGTTGACGGCGACGCTCTGCATCACCTTGGCCACCTGGTCCGGGCGGGAGCGGGCCTTGCCGACCATCGACATCCCGGCCTCGGACACCTTCATCATCTCGGTGCCGGTGGAGATCAGCGAGTAGACGGTGCGCACCAGCACCCCGCCCGGCTTGCACCCCGGCACCGGCACGTCCAGCACCGACAGCTCGCCGCTCTTGTAGTTCTGCACAACCTGTTTCACCGGAAGTCCCCTCGCTCCTCAGACCGTTGCTTCTACGCGGTGGCGCCGCGGTACCAGTACTCCAGGGTCAGCACGTGCCACAGGTGCTTGGAGTAGTCCTGCTGCCCGGCGGCGTCCTCGGCGACCAGCCGGGCCAGCGCGTCGCGGCGCAGGAAACCGGAGCGGACGAGTTCGCCGTCGTTGACCACCTCGCGCACCAGCGGTGCCAGGTCCCGGCTCATCCAGGCCCGCAGCGGAGCGCTGAACAGGCCCTTGGGCCGGTACACGATCTCCCGGGGCAGGACGGAGGTGGCCGCCTCCTTGAGGACGGCCTTGCCCTGCCGTCCGACGATCTTGCGCTCGCCCGGCACCGCGAACGCGGCCCGGACCACCTCGACGTCCACGTACGGCACCCGCACCTCGGTCGAGGCGGCCATGCTGGAGCGGTCCGTGTAGGCGAGGTTGAGGCCCGGCAGGAACATCCGGGCGTCGCCCAGGCACATCCGGTTGACGAAGTCGTCGAGGTCGTTGTCCTGGTAGACGTCCCGGTGCTCGGTCAGCACGTCGTCGACCGTCCCGGCCAGGTCCGGGTCGACCAGGCCGAGCAGCTCCTGCCGGTCGTACATGGTGTAGCTGCGCCGGAACGCCGTCTCCTCCGGCAGTTCGGCGAAGGAGAGGAAGCGCTTGGCGAACCGCACCGACCGCAGCCCGCGGCGGGAGGTGGCGACGGGCAGCCGGTCCACGGCCGCGGACAGGCCGCGCCGCAGCGGCCGCGGGACGCGCTGGTAGCGCAGCGCGAGCTGGTTGGCCAGGTGCTTGCGGTAGCCGGCGAACAGCTCGTCGGCGCCCATCCCGGAGAGCATCACCTTGACCCCGGCCTCCCGGGCGGCCGAGCAGATCAGGAAGGTGTTGATCGCGGCCGGGTCGCCGATCGGCTCGTCCAGGTGGTACGTCATCCGCGGCAGCAGGTCGAGCACGTCCGGGGCGATCTCGATCTCGTGCAGGTCGACGCCGAACTGCCCGGCCACCCTGCGGGCGTAGCGCAGGTCGTCGGGCATCGCCTCGAACCTGGCGTCCTCGGCGCGGAACCCGATCGTGTAGGCGGAGATCCCCGGGTGGTCGCGGGCCGCCAGCGCGGTCAGGTAGCTGGAGTCCAGCCCGCCGGAGAGGAAGGTCGCCACCGGGACGTCGGAGAGCAGGTGACGCCTGGTCGACTCCTCGACGATCGCGGCGAGGTCCGGCCGTTCGCCGGCCCGGGCCCGCTCCCGGCCCTCGGCGGCGACGTCCCGCAGGTTCCAGAACCGGCCGCGGTCCACCCGCCCGTCCGGCCGGCACCGCAGCCAGCTGCCCGGCGGCAGCTTCTCCGCCTCCCGGTACGCGCAGCGGGAGTCCGGCACCCAGTAGTAGAGCAGCGAGGCCACCAGCGCCGCGTGGTCCACCTGCAGCGACCCGCCGGTGGCGGCGGCCAGCGCCTTCAGCTCGGAGGCGAACACCAGGCCCTCGCCGCGCCGGACCAGGAAGAGCGGCTTGATGCCGAGCTGGTCGCGGGCGAGCACCAGCTCGCCGGTCCGCTCGTCGAAGACCCCGAACGCGAACATGCCGCGCAGCCGGGGCAGGCAGTCGGTGCCCCAGCGCCGCCAGGCCTCCAGCAGCACCTCGGTGTCGGAGGTGCCGCGGAAGCGCACCCCGGCGGCGGCCAGTTCGGCGCGCAGCTCGGGCGCGTTGTAGAGCTCGCCGTTGTACGTCAGGACGAGGCCGTCCGAGACCATCGGCTGGGCGCCGGTCTCCGACAGGTCGATGATGGACAGCCGGCGGTGGCCCAGATGCACCTCGCCGTCGGCGAGGGCGTGGCCGTACCGGCCCGACCCGTCCGGGCCCCGGTGGGCGAGGGTGTCCGTGAGCAGGTCGGTCACGGCCTTGCCGTCCGGCCATCGGTACGTGCCCGCGATGCCGCACATGTGCTACCTCGCCTCCTGGTCGCTGTCCGGGACCGTTGCGGTCCGGGTCGTCAGTCGTCGGGTCCGCCGCACGGCCCCGTTCTGCCGGGCCGGCCGCTCGCCGCGCCCCCGCGGCGCGGTGTGCGGTCCGTCCCAGAGTGTGCCGTCGGTGCGGTCCCGCGGATCGGGGTCGATCAGCACCACGCCGATCACGGCGATGCGCTGCTCCGCGAGTTGGCGCGCCACGGTGTGCAGCCAGGCGGCGCTGCCGTGCCCGGCCCGCACGACGAGCACCGTCCGGGTGCCGAGGTGGCGCAGGTCCGTCCACGCCGTGCCGGGCGCCACCGAGCCCACGCCGAGCCGGCGCCGGTCCTCCGGTACGGTCTCGGCGTCCGCGCCGTCGACCACGGTCGGGCCGTCCGCCGTGCGGCGGCGGTCGGTGAGCCGCGCACCGGGCAGGCCGTCGACGAGGACCACCGGCCCCCGCGGCTCCAGTGCCGCGGCGAGGTCCAGGGCGATCGCGGCCGCGTTGCGCGCGCTGCCCAGTTCCAGCAGCGACACGGGCTCGTCCGAGTCCCGCACGGCGCGGGCCAGGGTCGTGGTGAGCCCGGTCCGGGCCGCCCGGGTCCGTTCGCGCTGCCACCGTCCGGCCGGGCGGTGCGGCAGCTCCGCGATCACCGAGGCGCCGAGGTTCGCCGCGACCTCCCGGCGCAGCACCGGGCGGTCCGCCACCACCGCGCCGACCGCGGCCAGCGCGATCCCGAGGACGAGACCGAGGACGAGCCCGATCCCGCCGTTGGTGGCGGCGCCCTTGGCCAGGGACTGCCGTTCCAGCCGCGGGGCGTCGACGATCTGGGTGCCGGCGGCGAGCCGGGGCGTGCCAACCTTCGCCTCCGCGGCGCGCTGGCTGAAGTCGGTGATCCGGGAGGTGAGTTCGGCCCGGCGGGCGATCAGCGACTCCAGGTTCGCCGAGGTCTTCGGGCCGCTCTGCTGGGATTCGTCCCCGACCGCCTGGTTGACCTGGGCGAGTTCCTCCTTCAGCCGGTCGCGCTGGTCGGTCAGGGCCTTGGCCTCGGCGTCCGCGGCCTCCTGGAGCCGCCGCACGTGGTCGGCGACGAAGGCCTCGGCCAGCGCCTTGGCCCGGGCCACGGCTTCGGTGTCGCTGTGCCCGCTCGCGGTGATCTGCAGCAGGTTGTTGGTCAGGCCGGTCCCCGTGTAGTCCTTCAGCAGGTCCTCCAGCTTCGTCGCGGAGCCGAGGGACTTGAGGGCCTGGCCGGCGATTCCGGTGGTCTGCAGCAGGGCGACGTCGGTGCGGATCAGCGTTCCGGGGTCGTTCGGCTGGTCCGCCTGGTGCGCGACCAGCACCTTGGTCACCGCGGTCGGCGGCGGCGGGCTCAGGACCGTCACGGCCGCGCCGAGCAGCAGCCCGAGCAGCGCCAGGGCGCACCACAGGCGCCGGCGCCGGCGCACCGCGACGACCAGCGCGTGCAGGTCCAGCAGCGGCGGGGCGGTCGACGGCTCCGCGGTCGTACGCGTCGTCACCCCGTACCTCTCCTCGCCTCGGCACCGGCCGCGGGCACCGGATCGGCGGCGTCCGGCGTCCGCCCGGCGGACCGGGCCGGACGGGCCGCCCGGACGGTGCCGGCCACGACGACGCCGACGAGCTCGTGCTTCGCGTCCGCGCACGCCCCGGCGAGGCCGGCGAGCTCCGGCGCCGTCCAGCTGCCCGCGCTGAGCACGACCACGGCGCCGGACTCGCCCTCGCCGTCCGGCACCAGCGGCCGGTCCACCGGGACCTCCACCACGCGCCGCAGCAGATCGCCCCCGGCCTCGGCCACGAGCTGCTCGGCGGCCAGCCGGGCCGTCCCGTCGCCCTCCGGGACGACCACCAGCAGCCGCCGGGCGGACGGCAGCCCGTCCCGCAGCCGGGCGCAGACCCGCCGGTAGCGGAGCTGCCGGCCGGCCTCGTCGCCGGAGGCGTGCGGCACCGGCAGGTCCCACCGGACGTCGAGGCCCAGCAGCCGGCGCGCCAGGGCTCCCGGGCCGCGGCCCCGCGGGCGCTGCGCGGCGCGTCCGCCGGGCACGTCGACGCTGCCCAGCACGGCCGAGCCCAGCGCCGCCGCGAGTTCCGGTTCGGTGCGCGGCCGGCGGCTCGTCCGGGCGGCGGTGAGGTGGCCGACGACCGCGAGCAGGAGGGCCAGCACCGCCCCGCCGACGACGAGCTGCGTCCGCGTCGGCGGGGCCTCGCCGGACGGCCGGGCGGCCGGGCCCATGACGACCATGTTGGCCTTGTTGGCGGTGGCCGGGTCCGCCTGGTCCAGCTTCTTGACGGCGTCCTGGAGCGCGGTGCGCAGCTTCGCGAGCTCGGTGCGGGTCTGCACGCTCTCCACGGTCTGCCCCGGGCCGGTCGCGTCGGCCAGGTCGGTGATGCGGCGGCTGGCCTGCACCACCATCTGCCGCAGCTGCTCGGGCTGCGCCGCCCCCGGGTCCGTGCCGTCGCCGGACAGCCGCGCGGCGAAGGTGACGAACTGCCTGGCGACCTGGTCGGCGAGTTGCTGGGCGCGCTCCGGGGTGTCGGCCGTCCCGGAGATCTTGATGATGTTGCCGTCCGCGGCGGTGGCGCTCACCTTGTCCCGCAGCTCGGCGCCCCCGCCCCAGCCGAGGGTGGCGGCCGCCCGGTCGACCACCACCGAGCTGGTCGCGATCTCCGCCTGGGTCAGCAGCTCGCGCTCCTGCCACACCCCGGGCAGCAGGACCGACGCCGTGGTCGTGTAACTCGGCGGGAACAGCAGGGAGGTGCCGTAGCCGACGAGCGCGCCCACCAGGGCGAGGACGGCGAGCAGCCGCCAGCGCCCGCGCAGGATCCGGCCGATCGTGACCAGGCGTATCGTGTCGTCGCTCAACGGCGCGGCCTTCTCCCGGCCCGGCCCCGGCCGCGCGCCGACACCGGGGCGCGGCCGGCGACCGCGGCGGCGTAGGCGGCGAGCAGCGACCGCTGGGAGTCGCGCCAGGCGAGCGGCCCGTTGATCCGTTCCTGGCCGAGCTTGCCCATCCAGGCCCGCTTCTCCGGGTCGTCCATCAACTCCTCGACGAGCCGGGCGAATTCGGCCTCGTCGTTGGCGGGCGCGTAGACGGCGGCGTCCCCGGCGGAGACCCGCGCCTCCTTGAGGTCGAAGGAGACGATCGGCCGGCCCATCACCATGTACTCCAGGACCTTGTTCATGGTGGACACGTCGTTGAGCGGATTGCGCGGGTCCGGGGAGAGGCACACGTCGGCGGTGGACAGGTAGCGCACCAGGTCGGCGTCCGGCACCCGGCCGGTGAACTGCACCTGCTCGGAGAGCCCGAGCCGCCGGGACAGCTCCACCATCGCGTCGAAGGTGTCGCCGCCGCCGACGAACACGGCGTGCCAGTCGGTCCGTCCGCGTTCGTCGCGCAGTTTCGCGAGCGCGCGCAGGGCGTAGTCGACGCCGTCCTGCGGGCCCATCACGCCGAGGTAGCACAGCAGATGGGGCTTGCCGCGCTTGAGCCCCGGCTCCGGCGGCACCGGCCGGAAGCGGTCGGTGTCGGGCGCGCTGCGGACCACGAAGACGTCCTCGGGCCGCAGGCCGCCGCGGCGCAGCGCGGTGTCCCGGTAGCTCTCGTTCGTGGCGAGCACGATGTCCGCGGCCCGGTAGGTGAGCCGCTCCAGCGCGCGCACGCCGCGGTACAGCAGGTCCGCGCCGCGGTCGAACCGGGAGAGGTACAGCTCCGGCACCAGGTCGTGCTGGTCGAACACGAAGCGCGCGCCGCGCCGCTTCAGCCACAGGGCGGGCAGGAACAGCAGGTCGGGCGGGTTGCAGGCGTGGACGACGTCGACCGGGCCGACCCTGCGGGCCAGCCGGGCCGTGTGCCACAGCGCCGTGCCGTACTCGCGCAGGTAGCCGGCCGGGCCGCCGGTGGCCGCCCGCAGCGGGTAGCGGTGGATCCGCACCCCGTCGACCACCGCCTCGGGCTCGGTGTCCCGCCTGCTCCCGCGCGGGCAGATGACGTCCACCGTCCAGCCCGCGTCGCGCAGCGTCGTGCACTCCTGCCACACCCGCCGGTCGAACGGCACCGACAGGTTCTCCACCAGGACCAGCGCGCGACGGCCGTGGCCGTCGCGACCGGCCGTCTCGTCGAACGACGCGTCACCAAGCAAGGCCCGTGTACCCCGGTTCGGCCCGGCGCGCCTCGGCGTCGGGAAGGCGGACGAGGTCGACGATCTCCGGGCCGCCGCCGGGCGGCAGCGCGGACAGCACGGCCGGGTCCCGGGTGCCGATCACGCACACCTCGGCGTGCCGGAGCACCTCGTCGACGGACGGCGCGAGCAGCTGCGCGAGGTGCGGCAGCCGGTTCTCGATGTACTCGCGGTTCGCGCCGAGCAGCCGCGAGAGGTTCACGTTGGGGTCGTAGATCCGCAGGTCGTAGCCCTTGCCGAAGAGCCGCTCGGCCAGCTCGACGAGCGGGCTCTCGCGCAGGTCGTCGGTGCCGGGCTTGAAGGAGAGGCCGAACATGCCCACCCGGCGCCTGCCGGTGCGCTCGACCAGTTCCACCGCGCGCTGCAGGTGGTCGGAGTTGGAGGGCAGCACGTGGGAGAGGATCGGCACCGAGACGTCGGCCCGCCGCGCCGCGTGGACCAGGCTGCGCAGGTCCTTGGGCAGGCAGGAGCCGCCGAAGGCGAAGCCGGGCCGCAGGTAGGCGGGGCTGATGTTCAGCTTGCGGTCGGCCAGGAACACGTCCATCACCCGGTGCGAGTCCACCCCGAGGGCCTGGCAGACCGCGCCCAGCTCGTTCGCGAAGCCGATCTTGAGGCCGTGGAACGCGTTGTCCGCGTACTTGATCGCCTCGGCCACCGGGACGGGCACCCGGAACACCTCGCCGGGCAGGGTGGCGTACAGTTCCGCGACCACGTCGCCGCTCGCCACGTCCAGCTCGCCGATGACGGTCTTCGGCGGGTCGAAGAAGTCCCGCACGCTGGTGCCCTCGCGCAGGAACTCCGGGTTGACCGCGACCCCGACGTCCACCCCGGCGGTGCCGCCGAGGTGCTTCTCCAGGATCGGCACCAGCAGGTCGAGGCAGGTGCCCGGCAGCATGGTGCTGCGGAAGACGACGGTGTGCCGGCCCCCCTTCTCGGCCGCCGCGGCACCGATCTGCTCGGTGACCCGCTCCAGGTAGGTGGTGCACAGGCTGCCGTTGGGCTCGGACGGCGTGCCCACGCAGACCAGCGACACCTCGCTGGCCGTGACCGCCTCGCGGACGTCGGCGGTGGCGCGCAGCCGCCCGGCCCGGACGACCTCGGCGGTGAGCTCGCCGATCCGCTCCTCGACCACCGGGGCCCTGCCCTCGTTGACCAGGTCGACCTTCACCTGGTTGACGTCCACCCCGATGACCTCGTGGCCCAGGCTGGCCAGGCACGCGGCCGACACGCAGCCCACGTAGCCGAGCCCCAGGACGCTGACCCTCATGACCCGTTCCTCCCCTCGGGCAGGCCCTTGTGGCCGGCCGTCCGCGCGCCGATCGGGCGACGCTCCTCCCGCATCAGTTGGCCCCGCATCAGTAGGCCCCCTGCCCCTGCAGCACCGCCCGCAGCGTCTTCCACAAGATCACCGCGTCCAGGGCCAGCGACCAGTCCTCCACGTACCGCAGGTCCAGCCGGACCGCCTCCTCCCACGGCAGGTCGCTGCGCCCGCTGATCTGCCACAGGCCGGTGAGCCCGGGTTTGACGAGCAGCCGCCGCCGGATGTCCGGGCCGTACGCGGCGGACTCCTCGGGCAGCGGGGGCCGGGGCCCGACGAGCGACATCGAGCCGGCCACCACGTTGAACAGCTGCGGCAGTTCGTCGAGCGAGTACCGGCGCAGCACCCCGCCCACCCTGGTCACCCGCGGGTCCCGGCGGAGCTTGAACAGCAGGCCGGCGCCCTCGTTGCGGTCGGCCAGCTCGGCGCGGGCCCGGTCGGCCCCGACCACCATGGTGCGGAACTTGAGCAGGGTGAACTCGCGGCCGTCCTTGCCCACCCGCTGCTGCCGGTAGAACGCCCCGCCCCGGCTGTCCGTCCGCACGAGCAGCCCGATGAGCAGCATCAGCGGCGCGAACAGGATCAGCAGGACCACCGCGCCCAGCCGGTCGACGACGGCCTTGACCGCCCGCGGGCCGCCGGTGAAGGTCGGCATGCTGACCCGCAGCATCGGGATCCCCAGCACCGCGTCGACGTGCAGCCGCGGGCCGGCCACCTCCATCAGCACGGGGGCGACGACCATCTCGGCCTCGCCGCCCTCCAGGTTCCAGGCCAGCCGCTGCAGCCGGTCCGGCGACCAGTGCGGGTCCGGGGTGACCGCGACGACCCGGTAGCCGTCACGGCGGACGTGGTTGGCGACGTCCGCCAGCCGCCCGACGACCGGCACGCCGTCCAGCCGGTCACCGCCCAGGCCGAGGTCGTACGGCGTGCACACCGCCTCCACCCGCCAGCCGAGGTGCGGGAACTTGCGGGTGCGGGTGATCAGGTCGCGCACGGTGGCCGGGCTCCCGGCGGCGAGCACCGGGCGCAGGCACCGCCCCTCGTTGCGCTGCCGGTGCAGCCAGAGCCGCAGCAGGTACCGCTCGGTCATCGTGACGAGCGTGATCGCCGGGATCGCGACGAAGATCCAGAGCTTGATGTTGTGCGAACTCAGGGCGATCCCGCCGAGCGACAGGACGACGGCCGCCGTGAACAACGAGCGTCCGAGCCGGCGGAACTCCTCGGCGCCCTGGCCGAGCACGGCCGGCGCCCAGGACCGGGTGGTCGCCAGCGCTCCCAGCACCAGCAGTTCGGTGCCGAAGGCGAGGATGCCCCACTTCTCGTGCCAGTTGGCCGCGTCCCGGACCCCGAAGAATCCGCCGATCGCCGCCACCACGAAGGCGGTGGCCACGGTGTCGCTGACGATCACCGTACGGCGGTACTGCTGCTCCCAGTCGATCTCGGGCCGGCTGTACTTCCCGTTCACCCGGCGCCTGCGCGCCGGTGGAACCGGGCGGACTAATTCCCCCTCCCCCTGTTCGACTGCCCCGTCCAGGTCGTCAGTGGGTTCGACGTGCTCGCTCCACACGATTCCTCCCCCCGGGAGGCCCGCGCCTCCCGCACTGTTCCTCCCCTCGGGAGGCACCGACTCCCGTACCGCGCTGTTCCCTCCTCCGGTGAGGTCCCGGCCCCCGCGCATGCCAAAACAGGCCCTCGCCGTGCTGCGTGAAACCCCACCCGGGCATCGACGGACGCGAATGTCCTGCCGCATTCCCAGGGCGTGCGGAAAACCGCCGCGGATCCTGCACGTCCGCAGCGCCGAACCTAGATCGTCATTCCCGCCCCGCGTCCGACCGTGCGGGGCGAAAATCAATGTAGAGCATCGAAGCGACCCAAAGAGGGGGATGTGTGAAACGCGTGCTCGAAATTTGAACTGGGATGTACCGGAGGGTGACGAGGGGCCGCCCGCCGACCACGGCGACACGCCCGGTGGCCTGCGAGGACGGGAGCCGTCCGGCCGGCCGGTACCCATCCTTCCGGGGTGCCGGGCCGCGGCCGACAGGGCCGATTTCAGGACATCCGTACGCCGTCCGCCGGCCGGGGCGGCCCGATCCGGCCCGCGCCAAGATCCGCCGGAAACCAAAGATCGTCTTCGAATGATCGGATCCACGAAGAGATCACGGAAATGGCATCAACAGTCCCACCCGCACCAGTGGCCCGACGCACAACGGTGGCCCGGCGCGGAACACTCCGCCCCGGGCCACCGCCCGCTTTTCCGGACCGCCCGGCTACCAGGCGGCCCCGGCGTACGGGCGGGCCCACAGCGCCACCTGGAGGGTGACGGCCTTGAACCACGCCTGGTGCATCGCCAGCCCCCGGGGACGGGCCGGACGGCGACCGATGATCACCCCCTACGATGACCGTCATGACTTCAGGGGGGCCGGGAACACAACTCGTCGACGGACGCTTCGAACTGCTGGAGCGGCTCGGCGGCGGAGGCATGGGGCTGGTGTGGCGCGCCCGCGACACCATGCTGCACCGCGAGGTCGCGCTGAAGGAGGTGCGCCCGCCCGACCCGGCCCTGCTCGACGGCGACCCCCGGGCGGCGCGCGTCGTGCGCGAGCGGGTGCTGCGCGAGGCCCGTTCGCTGGCCCGGCTCAACCACCCCAACGTGGCGACCATCCACCACATCGTGGACCTGCCCGAACTCCCGCACCCCTGGCTGGTGATGGAGCTGGTGACCGGCGGCTCCCTGCACGACCGGCTCGCCCGCGGCCCGATGTCCCCGCCGGAGGCGGCCCGGCTCGGCCGCGGCGTGCTGTCGGCCCTGACCGCCGCCCACGCGGCCGGGATCCACCACCGCGACGTCAAGCCCGGCAACGTCCTGCTGCGGCCGGACGGCACCCCCGTGCTCACGGACTTCGGCATCGCCGGCCTGGCCGGGGCGCCCAGCCTGACCACCACCGGTTCGCTGATCGGCTCGCCCGAGTACATCGCGCCCGAACGCGTCCGCGGCGAGGAGGGCAACCCGGCCTCCGACCTGTGGTCGCTGGCGATGATGCTCTACGTCGCGGTGGAGGGCCACCACCCGCTGCGGCGCGGCACCAGCCTCGCCACGCTCGCCGCCGTCCTCGACGACCCGGTGCCGCCGCCGGTACGGTCCGGGCCGCTCGCGCCGGCGCTCACCGCCGTCCTCGTCCGCGACACCGCGGCCCGACCCGACGCCCCGCACCTCGACGCGCTGCTCGCCCACGCCGAGGCCGCCGCGGCGCACACCGTACGGCTCTCCCCGCCCGCGCCCGCCGCCACGGCCGGCCCGGCGCCGACCCTGCGGCAGGACGACCGCCCGCACCCCACGGTCCGGACCGAACCGCCCCAGCCGCTCCCGGACGCGCCCACCCCGGCCCCCCGGACCTCCCGGGCCGGCGCCTGGCGCGCGGCGCTGCGGACGAGCTACTACCTGGTGCCCGCCGCGCTGATGCTCACGATCGCCTTCACCGCCCAGCACTTCGCGTCCGACGGCGGTGGCACCTCCGCACCACCCGCCTACCCGGGCCTGCTGACCCCGAGCGGCGCCCGCGACGTCATCCAGGCCATGAGCCCGAAACTGGGCGGCTTCACCGTCCTCAGCTTCACCCTCTCCGAGGACTCCGGGTTCGCCACGGCCCCGACCGCCGCGAACCACAACCTCTACGACTCCTTCGACTACCGGGGCGGCAAGACCGTCCCCTCCCCCCGCGGCGGAGGCCAGGTGACCGCCGGCGACAAGGCGGTGGACCTGCGCAACGTCAACTGGGACGCGCTCCCCGCGCTCCTGCAGCAGGCGGACACCGGCCTCGGCATCCCGCACCCGACCACCCACCACATCACCGTGCAGAACTCCAAGGCCTGGGGCGAGACCGAGGCGACCGTGACCGTCTACGTCGGCGACGACCACGGCGGCGCCCACCTGGCGGCGACCCTCGACGGCAAGGTCACGGAGACCTACCCGCGCCCCAGTTGACGTTCCGCGCCGCCCGACCCGACCGGGCAGGACAGCGGCGGAAGGACGGCGGCGGAAGGACGGCGGCGGAGGGACGGCTCAGGAGGCGAGCGGCTCGATCTCCCCCGCGAAGACGATGACCTGGTCGATGAGGCTCCGTCGCAGATGGACGACGTCCGTTCCCGCCAGGCGGGGGCCTCCATCGGGCGTGGTGAACACCCACTGGTACCGGGCCCATTCGTCCGGCATGTCCACCGCCGAGCAGCGCACCATCGTGCCGGTCCCCGCCGGGTGGCGCCGGATGTCGAGCACGAACCGCTCGACCGCCTCGATTCCCTCACTGCGACCCAACGGCCCCCAGAAGACCACGTCCGAGGTCAGGGCCTGGGAGAGCAGGGCCGTCACATAGCCGTCGTCCGAGGCGTTGAACGCGGAGATGAACGTGTCGATCGCGGAGCGTGCCGTCTCTTCCTGCATCCCCCAGTCATACCAGCAGTTTCGCGTGCGCTCGACCCACCGGCCCGGCGTGGCCGGTGGTTTGGCCCGGGCACCCACCCCTCGCCCACCCAGGCTGGGGAGCGCCGGCAGCACCGTCCGCCCGCCCGCGACCGTCCACAATCCCGTGAACCGGTCCGGCTGTCAGTCCAGGTGCCGGCGGGCGGCGGCGAGGATCTCGCGGGAGAGGGCCGGGTCGTCGCTGGCGCGCGCGAGCAGGATGGCGCCGACGAGCGTGGAGAGTTCGGCGAGGGCGGTGCCGCGGTCGTCCTCGTCGCCGCCGAACTGCCCGTAGCCGTCCACGAGGTCGTGCAGGCCCGCCGTGAAGGCGGCGCGGATCGGGGTGCCGGGCTCGGCGCGGATGGCGTCGGCGGCCAGGGCGGCCGCGGCGCAGCCGCCCTCGGGGTGGTCGCGGTGGACGTCGGAGAGGTAGCGCCGCAGGAACTCGGCCCGGCCGGCCCCGGCCGGCCCGTCGTCGGGTGCCGCCCCGGCGAGCTCGTCCAGGGCCTCGCGGCGCTCGGTGAAGGCGGCCTGGAGGGCCTGGACGATCAGGTCGTCCTTCGAGCTGAAGTGCCGGTAGAAGCCGCCGTGGGTGAGCCCGGCGGCGGCCATCGCCTGGGGCACGCTGACCTGGTCGGCGCCCTTCTCCCGGATCAGCCGGGAGGTCTGCTCGATCACCTGCTGCCGGTGCCGCTGGGCCTCGGCTCGTGACACTCGGGGCATGGTCGGCGGTCCCTTCTTCGTCCTGAGCCCCCGGACGTCCTGTGCGGAAGCTCCTGAGAATCCTACTTCCGCATCCCATTTAGATGATGGTAATAATCTAAAGCCATCCTACGAGCGAGGAGAACGCACATGACCGTGATCGAAGGCTCTGTCGCGCTGGTCACCGGAGGCCGCCGCGGCATCGGCCGGGCACTCGTGGAGGAACTGCTCCGGCGCGGCGCGACGAAGGTCTACGCCACCGCCCGCAACCCCGGCCTCGACCCCGTTCCGCACCCGGACCGGCGGGTCGAGGTGCTCCCCCTCGACGTCACCGACGACGCCTCCGTCGCCGCCCTGGCCGAGCGGGCACCGGACGTCGACCTCGTCTTCAACAACGCCGGCGTCCTCCACCCGGCACCGCTGCTCACCACCGACCTCGCCCTGGTCCGGGACACCTTCGAGACCAACGTCTTCGGCCCGCTGCGGATCGCCCGCGCGTTCGCGCCGGCGCTCGCCGCCCGCGGCGGCGGCGCACTCGTCGACCTGCACTCCCTGCTGTCCTGGGGCGCGGGCGCCGGCGCGTACGGCGCTTCCAAGGCCGCCCTGTGGTCGCTGACGAACTCGCTGCGCCTCGAACTCGCCGCCCAGGGCACCCAGGTCGTCGGCGTGCACCTGGGCTTCGCCGACACCGACATGGTCGCGGCCATCCCGGTCGAGAAGACCGCCGTCGCCGACGTCGCCCGCATCGTCCTGGACGGCGTCGAGCGCGGGCAGAGCGAGATCCTCGTCGACGACGCGACCCGCGCGGTCAAGGCCGCGCTGTCCGGGCCGGTGGAAGGCCTCGCCGTCTCCGTCCGCCGCTGAACCCGCCGGCACGTCACCGCATCGAGGAGAACCATGCCGCTCTGGCACGTCTACCACTCGCCCGGCACCTACACCGCGCCGCAGAAGAAGCAACTCGCCACCGACATCACGGAGTTCTACGCCCGCTTCGGGCTGCCGAAGTTCTACGCCGTGGTGCTCTTCCACGACGTCGACCCGGAGTCCTTCCACATCGGCGGCGAGCCGGCGCCGGACGCCGTCCGCATCGTCGTCGAGCACCTCGCCCGGCACAGCGAGGACCCGGACCTGCGCCGGCGGACCAGGGAAGCGCTCGCCGCGCTCCTCGCACCGCACACCACGGACCGCGGCCTGTACTGCGAGTTCCACGTCGACGAGACGCCGCGGGACCTCTGGATGATCGACGGCCTCACCCCGCCCCCGCCGCTGAGCGAGGCCGAGCGGCACTGGGCCGAGGAGAACCGCCCGAGCCCGTACTGA
Organism: Kitasatospora sp. NPDC094028; assembly: GCF_049543595.1. Taxonomy (NCBI): domain Bacteria; kingdom Bacillati; phylum Actinomycetota; class Actinomycetes; order Kitasatosporales; family Streptomycetaceae; genus Kitasatospora; species Kitasatospora sp. NPDC094028. Next base: position 4,538 of record NZ_JBMVFA010000033.1, on the reverse strand, counting down.
TGCCCGCCACGGGCGCGGCCGGCAGCGTGCACTGACACACTGCGGGCCGCGCCCGGCGGAGGGCCGGGTCCGTCAACGCCTCGGCCCCGCCAAGGCGTACGCCAGGGTGCCGGTCGCCAGCAGGGCCCATGCCGTCCCGGTGGAGACCGCCGTGCCGGGCGGGAGGACCGTCCAGCCGAGCACCTCTCCCGCGGTGCCGCCCGGAACCGGGACAAAGAGGGTGAACGCGAGCCAGCCGGCCGGGAGGGTCCAGGCGAACTGCGCCCCGCACAGCGCTGCACCGAGCGCGGCCAGACCTGCCAGGCCCGCGCTGTCCCGGACGACGACCTCCACCGGGGCGAGGCCGACTCCCACCGCCCGGAAGGCCGGCAGCGCCGCGCACGCGGACACGCCGATCAGCAGCACGTGCGCCGCCCGGCGCGGCACCCAGCGGATCGCCGCCGTCCGCTCCAGCACGACGTCCGGCCCGCCGAGTCCGACGGACCCGGCCGCCACGTTCGCCGTGAGGATCAGGACCACCATGCCCAGGCCCACCGGGCCCGCCCCGCCCCGGGTGCAGGCCCACAGCGCCAGCGCGACGAGCGTGATCGCGGCGGCGGAGGTGGGCACCTGACGTGAACGGGCGTACAGGATCAGCCATCTCATCGCGAGGCCTCCCCCGCCAGCACCGGCAGCTGGGCGAACCCCGAGCAGGAGAGGGCGGCAGCGTGCAGTCCGGCGATCCGCGAGCGCTGCTCGGCCGGTGACAGCGCCGTCAGCCGCTGCCAGGCGATGTCGGCGTCCGCCCAGACCTTGAGCGCGTACGCGTCGCTGCCCTTCTCCTCCAGCGGTTGGAACCGGGAATCATGGAGGGCCCAGCTCACGGCGACGCTCTGGACGGCGACGTCGCGGCGCCCCCCACCCTCCCGGTCGTTGTTCCCGCTGCAGCTCGGTGCCAGACCCTGGCCGATGAGCGCGCGAGTCAGTTCCTCCCCTGTCGCATCGGCGAACGGCCGGTCGTCGAAGTCGACCAGCACCACCTCGCCGGAGAGCTCGCGTTCGTCGCCGAGCGCGCGCAGCGTGGTGTCCTCCCGCACCGCGTTCGGTGCCTGGTCGCCCAGGACGTCGTGCAGCACGCGCAGCGCCTCTTTGCTACGCAGCGCGAGCTCGGGCAGGCGTGCGCGGTTCGCCTGCGTCACACACACCGGTCCGTCGCAGACCGGGGCGGCAGCGGCCTTGTCGACGACGTACGTGTCGCGCGCAGTGGACGGGAGGACCAGCAGGGCCAGGGCCGCGCCGGCCACCGCAGGGATCACCGCGAGCAGCCGGGCCCGGCGGGTCACGGCCGACAGCAGTGCGGAGCCGGTGGCGAGCAGGCCGAGCAGCCAGAGCGCCTGACCGACGTGCACGGAACCAGCGAGGGTCAGCAGCATCTGCCGCGGCTCCGCGGTCGCCGGGGACAGCAGGGCGAGCCGGTTCGGCGCGACGCTCGACGGCACTGCCCCGTCACTGTTCTGCTGCCCGAGGAGGTCCGTCAGCAGGAGGAAGAGCACCACCAGGGCCGGCGGGGTGAGCACGGAGGGCAGGGTCCGCGCGACGCCCATGCCGAACACCGCCCCCGCGACGAGGGCCAGCGCCGCCACGAGGGAGATCGGCAGCCAACCGAGGGGCGCGTAGGTGGTCCGGCCGAGAGCCACCTGGACTCCGCCCACGAGGACCAGGAGGCCGAAGCCCGACGCCAACGCGAGCGCCATCGCACCGATCGGCAGGGCCGCACGGCGCCAGGCGGGCAGTGGCGTGGTCATCAGCAGTTCGGTCGTCCGCGACCGGGCGTCGCGCAGCCCGTACACCGCCCCCATTCCCACCACGAGCGGCCACCAGAGCGCCAGCAGGTACCGGGTCCACATCGCCATCGTGGTCCACTGGGCCGTCCAGCCCGCGTTGCCCCGCCACCAGACCGCATCGATCGGGCAGAGGATCGCCAGGCTGCCGGCCAGGACCACGACGCCGGCCCACGGGGCGACCGAGCGCGTCAGCTCGGTGCGCAGGACACGCCCGGTCACCAGGTGCCTCCCCGCTGCCCGGAGTCGCTGAGCAGGGCCGAGTAGCCGCGCTCCAGCGGGCTGTCGCCCGGGTGCTCGGGGCCGCCCGCGGCGGCCAGCTGCTCCGGCGTGCCCTGGAAGACGAGCCGTCCGTCCGCGAACAGCACCACGTCGGAGCAGGCGGCCGCGACGTCCTCGACCAGGTGGGTGGAGACGACGACACAGGTGTCGCGGCCCAGGTCCTGCAACAGCTCACGGAACCGCAGGCGCTGCGCCGGATCCAGGCCGGCCGTCGGCTCGTCCAGCAGCAGCAGCGCGGGATCGTTGACGATGGCCTGGGCGATGCCGGCCCGCCGCACCATGCCGCCGGACAGCGTCCTCATCCGGTGGTCGGCGCGGTCCGCCAGGCCGACCCGTTCCACGGCCCGCTGGACGGCCCCGGGGACCTGCGCCTTCGGCACCTCCTTCAGCCAGGCCATGTACTCGACGAACTCCCGCACCGTGAAGCGCCGGTAGTAGCCGAAGTCCTGCGGCAGGTAGCCGATCCGCCGGCGCAGGGCCCGCAGGTCGGCCGTCCCGCCCACGGCGGTGCCGAGCAGCTCCAGCCCGCCCCCGGCGGGTCGCAGGACGGTGGCCAGAGCCCGGATCAGGCTGGTCTTCCCGGCTCCGTTGGGACCCAGGAGGCCGTGGGCGCCGATGCCCAGGGAGAGGTCGAGACCGTCGACGGCCAGCTTCTTCCGTCCGACGCGCACTCTCAGATCGTCGGCACGGATCTCCCAGGCATAGGTCTTCGGCGCGGTGTCGGCCACGCTCGTCATAGGCGTCATGCGGTCATCCCTTCCGGGGGTTGACGGTGGTTGACGGTCGTTCACGGTGTCGCGGGCGCTCCGGTGCCTCACCGCGTCGCGTACGCGTTCCGGCGGGCGAACACGGCGCCGATGCCGAGCGCGAGGAGCAGAGCCCACAGGGGCAGCCGATCCGGCTGCAGGACGAACTGTCGGACGAGCGGCACCCGGCCGGTGGCCCACGCGGGCACCACCACGGCGGCGGCCCACCCGGCCGCCAGTCCGGCGGCGGCCCGGGTCACGCCGACCACGCCGCCCAGCGCCAGCGCGGTGGAGGTGAAGGCCAGGGAGGGCAGCAGCCACTGGGCCGCCGCCGTACTGCCGGTCAGCAAACCGCCCAGCAGGAGCCCGGGCAGGACCACCACGAGGACCGCCGTCGTGCGCCGCAGGAGCAGGGGCAGGCCAGTCCGGGCGGTCGAGGCCGTCAGTTCGTGCGCCGGATCCAGGCGCCGCGACCACGCCGCGGCGACACCGCACAGCGGCAGCAGGGGCGCGACCAGCGACACGGGCGACGCCCCGCCGAAGAACCGCGGGGACGCGAGCGCGTCCAACAGCAACGCCGTCAGGGTGACGGCGACGGTCATCGCGAACCACGGGGCGACGACCGGCATCAGCCAGACCGAGAACCGCCGCGGGCGGCGCCGGCCCGCGGCCGCGCCGGCCGCCGCCGCCAACTCCGGTTCCAGACCGGCCCGGACGGTGCCGAGGAGCGCGACGACGTCGGGCGCCCCGGCGGTCACGGAGGCAGCCAGCCGGCTCCGGCACGGCGCGCACGTCTCCAGGTGGGCCTCCAGGGCCCAGACCGTGTCGGCGGCGATCGTCGCCTCACCCCGTGCGTAGTCGTCGATCAGTTCCTTCGACGGGTGTTTCCCACTCATGCCAGCGCCTCCCGCATCGCGATCCGGGCCCGGCGGGCGCGGGTCTTGACCGTGCCCTCGGGCAGTCTGAGCAGAACGGCGGTCTCCCGGACGGACAGCCCGTCGAGCACCGTCGCCTGCAGGACATCGCGGAGCTCCGGCGCCAGTCGCCGCAGGGCGTCACCGACCTCGCCGCCGACCGTCCCGGCCAGTGCCTCGTCCTCCGCCGCGGGCACCACAGCCCGCTCGGCGGCGGCGACCGGCGGTTCGGCGTGGTGGGCGCGGCGCCGGAACGCGTCGACGAGGCGGCGCGCCGCGATCGTCCACAGCCACCCGACTGCCGTCCCGCCCACCGCGCTCCCGGCGAACGCGCCGGCCGCGCGCCACACCGCCAGATACGTCTCCTGCATGACCTCGGCGACGATCTGCTCGTCCGCGCAGCGACGGCGCAACCGCACCGCCAGCCACGGCGACGTGCGCCGGTACAACTCGTCGAACGCCCCGCGGTCGCCCCTGGCCACCAGCCGGACGAGGCGTTCCTCGTCCAGCTCGTCCAGTGCCTTCCTCCGTGATCTCACACCAGCCAGACGCCCGATCCGGCGTTCGGGTTCTGCATCCGCCGTGACCTGCGTCACACGCGCGTTCCGGTGGGGTTTGGGCTGTCCCTTCCGGCGGTAAACGCGAAAAGGCCCGCCCGGATAACCCGGGCGGGCCTTTTCTGAATGATTGTTCGGCGGCGTCCTACTCTCCCACAGGGTCCCCCCTGCAGTACCATCGGCGCTGTGAGGCTTAGCTTCCGGGTTCGGAATGTAACC
>NZ_JBMVFA010000032.1:0-104020 GCF_049543595.1 Kitasatospora sp. NPDC094028 | reverse complement strand
GACAACCCCGACCAGACCATGACCGTCGACCCCTGCAACCTGCGACTCCTCTACCAGGGCAAGTCCCCCACCGCGACCGGCCCCTACGACCAGCTCCCCTGGCGCCCGGGCCTGCTCACCCTCCAGCGCTGACCCGGCCGGCTACGACGGGAAGGGGAACCCGGCCGATCACCGGCGGGGTTTCCCCTTCCGTACCACGGGCCGACGGGAGCGGTACCGTGCAGCACTGGTGGTGGAGTGCGGCGCAGGGGCTGCAGCACGACTCCTGGGGCAGCTGAGTCACCCGAGCCCCGGGGCTCAGGCCGCGACGGGCTCCTTCTTGCCGCCCGGCGTCGTGGCCGCGGGCTTCTTGTTCGGCAGCGAGAGCCGGAAGACCTTGCGCCACGCGGAGAACACCTGCCTGGGCAGCGGCCCGGTGACGTACTCCAGCTCGTACTTCTCGAACAGCGCGCGCACCTTCACCGCGACCTCGGCGTACCGGTTGCTCGGCAGGTCCGGGAACAGGTGGTGCTCGATCTGGTGCGACAGGTTGCCGGTCATGAAGTGCATGGCCCTGCTGCCGCTGATGTTCGCCGAGCCCATCATCTGGCGCAGGTACCACTGGCCGCGAGTCTCGCCCTCGACCGACCGGCGCTCGAAGACCTGTACGCCCTCGGGGAAGTGTCCGCACATGATGACCGAGTGGGTCCAGAGGTTGCGGACCAGGTTCGCGGTGAACGTGGCGGCGAGCGTGGTGAGGAACGACGGGCCCGACAGCAGCGGGTGGATCACGTAGTCCTTGAGCACCTGCTTGCGGATCTTGCGGCCCACGGCCCTGGCCCGCGCACGGAACTCCGGGTCCTTGCGGCGGCGTTTGCTCAGGTTCTTGCCGAGCTCCAGGTCGTACGCGGCGATGCCGTACTCGAAGAAGCAGGCGTTGATGAAGTTCCACAGCGGCTGGCCGAGGTGGAACGGGTGCCACTTCTGGTCCTCGTCGACGCGCATGATGCCATAGCCGAGGTCGTTGTCCTTGCCGATCACGTTGGTGTACGTGTGGTGCAGCTCGTTGTGCGAGTGCTTCCACTGATCGGACGGCGAGACGTGATCCCACTCCCAGGTGGTGGAGTGGATCTTCGGGTCCCGCATCCAGTCCCACTGGCCGTGCAGGACGTTGTGGCCGATCTCCATGTTGTCCATGATCTTCGCCACGGACAGGCCGGCGGTGCCGAGCAGCCACGCGGGCGGGAAGATCGAGAACAGCAGCACGCCCCTGCTGGCCAGCTCGAGCTTGCGCTGCGCCGAGATGACCTTGCGGATGTAGGCGGCGTCCTTCTCGCCGCGGCCGGCGATCACCTCGTCGCGGATCGCGTCCAGCTCGCGGCCGAGTTCCTCGATCTGCTCCGCGGTCAGATGGGCGGTGGGGTCGATGGCGGTCAAGGTGCTTCTACCGTTCGATGTCGCAGGGGCCCGCTGCGGCGGACACACAGGTCTGGATGAGGACGCCCGGCTCGGCCTCGGTGATCTCGCCGGTGCGCAGGTCGCGGACGGCGCCCGCCGTGAGCGGCGTGACGCAGCCGAAGCAGATGCCCATGCGGCACCCGGACGGCATGAGCACGCCGGCCTCCTCGCCGACGTCCAGCAGCGGCGTGGCGCCGTCCGCGTCGACGGTCTTGCCGGTGGTACTGAACGTGACCTCGCCGCCGCCGTCGCCGCCGCCGACGACGATGCGGGGGCGGAAGCGTTCGGTGTGCAGGCGCTCCGGGACGCCGTGCTCGGCCCAGTGCTCCGCTGCGGCGTCGAGCAGGCCCGCGGGCCCGCACGCCCAGGTCTCGCGCTCGGCCCAGTCGGGCACGAGGCCGTCGAGACGGGCGATGTCGAGCCTGCCGTCGGTGTCGGTGTGCACCTCGACGAGCCGCAGCTTCTGGTCTGCGACCAGGTCGTGCAGGTCATTGCGGAAGATCACGTCACGCGGCTGCGGCGCACAGTGGACCATGACGACGTCATCGAGCCCGGTGTCGCGCAGCATGCCCATCACGGGCGTGATGCCGCTGCCGGCCGTCAGGTACAGCACCTTGGCGGGCCTGGCACGCGGCAGCACGAAGTCACCGGTCGCCTGGTCGAGCTGGACCAGCGTGCCCGGTGTCGCCCTGCGGACCAGATGGTTGCTGACCTTGCCGTCCGGGATCGCCTTCACGGTGATCGTGATGCGGCCGTCCCGGCGGTTCGTCGGTGAGGTGATGGAGTAGGCACGCCACAGGCGCACTCCGTCGACGTCGACTCCGATCCGCACGTACTGACCGGCCGTGTGGCCGCGCCAGCCCCGTCCCGGCCTGATCACGACGGTCGCGGCGTCACCCGTCTCGGGGTGCACGGCCTCGATGCGCCCACGCAGGTCAGCGCCCGCACGCAGCGGGCTGACCAGGTCAAGGTAGTCCGACGGCAGCAGCGGCGTCGTGACCATCTCCAGCAGTTTCCAAGCCCTGCTGCGGAGGGCTGCACTCGTCATGACTCCAGCTTGTGCGCCTCAGGGCGTAAAGTCCTGACCGTAGGATGTAAATCTTGCCGGCTGAATTGTTCACAGGGAACAAAAAACGTGAGCCATGCAATCCGGAGGGCCAGCGAGCTGGTCCTGGACGACGAGACGGTCACCGCGCTTCGGGCCGCGCTGCCGGCCACCGCCGACGAGGTCGTCCAGGCGATCATCGACGAGGTCCCTCCCTATGCGAACGCCCTTTCGGGCCGCATGGGCGGCACCATCCGCCGAGCCGTCCATACCGCCCTGGGGCACTACCTGGACCTCGCGAGCGGGAACGCCACGGGTGGCGACGGCGGTGACGCAGCCTACGAACTGGGCCGCGGCGAGGTGCGCGACGGCCGTTCGATGGACGCCCTGCTCAGCGCCTACCGCGTCGGCGCCCGCGTGGCCTGGCGATGCCTGGCAGCGGGTGCCGTACCCGCAGGTCTGCCCGCCGCCGAGGTCGCCAAGTTCGCCGAGCTGACCTTCGCCTACATCGACGAGCTCTCCGCCGCGAGCGCCGCAGGCCATGCCGACGAACTGGCCGCCCGGGGCAGGGCTCGCGAGCGCCACCTGGAACACCTGGCCCGCGACCTCCTCGCCGGCGCGAGTCCGGACGTGTTGCTGGCCTCTGCTCAGCGGGCCGGGTGGCAGCCCCCGGTTTCGCTGACCGCGGCCCTGCTGCCCGCCGCCCAGGCCCGGCCTGTCTACCGGGCGCTCGACCCGGGCACTCTCGTCCTCGACGATCTGCCGGACGCCACCGGTGTGCTGCTCGTCCCCGACGCCGACCGATCACACCTCTTGCGGCAGCTGACCGACCGCGACGCCGTGGTCGGCCCGGCCCGGCCATGGACTCGTGCGTCCGCCTCGTACGCACGGGCCGTACGCGCACGCTCCCTCTCCGCCGATATTCGCGACACCGAGGACCACCTGCCCGAGCTGGTACTGAGTGCCGACGCGGACGCGTTCGCAGACCTGCGTGCCCGAGCCCTCGCACCGTTGCGGACCTTGCCGGTCACGACCGCACGGCGGCTGGAGGAGACGTTGCGGGCGTGGCTGCTGCACCAGGGCAGGCGGGACGAGGTGGCGGCGGAGTTGTTCGTCCATCCCCAGACAGTCCGGTACCGGATGTCGCAGCTGCGGGAGCTGTTTCCGGATCTCGCATCGCCACACCGGGTCCTTGAACTGACCCTGGCGGTGGGTCTTCGGCACAGCTGACGAGTTCTTCGACCCTCTACGGCCGCGTCCTCGCGTGCTCCAGGAACCATGCCCCGCCCTCGATGTGATCAGTAGTGATGGCGCCCGGCAACGTGCCAGGCCGAGACCAGAGGTACGCCATCACTACCCGCTACGGCCTCGACCCCGACCGGCCAGATCACCCCCGCAGACGGCTACGGACGACCCCTGCACCCCGAAAGCGTCCTCGACCGCTTCCACCTGCTCTGCGACAAGGCCGGCGTCCCCCACATCGCCCTACACGACCTGCGCCACCTCACCGCCAGCTTCACCACCCGCGCCCGCACCGGCAACTGGCCGCACACCAGCAGACCCGAACAGAAGAACCCACAGCGGCCTGGCCGATGTGGCCCGGAGACCACCATTGCGACCACCAGCTGACCGGGCAACAGAAAGACTCGACACTCGGTTTCCCAAGTACCGTCTCTCACAACCGACTTCACAATCGGGACGACAGGATTTGAACCTTCGGCCCCCTTTGACACCCAGCTCTCCACGCGCTGGTGTCGACCACGTGGATGAAGTCGTCGAAGACCAGCGAGCGGGCCGCCTCCGGCAGACCCTCGCGGTTCTTCTGCAGCACGATCAGGTCCCGGGGACGCCTGGTCGGCCAGGCCGACCAGGCGGTGGGCGCCGTCCAGGGCGTAGTCGAGGGGTGGGCTTTACCCCGAGATGTGGACACTACTGAGAAGCGGACCTTCGGGTCCGTGGAGAGGATGTCCTCATGGGTACTGCAAGGCACTCGGGGGAGTTCAAGCGGGACGCGGTGGCGCTAGTGGAGTCCAGCCGCCACCGACCCCGACGACAGCCACGACCCGCCGATTTGTGCAGCACCCGTCCGCTGACGTTGCCGTCAACTACTGCCGTCAGACCGCCCAACAAACCCCAGAAGCCCCACCGGAGCTATCTCCGGCGGGGCTTCTGGGTTCAAAATTTCTGACTCAGCGCCGCAGAAATCATACGAGTCTAAGGAAACTTTGGCAGTTGCTGCTGGTGGATCGAGGAGATCGCACTCTCCTGAATCTCGATTGCCCCGGCCCTCACTTGAGCCCTAAGCCATTCTCTAAGCTCGCCGTACTCGACTGTTGCCGGGATATCGACGGCCAAGAGATTCCCAAAGGAATGCGCCGATTCCCAGCTACAACCAGCGCCGCAAAGCTTGGACTCGATGACTTCCCTTTCGGCACCCCGGAGAAGAATAATCCGGACTGTCGAATGCCCCGACTCCGCCGTGAAACTCTCAAAAACGAGCTCGCGACGCTCATTGTCCGGGCGCACTTGAATGAGGTCGCCAAACGAGATTCCACGCACAAAGAACGGCGCATTCACTACGCGGATCTCAAGCTTGACCTCCGTCTTCTCCCCCCAGAGCCGCTCGACCGAGACCGGCGGCCAGTTCGGGCGCTCCTCTTCGAGGTCAAATGCCACCTTGAAGAGCTTGGCGCCGCTCGCAGAGGTCGGTCGCCTATTCGACTCGCTCACGCCTAATCCTCCAGGAACTCTCTGAGTTCGTCGTCCCACTCTTCAACCGTTTTAGCTGACTTGTCCCTATTGCATCGCCTACAGGCCACGCATCCATTATGGGCGGCTCCGCATCCGCCTTGCGCCTTTGGTATCTCATGGTCGATCTGTGCGTCATCCGGAAGACCCTTGATTGCCTTTCCATCTGGTCCTCGCGATGCCCTGCGCTCTACAGTCCTGCCGCAGTAATCACACTTGAGAACCCCGCCGTTCTTCGCCTCGTTAGCGTCGTAGACCTGCTGCCGACCACTGTCTGTGAAATCAAGGCCAGCCCGGTCATCGGCAGAGCCGCCACAATTATGGACGAGGACTGGCGAGATCCCCGCCAGCACATAGTACGTGTGGAGGTCTGCGACGGTCAGGTTGTGCATCCAGGCGTGGCCCGCCACTGGGCGCACAGCCGTTACCTCGGCGGGTTCGCTGGATGCGGTTTTGAGGGTGTGCCCCGGGGTGAGGTTCCCGGCCAGGGTCCACCGCTTGGTGGTGTCGTCCCAGAAGGGGTGGTTGGACGTTGTGTGAACTGTCTGTTCGGTGGCTCCTTGGGTCTTGACGGTCAGGTCGACGAGGTTGTCGTCGTCGTTGACGAAGGTGGCCAGGACCGCCTTTGCAGTACCGTCTCCGCCTGCGGGGCGCTGCGGGTCGTCTGACTTGACCTTGTCGCCGGTCTGGATTTCGCCGATGGGCTTGCTGGTGCCGTCCGCCATCAGGACCGGGGTGTCAGGGGTGAAGCTGCACGGCTTGAAGATACTCTTGAGCGCGTTCTTGATCCCGCCGGATTTCGTTACGAATTTCTTCGCAAGCTTGGCACCCTTGACAGCGGCCTTTATGCCGCCGACGCCGTCTCCGGCCGTCTCGGCGACGGTCTCGAGGATCTCTCCGAACCTGTAGGCCGGGTCACTGTGAGAAATGCCGAAGAAGTCGGCGGCCGGGTGTTCGCTTGGCTCTACGTGGTGGACCCCCGGGAAGATCGGGCCGATGCCCGTCTGGCGGCTGACCTGGTCGTTCGTGCTCGCGATGAGGTTGTGCGTCGCCGCGTAAGGGCTGATGCTGGCAAGCCAGCCGACAGCCTTATCGAACGCGCCGACGAATGCCTTCCCCATATCGCTCGCTACCTGTTTGGGCGTGGGCAGCGTGGGGAATATCCGGATCCCGTTGATGGACCACAGGCCGCTGGGGTCACTGCGGTTGATTGGGTCGTTGTCGCTGTAGGCGTAGCCGTTCCACTGCTGGGGGTCGGCGGGATCGAGGATCGGGTCGGGGTTGATGAAGCGGCCGTGGATGGGGTCGTACTGGCGGGCGCCGAGGTTGGTGAGTCCGGTGGTGTCGTCTCTGGTCCCGCCCACGTAGCCCTTGGTGCCGGCCCACTGGTTGGCGACGGGCTGGGTGCCGCGGGGGTTTCCGAAGGGGTCGGTGGCCCGGCGGGTGACGGTCATCGCCGGATCGGTGCCGATCTGGAGGCCGTTGGTGCCGTGCGGGTCTGCGGCCTGGATCAGGACGGTGCCGCCGCCGATGGCGGCGGTGACGCGGGTGTAGGTCAGGCCGCCGGGGGCGGCGAGGGAACGGACGTTGTTCATCGATCCGCTGGCCGTGTCGAGGGTGAGCTCGTCGGTGGGCAGCTTGAGCGTGGTCTTGCCGGGGTTGCGGCGGATGAGTTGGTTGCCGTCCGCGTCGTAGAGGTAGCGGGTGGCGCCGGCCTGATCGGTCTTGGTGAGGGTGTCGAGCTTGTCCTCGCCGTTCCAGGTCAGGGTGGTGGTACCGCCGGTGTCGGTGATGGCGGTGGTGTTGCCCTTGGCGTCGTACTGGTAGCTGACGGCCTTGGTGCCGGTCGGACCGGCCGTTGTGGACGTGAGGAGGGCGTGCGGACCTCCGGTGCCACCGCCGGTGTTCGGGGCGGTGGTCGGGGAATTGGTGGTCTTGGCACCTCCGAAGGTCTGGGTGACGGTGGTGTCGTTGAGGCTGTTGCCGGTGGTGTCGTGCTGGACAAGGCCGGTGCGGTTGCCCGTGGCGTCGTAGCTGTAGGTGTTCCAGTACGGGGCCGGGCCGCCGACAGTACGTCCGCCAGGGTTGACCGTCGCCGGGCCGGCGGTGTTGTTGCAGGTGCCGATACCGGGGACGGTGGTGGAGCTGCCGGTGCCGTGCTTGAGGCCGGAGGAGTCCGTCCAGTCCGCGGTCGTCCGGGTGCCGCCGGTGTCCGTCCAGGCGCCGGTGAGCCGGCTGAGGTAGTCGTAGGTGAAGCACTGGGTGTCGGTCGCCGACGCGTCCTGGACGTCCGTCACCGAAGTGATCTGGCCGGCCGGGGTGTAGGTGTAGCTGGTCTGGTCGGCCGAGACGGTGCCGCTCTGCCGGTCGACGAAGTTGTTGATGAGTCGTCCGGTCGCCCAGTCGAACTGCTGGGTCGCCACGACCTGCCTGCCGTATTCGCCGACTGTCGTGCGGACCGGGCGAGCAAGGGCGTCGTACTCGACCTTGGCGATGACAGCCTTCTTGAGGCTGGAGGCCCCGGTCAGCAGGCCTGTATCGGTGCGGCCGTAGCTGACGGTTTCCGCCGAAAGGCCACCGGCGGCCGGGATGTCGAGCTTCTTCAAGGAGCCGATGACCGGGCTGTACGTGTTGGTGTTGGTGTACGTGCCGGCCAACGCGCCTTCAGCACTCGGGATGGTGGTGGAGCTGCCGAGCGGGCGGTAGGCGGTGTCGTAGCCGGTGACGGCCTTGGTGTAGGCCGCGCCGCCGGCTCCGCCCACATATCGGCTGCTGGAGGTGAACTGCCCCTTGGCGAGCGTGTCGTACGTCCAGGACGCCAGCTGGTTGGCGGGCGCGACGCTGCCGCTGTACACGCCGGTCTTGCGGTTGAGCAAGTCGTACGTGTACGCGAGGGTGGTTCCCTTGGCATCGACGGTGTGGTCGAGGCGCCCCTGGGTGTCGTAGAACGTCTTGGTCGTACCGGTGTCCGGGTCGGACGCCGAGGTCTGGCGCCCGCGCAGGTCGTAGCCGTAGGACCACGTGTTGCCGCTGCTGTCCGTCCGGGACGCGCTCAGGCCAGCAGGGGTGTAGGCGTAGCCGGTGACGTCCGCGTCTGCCGGGTTTCCGGTCGGCGTGGGCGTCTTGTACTGCCACGCGGCAGTGGTGCGGCCGCGGGCATCGGTGACCATCGAGGTCGCTGTAGCACCGCTCGGCGGGGTGACGTCGATGCGGTCGGCGCCCGGGTAGGCCGTGGTGGTGGCCCACTGGAGGTTGCCGTTGGAGCGGAACTCCGTGCGCACCACGCGCCCGTTGCCGTCATAGGTGTTCCAGGTCTGGGCGGGCACTTGCCCGTCCGCCGCCGGGACGAAGATCGCCTCGGTCGGGAAGGAGGTCTGCTCGTAGTAGGGGGCGGAGGTCTTGATCACCCAGCCGTGGGTGTCGTACACGGTGTCGGTGATCAGGCGCCCGGTGGGCTTGGCGTCGCTGGTGCGCTGGGTCTGCCGGGGGCGGCCGAGGCCGTCGTAGATGTCGACGCTCGTGGAGAAACTGACGCCGTCGTCGTTGAGCGTCTCGGTCTTGGCGCTGGAAGGCCCGGTGGAGCCCTTGAAGGCGTAGGTGAATCTCCGGCTCGGATTGTCCGTCGTCGGGCGGTCCGGCGCCCAGAGCGCGGTGAGTCGCCCCATGGCGTCGTATTGGGCGGTGGTGACCCGGCCGTTGGCGTCTGTGCTGGTCAGGGCCGAGCCGCGGGCCGGGTCCTGGGTGACGGTCGTGGTCCAGTCCGCGCCCATCGGGCCGGTCGTCCGTACCTGGGAAGGCAGTTCGCCGGAGGCCGGAGTGAGGGCGACGGTCGTGACGGCGGGGGTGACCGAGGGAGCGCTCAGCTGGGCGCCGCCGCGGTCGTACGTCGAACCGTCTGCGGTCGCGGTGCTCAGCGAGCGCCCGTAGGCGTCGAAGGTCCCGCTGCCGGTGTGCGCGTACACCGGGTTACCGGACTGGTCGAAGCGGTCGAGGACTTGGGTGCTGGTCGGGTCACCTGTGGTGCCGGCCTGCCCGAAGGCTTTGCCGTCGTAGACAGTGCGGCCGCTGGACAGGGTGTTGGCGGCTGTGGCCTTGCCAGAACAGGACCCCTGGAAGGCTGTCTTCTCCGAAGCCAGGGTCAGTACCTGAGGGTTGTCGCTGGTCGCGTAGGCGGTGGTGGTGCAGATCTCGGGGGTGGCGGCGCTACCGTCGCCCTGGTCATCGACCTTGACCACCCGGTTGCCGTTGCCCGGCTCGGTGGTCGTCACCGTCGTGGTCGTGCGCCAACTGCCGTCTGCCAGCTTCGCCTTGGCGATCGCCGTGGTCTGCGAGTCCGGCTGCCAGGCGTAGATCTTCGGCGCACCCGCACTCTGTACGTGGGTCGCGGAGATCTGCTGGCCGCCGAAAGTGGAGCCGGAGATCCCGGTGACGTTGCCGCCGGCCATGTCGAAGGTCTCGGTGGCGATGATGCGGCCGGCCAACTGCGCGCTGTCGGTGACCGTTCCACCCAGCGGGCTCGCGACGTCGGGGACGGTGCGCAGAGTGGTGCCGTCGGCGAGGTAGTCGCCGGCCATGCCGCGCAGGTACGTGGCCCGTGTCTGAGTCTTGGGGGCTTCTCCCGGGTTGGCGTTGCCGGTGATGGCGGTGACGGTCTGGTAGCCGCGGAACTGGTCCCAGGTGCGGACCTTGGGGTCGGTGAACTCGGCGTCGTTGCGGTGCCAGGCCGCGCCGCCGCCGTAGCTGTACTCGGTGGTCTTCGCGACGGCGGGGGTGCTGACCAGGTCCTGCTCAACCACGGTCTTCACCAGCGGCTTGTCGAACCAGTCGCTGACCGGATCCTTGCCGGACTGCCCGGGCAGGTACCAGTGGACGGGTATGCAGGCCATCGAGTTGGTGTCCTCGGAGGCCGGCATGCGGTTGTTCACCCGGGAACACTCGGGATCCGTGTAGATGACGTCGATGCGGCCGCCCATCTCGGTGGTGATGCCCTGGATGCGCGGGCGCATGAACATCGGCGAGGCCGGGACGAGTCCGTCGACGCGGTTGGCCCGCATCTTGTACTGGAACTGCACTGGCGGCAGATTCGTCATCTCCGCCTGGCCGTTGCTCGGCACCCGCTGGATCGAATCGAGCTGCAGCAGGCGCTTCGTGCCGTCACCGGGGTCGGCCAGCTCCTGGTTGAGCTTCCAGGTGTCGACCGTGCGGTAGGCCGAGCTCACCAGGACCTGTGTGCTGATCGAGGTCAGGCGCTTGGTGGTGAAGAACGTCGGCGAGCCGACGGTGCAAGTGCTGTCGGCGCAGATCTGGTCGATCGGCGTGTCCGGCCACGCGTTGGCGTTGGCGGTGGTCCGCTTGCCTTCGGAGCAGTCGTTCGTGGCATCGGGCAGGCATCGCTCGGCGGTGGAGAAGACCACCTTGGCCGCCGGCTTGGCGCCGCCCTTGGCCGCCAGCTGGTCGGTCAGGCGCTGGCCGTAGCCGATCTCCTGGAGGTAGCCGCCGCGCTGGTAGTCGGTGAGAGTACCGGTACCACTGCCCTGGACGGTGCCCCGCTGGTACTTGTTGCCCTCGGCCGCGTACTTGTACGTGGTCAGGTTGCCGTGCGGATCCACGACGTAGTCGAGCTGCCAGCGCCACGCCATCTGGCACCACGAGCCGTTGCCCTTGCCCGCGTCGTAGCACGGGTCGCCGTTCTTGGGCGAGTACACCGGCACGGTGAACACGGAGTTAGCGGCCGGGTCCGTGCCGTCGCCGCCCGGCAGGTGGTTGAGGCCGAAGTAGTACTGGATGCCGTCCGGGGTGGTGATGCGCCAGTACTCGCGGTCGTTGTAGTCGATGTCACCCGCGCCCTTGGGCGATCCGGTCAGCTGCTCGACCTTCGTCCCGTCGTCGCCCTCCAGGTGCCAGGTGCCGGTGGCATCGTCGCGCACGATCGCACCGGAGCGGCCGGAAAGCGAGAGGCTGGCGTTCTGCCCGCCCCAGCACTCGTCGCCGGAGCCGGTGATCCCGTCCTTGTCGCAGGACTTGTAGGAACGCTCGATGAAGCCGGGCTCGTAGCCCCAGCCGTCACCGACCCACGACGGCTGCGCGTTCGACGCGGACGTCTTCCCGTCCACGTCCGCCGAGTTGTAGCCCAGCGCCACGGCGGGCGCCGCACCACCCAGCGACGGCGGCACCGAGATCGGGTAACCGTAGCTGAAGCCACCGGTGTTGGCCCCGGAGGTCCAGGACGACGACGAAGAGAGAGACGTCGCCCGATAGTCGCCCAGGGCACCGGACGGCGAGGGCGCCGCCGAGAGGACCACCGAGCCGCTGCCAGAGCCACCCTGGTCAGCCGCGGCCACCGCCCGACCGGACGGCGCCCCGGCGAAGGAAGCCTTCACCGCACCGTTCTGCCCCTGCTGAGGCGCCGTCCTGGGCGGCAGCACCACATCAGCGGTGACCGAGCCGCGCCCGTCGACCTTCGCCGAGACCGGAGTCTGGGTACGGCACTCGGGCTTCTCCGGCGTGGTCAGCGCGCAGGAGGGCAGGGCGACCAGGGCTGCCCGGTCCGACCACCCCGCCGCCTCCAGCGACTTCAGGTCCAAGGTGACAACTGCCCCTCGGCCGCCATCCGCCGCGGGCGCCTCGGCATCGGTCAGGGCGATGAGCGGCCCGCCGACCCCCGCGGCCTTGCCCTTCTCCTGCCCGGTCACCTCGACCGTGACCGTGTGCGCGCTTTCCTCCTTGCCGGTGCCGGGCGCGACCCGGACGGCCAGCGCGCCCGCCTTCGTCCCCGTCTGGCCGCTGGAGGCGGGCGACGCTCCGCCCGTCGCCCGGCTGGCAGCCGCGGCCTCGGCGCTGCCCGCTCCGACCGCGACCGTCTCGGCGCCGGTCACCAGAGGCGCCACCGCCTCCGGCTTCCAGTCCGGTGCCTTCGCGACGGGCTGCGGCGTCACCGGCCGCGCATCCTGTCCCTTGACCGGAACAGACGATCCCCCCAGAGGAGTGTGCGGCGGAGTCCACACCTTCTCCTCCGGTTCGGGGTACGTCCACGCCACAGCCGGCGGCACCGTCACCCCGGTCATCGCCATGGCGATCACCGCCGCCACCACGGGCGATCGCCATCGACCCCGTACCAGTAACCCAGCCCGTTTGCGGGCAGGCCCAACCCCCACCGTGAATCTCCTCACTTTTTGCAGTCGCGACATCACTCAGGCGCAGCACGCGCCATCATCGTTGTGACGATAGGTGAGGCCTCGGACACGCCGCAGCTGTTCGATTATCGCGGCCACGATGTTTATCAATTCTTGACCATTAGTCAGGAACTTTTCGGACATGTCCGTGCACTGTCGGCAATCGGTTTGACCAACTCGCCGGAAACAAAGCATCGTTCCCACCCGAACGTGACCCTCGTACAGTGGGTCGCCGATGGGGAGGGGACACCGAAGGATCATGTCCGTCATCCAATGGACAGCCAGGAACGCATCACCTACACGACCTGTTCGAATATGCGCCGCTCGAACGGCCGCGATCGGAACGAGCATCGCCCTGAGTCTGGGCCTGCTCGCCGCGCCGACCGCACTCGCCGCCGGCCCCACGTCCGCACCGTCCCACGGACCGATCGGCGGGGCGACTCCCATCGTTCCGTCCACTCCGGCGCCGCCCCGCGCCCCTGTGCAGCAGGCGATGCTGGACGCGGCGGCGAAGGCCAAGTCGACGGGCAAGCCGGTCGTCGTGGACGCGATGACCGATGTGGCGTCGAGGACCGTCGCGAACCCGGACGGCACGATGTCGACGACGGACAACGCCCTGCCCGTCCGGTTGAAGCGCGACGGCGGCTGGGCCGACCTCGACCAGACGCTGCGCCAGAACCCGGACGGGACGGTCAGTCCCGCCGTCGCGAGCACCGCGCTGGCACTCTCCGGCGGCGGCACCGGCCCGATGGCCACCGTCACCACGGCGGACGGCAAGAAGCTCGCCGTCAGCGCCCCCTTCGCCCTGCCAAGGCCGGCCCTCAGTGGCGCCACCGCCACCTACGCGGACGTGCTGCCCGGCGTCGACCTCCAGGTGACGGCGCTCCCGGTCGGCGGCTGGCGCGACGTGATCGTCGTACGAACCCCCGAAGCCGCCACCAACCCCGCCCTGAAGACGCTGCGCTTCCCCGTCACCGCCCAGGGCCTGAGCGTCGCCTCCGACGACAAGGGCGCCATCAGCGTCAAGGACGACAAGGGCGCACTGCGCTTCCGCTCCCCCTCCCCCCTGCAGTGGGACTCCTCGAAGCCCGCCCCGGCGACCGGGACAACGCCCAAGGCGGCGAAGCTGGTTGCCGCGCCGGCCGCTGAAGACGCCGCCGGCCAGAGCGGTATCCCGTCGACGGCCGAGGCGCCGGGCGACGGCGCGAACGTCGCCGCGATCGCCAGCCGAGCTACCAGCGACGCCATCGAGTTGACCCCGGACCCGAAGGCCCTAGGCTCGGGCACCGGCCCCTGGTACCTGGACCCCACCCTCACCGCCGTCACCAGCTACACCCAGAGCTCCGTCGAGGTCCAGGAGAACCACAAGGACGCCACGAACTGGAACACCAAGACCAACCTGGCCACCGGCTTCTGCGGCTACCACAGCTCCGACCCGAGCCAGGACTGCGGCCAGGAGGGCCGCCAGCGCGCCTACTTCCAGTTCAACGTCAACCCGGCCATCTACACCAAACCGGACGGCGCGCAGGTCCCGCCCACGCTCTACACCTCCACCCTCAACGCCCAGGTCTCCGGCGCCTCCAGCCCCGGTACCGCGACCAACCTCGGCGTCTACTGGGCCCCGACCGGCATCGACGGCAGCACCACCTGGAACCAGCAGCCGTGCGGCCTCGACGGCACCCAGGTCATGAACGGATGCGGCTACGTCGGCGGCCAGCAGATCACCGGCACCGGCCCGATCGCCGTCGACGTCAGCAGCGTCATGCAGCAGGCAGCGGCCGGCAAGTGGGCCACCTGGACCATCGCCATCGCCCCCAGTGACTCCGAGTGGAAGAAGGAGTACCGCCACTACCTCGCCAGCAACCCCAGCGTCACCACCACCTACGACATCACCCCCACCATCTGGTCCCCGCACACCGTCCCCGCCCCCGGCTTCGCCAGCAGCAACACCACGGCCGAGTGCAACACCAAGGGCGCCCACCCCTGGGACAACCCCGGCTGGGTCGGCAGCAACCAGAACATCTACCTCGCCGCGAGCAGCTACTCACCCAGCGGCCAGCCCCTCTACACCGGCTTCCAGATGTGGGACGACAACGACCCCAACTTCAACCTGGGCAGCAACGTCGGCGGCTGGGGCGGCAGTTACAACAACCCCTACACCCTGCCGGTCGGCTCGCTCACCGACGGCCACCAGTACGGCTGGCTCGCCCGATCCGCGGACGGTCTCCTGACCTCGCCGTCGAGCGACTGGTGCTACTTCCGCGTCGACAAGACCAACCCGCGCGTCAGCATCAGCTCCACCGACTTCCCGCCGTCCGGCACCCCCAACCCGAACCCGGCCAAGTACGCCGGCGACACCGGCACCTTCACCATCAACGCCGACGACCCCGTCCCCGGCGCGGGCCTGTACGCCTCCGGCGTCGCCTGCATCCGCGTCAGCACCAACCCCACCCCTGTCGTGGGCTGGAAGTGCGACCCGACCACCCTGAAGCCCGGCCAGCCCTACACCTACCAACCGCGCCAGTGGGGCACCAACACCATCTACGCCTGGGCCATGGACAACGCCGGCAACTACAGCCAGGCCGCGATCTACAACTTCTACGCCCCCTGGAAACCCGGCACCCAGCCCGTGTTCGGCGACGTGAACAACGACCAGAAGCCCGACATCGTCCTCACCGACAAAACCGGAGACCTGCGCATCATCGGCGGCACCACCGACCCGTCGACCTCCCTCGCCGCCCCCGCCGCAGCCGCTCCGGACGGTACCTCCTGGGCCGACTTCCAGATCAGCCACCACGGCACCTTGGCCATGGGCCAGGCCGTCGACGAACTCCTCGCCCACTACACCAAGGACACGACCTCGAAGCTGCGAGAAGCCCTCTACCTGATCCCGAACACAGGCACCGGCCGCTTCGACAACCTCAAACCCATCTCACTCACCCGCCCAACCACCTGCACCACCTACGGAACCGGAAAGCCCTGCCCCGACTACACCCCCAAGATCTGGAGCAACGTCTCCCAAGCACTCGCGTTCGGCACCCCCGAAGGCGAGGCCACCGCGAACGACCCGAAGGACCCGAACCACAAGATCATCACCAGCCAGACATCCATCCTCACCCTCGAGAACAACAGCCTCTACCTCCTCCAGCCCAACGGCACGTTCGACGACCTCGACAGCGCGACGCTGATCCCCACCGTCTCCGGCAGCTGGGCCGACCTGGAACTCCTCAACCCCGGCGCGGCCAACGGCCTCACCACCAGCACCGACAAGAACAACCCGGGCCAGACCAACCAGACCACCCTGTGGGCCCGCAACCGCACCACCGGCGACGTCTACGCCTACTCGCTCGGCTGGAACGCGGACGGCACCGTCGACTACACCACCCTCACCAAGCCCGACGCGGGCATCAAGCTCAACACCGGCGTGGCCCTGACCACCGCCAACTACCCGCGCATCGGCGCCGGCGACATCAACGCGGACGGCTACCCCGACCTCTGGACCGTCGACAACACCAACGCCATCACCATCTACCCCGGCCAGAGCAGCACCGCCACCAAGGGCAAGGTCGACGGCTTCGGCACCCCCAACGTGATCGGCTACGCCGACGCCAGCACCTCGATCCACCCGAACCTGGCCCCCTCGATGTGCATGGACGCCTGGGGCGGCCCCCGCGACGGCGCCCAACTCGCCATCGGCAGCTGCTGGAACACCCCCAACCAGCGCTACAACCTCGGCACGGACGGCACCATCCGGGCCGGCGCCTACTGCCTCTCCATCGCCGGCGGGGCCACCGCCAACGGCACCCTCGTCCAGCTCGCCAACTGCGCGGACAAGCCCACCCAGAAATGGACCGTCCGCCCGGACGGCCGCATCGTCAACAACGCCACCATCACCAACAACGACCCCAACACCGGCCGCTGCATCGAACTCCACGGCTGGGCAACCACGCCGGGCAGCAGCCTCGACATCTGGGACTGCCCCATCCCCCAGGACAACCTCCGCTGGACCCTCCAGCCCGAACGCACCCCGTAACGCACCGGAAGTAGCACCGCGAGGCCGAGGGCGCCGGCATCTCCGGCCCCTCGGCCTCCCGCACGACATCCACCAGCACCGCCGCCGGCACAGGCGTGAAGCCGAGCACAAGCACCAACACCGCCGCCACAACCTGCGGCTCGCGCGCTGACCCGCGCGCGGAAACGCCAAGAGCCCCGCTGGCGACAGGGGACGAATTCACCAGCTACTCCACACGTTCGCACCGACGCCGTCGCCCCCACCCTACGTACCGGACGCTCGGGTACCGCCGGGCCGATGGCTGGTGAGCTGCTCCAGGTACCGGGCCGTCATCAGGTGGGAGAAGCCCATGATGGTCTCCTGCGGGCTGACGCCGGTGGCGCCCGGCAGGACGCTCGCGTCGCACAGCCGCAGGTTCGTGAAGCCGGGCGGCGCCCTGGACGCTCACCTGCGTCGTGTAGACCGCGATCCGGTCCAGCTGGGCCAGCATCCGGTCGACCGTCCCGGCGGGGTGGGCGGCCAGTGCCGCGGCGAGTGACCCCGGGGTGAGGTTCGCGGGCATCACCCGCACACCCCGGTCGGCGAACTCCTGCAGTTGCGCGGTGAAGATCGTGCCCTCGGTGGCGCGGACGGGTTCGCCGAACCGCGGTTGCCCGGCCTGGGCGGCTGGTCGACGACGCCGAGGCGCCGCTCCGCCCCGGCCAGGTGGGGGGGGCGAGGTGGTGGGCCCGGAAGCCGTCGACGCCGGCGGACGCCCAGCACTCCAGCAGGTGGTCGGGAGGACGCCAGAACAGCCCGCCGTTGACCACGGTGGTGCCCCCGACGCAACGCCCCTCCCCGAACGGGATGGTGGGTGCGCCGTGGATGGGCAGCAGACCGCCCTGACGGTAGAGCAGGCGCAGGTTCTCCGCCGGGGACGCCCCGGTGATCCGCGCCTGCGGGACGAGCGGGCCCTCCTCCAGGACGCGGACCTCCCGGCCCGCGCCGGCGAGCTCCAGGGCCGCGGCGCTGCCTCCGGCTCCCGAGCCGATCACCAGGGCGTCGCAGCGGAGCCCGGATCGGATCCGGCCCCCCTCGTCCCGTCGGTCCGGGAGCAGGTGGGACGAGGGGGGCCGGCCGGTCAGCGGTCGACGGGGAGGCCGCTGGGCTGCTTGATCGGCTTCATGATGATCTGTGAGTTGACGGCGGTGGCTCCGGGGAGGGTGGTGAGCCGCTCGGTCCAGAGCTTCTCGTAGGCCGCGAGGTCGGCCACCGCGACGCGCAGCAGGCAGGCGGGGCTGCCCATCAGGCGGTACGCCTCGACGACTTCCGGGATCGTCAGCAGTTCGGCCTCGAAGGCCGCGACGGACCGGGTGTCGCGCTCGACCGACACCAGCACCTCGAAGCCGCGGCCGACCGCGGCCGGGTTGACGATCGCCCGGTACCCCTCGATCACGCCGTCCTGCTCCAGCTGCCGCACCCGTCGCATGCAGGGCGAGGAGGTGAGGCCGACCCGCTGGGCGAGTTCCTGGATGGTCAGCCGGCCGTCCTTCTGGAGCTCGCGCAAGATATCCCTGTCGATCCTGTCCATGACGCGATTATCCACCGCCGAAGCGGCCACGGGCGCCTGGATCGGCAAACCGATTGCGGACGATTCGGCCTAATCTTGCGCCTGGCGCCGCACCGCGGTCCGCATCCCGCCGCGCGCCTCCATGCCCGGCCCTCACTCGAACGGAACCCCATGCAGCCTGCCCCGAGCACCGTCAGCACGCCCGCGGTGCGTACCGAACACGATCTGCTCGGCGAGCGGGACGTACCGTCCGCCGCCTACTACGGCATCCACACGCTCCGGGCGGTGGAGAACTTCCCGATCACCGGCACGCCGGTCTCCGTGTACCCGCAGCTGGTGACCGCACTGGCCTGCGTCAAGCAGGCGTCCGCGCGGGCCAACCGCGACCTGGGCCTGCTCGCGGACCACAAGGCGGAGGCGATCACGGCGGCCTGCGAGGAGATCCGTACCGGACGGCTCCACGACCAGTTCGTCGTCGACGTGATCCAGGGCGGCGCCGGCACCTCCACCAACATGAACGCGAACGAGGTCATCGCCAACCGCGCGCTGGAGCTCCTCGGCCTCGCCAAGGGCGAGTACGGAAGCCTGCACCCGCTGGAGGACGTCAACGCCGGCCAGAGCACCAACGACGTCTACCCGACCGCCGTCAAGATCGCCCTGCACCTGGCCGCCCGCGAACTGCACGACGCCATGGGCGAGTTGCGGGACGCCTTCGCGGCCAAGGCGGAGGAGTTCGCGGACGTCCTCAAGATGGGCCGCACCCAGCTCCAGGACGCCGTCCCGATGACCCTCGGCCAGGAGTTCGCCACCTTCGCCGTCATGCTGGAAGAGGACCGCGGCCGGCTGGCCGAGGCCTGCGAGCTGATCCGGGAGATCAACCTCGGCGGCACCGCCATCGGCACCGGGCTCAACGCCCACCCCGACTACGCGGCCAGGGCCTGCGCCCACCTCGGCGCCATCACCGGCATTCCCGTCGTGATCGCCGGTGACCTGGTCGAGGCCACCCAGGACGCCGGCGCGTTCGTCCAGCTGTCCGGCGTGCTCAAGCGGATCGCGGTCAAGCTCTCCAAGACCTGCAACGACCTGCGGCTGCTCTCCTCGGGCCCGCGCACCGGCCTCGGCGAGATCAACCTGCCCGCGGTCCAGGCGGGTTCGAGCATCATGCCGGGCAAGGTCAACCCGGTCGTCCCCGAGGTCGTCAACCAGATCGCCTTCGAGGTCATCGGCAACGACCTCACCGTCACGTTCGCCGCCGAGGCCGGGCAGCTCCAGCTCAACGCCTTCGAACCGGTGATCGCCCACAGCCTCATGAAGAGCCTGACCCACCTGCGCGCCGGCTGCCGGACCCTGGCGGAGCGCTGCGTCGTCGGCATCACCGCCAACCGCGACCACCTCGCCCACCTGGTCGGCCACTCCATCGGCCTGGTCACCGCCCTCAACCCGCACATCGGCTACGAGAACGCCACCGCCATCGCGCAGGAGGCCCTCACCACCGGCGCGCCCGTCCACGACCTCGTGCTCCGCCGCGGCCTGCTCACCCAGGCGGAGCTCAGCGAGATCCTCCACCCCGACAACCTCGCCCGGCCGCACGCCGCCGCCCACGCCGCCGCCCGCTGACGCCCGCGGGAACGCCGCGGCTTCACGCCGACGGGCGGCCCGGCCCGGGCGGCACCGTCCGGGAGAGCCAGCGGCGGATCGCCGCCGCCGTGGTGGCCACGTGCTCGTCGAGGACCGAGTGGTGGTCGCCCGGCACGTCGCCGGCGCGCAGGTGCAGGGTCGGTACGGTCGACTCCGCCTGCCAGTCCAGGAAGATGCGGGTGTAGGCGCCCATGGCCGCGAGGGCGGGCTCGTCGAGGCCGATCGCGCTGCGGACCGGCAGTTCGGTGAGCCATTCCTCGTCGCGGACGGGGTGGGTGTCCACCAGCACCACGGCCTCGGCGCCGACCCGTTCGGCGGCGGCCTGCGCGACCAGGCCGCCGGTGGAGCGGCCCAGCAGCACCACCGGCCGGTCGAGCCGACCGATCGAGGCGGCGTGGGCCCGGACGAGGGCTTCCACGTCCTCCGGTACGGGGCCGCCGTCGTATCCCGGGTGCGGGAGCACCCACAGGCCCGGCAGGTGGCGGGCCAGCGGGCCGTACTCGCCCGGGGGTGAGGCGAAGGCGGGGAAGCAGACGATCGCCGGGCCCTCGCCGTCGCCGTCTCCATCGCCGTCGCCGAGGCGGCGTGGGGCGGCGGACGGGAGCGTCGCCGCGGACGGCAGCGCCCACGAGGCGGTGACGAGCAGGTGCATGGCCTCCCGGGGGCGGCCCCGTTCGCACAGCCTGCGGTAGAGGAAGGCGAGCGACCCCGGGGGCGGCGGCGGGCGCAGCTGCTCGGCCAGAGCCCTGGGTGTGGCGGATTCGAGCACCACCGTGGCGGGCAGGCGCAGCCCGGCCCGGCCTTCCAGCCGGTTGCGCAGCTCGATCGAGGTCAGCGAATCGAAGCCGAGGTCGAGCATCGGGGTGTCCGGGTGCACGTCCGGGTGGCTCAGCACGGCGGCGACCTCCGCGCACACCAGCTCCAGCAGGTCGGCCGGCGGCGTCGGAACGCCAGGTACGACCGGTACGGCCGGTCCGGCCGGTGCGCCTGGTACGGCCGGCGGTGCCGGCTCCGACGTCCGCCGGGCCCTCGGCCGGGCCGCGCGGTCGAACGCGATCGGCACCAGAACCGGCTCGTCGGTGCCCAGCGCGGCCTCCAGCAGTGCCACCCCCTCCCCGGGGGTGAGCGGCAGCAGGCCGGGGCCGGCCGTCCGGTCGGCCATCATCCCGACCGTCCACGGGCCCCAGGCCAGCGAGAGCGCGGGCAGCCCCAACCGCCGCCGGTGGCGCGCGAGTTCGTCCAGGTAGCTGTTGGCCGCCGCGTAGTTGGCCTGTCCGGCGTGGCCGAGCACCCCGGCCGCCGAGGAGAACAGCACGAAGGCGTCCAGGTCCCGGTGCGCGGTCGACTCGTGCAGGTGCCAGGCCGCTTCGGCCTTGGGGCGCCACACCGTCGCGAGGCGCTCCGGGGTCATCCGGGCCAGAATCCCGTCGTCGAGCACCCCGGCGGTGTGCACGACGGCCCGCAGGTCCGCGATCGAGTCGACCAGTGCGGTCAGCGCCGCGCGGTCGGTCACGTCCAGCCGCGTCTCGCCGGTGCGGCTGGCGACCACGACGCGCACGCCCTTCTCCCGCAGGTGGTCGGCGACCGCGCGGCCGAGTGCGCCGCCGCCGGTGACCAGGACGGTCCCGCGCCAGCGGAAGGCGCGGCCGCCCGGCACCGGGACCAGCTCGGCGCGCTCGGGCACGATCTCCGTACGGCCGTCGCCGAGTTCGGCCAGGATGAACCGGCCGGGGTGCTCGGCCTGCGCGACCCGGACCAGGCCGGCCACCGCCGCTCCGGCGAGGTCTCCCGGCCGCACCAGGACGGTCAGGTGGTCGTGGTCGGCCTGCAACTCCCGCAGCACCAGCGCCAGGGCGCCGGGCGCGTCCCCGGCCGGCACCTCCAGGACCTTGCCCCGCAGCGGTCCCGGGACCGGGTGCCACCGCGGGCGGTACAGGGCGCCCCGGCCGGTTCCGGCCGCCCGCGCGGTGAGCGATTCGACGAGCGCCACCGGTCGGCCCGTCCGGTCGGTGAGGTCGATCCGCCCGCCCCGGACGCGGACGCGCAACGCCGTGGCGCCGCGCGTCAGCAGGTGCACGCCGCGCAGGGCGAACGGCACGCCCCCGCCGAGCTGCCGGGCCGGGTGCAACGCCGCGTCGAACAGCGCGGGGTGCAGCGCGTACCGCCCCGCGTCGGGGAACTCCCCGCGCACCTCTCCGAAGAGTTCGTCGCCCCGGCGCCACAGCCGGCTCAGCCCGCGGAACGCCGGCCCGTAGTCGGCGTGCTCGACGTCGAGCTCCTCGGCGTCCGGCGGGGGCCACTCGCCGGTCTCCACCGGCGGCGCGGGCCGGGAGCGGGCGTCCAGCCGGCCGCTGGCGCACCGGACCCCGTTCGCGTGCACCTCGAACGGCCGCACGCCGTCGGACTCCGGGCGCACCACGATCTCGGCCCGCCTGGTCTCCGGCAGGCGGATCGGCGTGTGCAGGACCAGTTCCTCGACGCTGCCGCAGCCGGCCCGTTCCCCGGCGTACAGCACCAGTTCCAGGATCGCCGTGGCGGGTACGACCGCCGTCCCGCCGACGACGTGGTCCAGCAGCCAGGCCGGGCTGAGGTCGGCGACGCACACCACCTCGCCGGTGCCGGGCACCACCACGGTCGACTCGACCAGCGGGTGCTCGGCCGCGCGGTCGAGCCAGTAGCGCCGGCGCCGGAAGGTACGGGTGCCCCGCAGCCGGGCCACCGCCCGCTCGGGGTCGGTGGTGGGGATGACGCGCCCGGCCAGCTCGGCCGGCGGGTCGCCCGGGCCCAGTCCGACCAGGGTGGCGCCCCCGACCAGGGCCAGCTGGTCGGCGAGGCGGACGGTCTCGCACAGCTGCCGCACCCAGTGGTCCGGATCGTCCGGGCGGGCGCCGACGACCGGGATGGCCGGTGGACGGTACGTCAGGCTCCGGGCCAGCTCGGCGAACCCGCCGAGAGCGGATTCCGCGGCGTCGCCCGCCGTCCCTTCGCGCAGCAGCCGCCCGCGGGCCGTGACCAGCCGCGCCGCGTCGGGCAGCGACAGCACGCCCGCCACGTGCGCCGCCGCGATCTGCCCGGTACCCTGCCCGATCAGCGCGTCCGGGCGGTACCCCCAGGACTCCAACAGGCGGAACAGCGCCACCTCGTGGGCGAACAGGGCCGCCTGGGCGAGGTCCGTGCGGTGCACCGGCTCGGTGCCGGTCGCCTCCCGCAGCTCCGGATCCAGCCGGGCGCACGCCTGCTCGAAGGCCTCGGCGAACACCGGGTACCGGGCGGCCAGGTCCCGTCCCGTGCCGGGCCGCTGCGCCCCCTCCCCCGGGAGGAGGAACGCCACCCGCAGTTGCTCGTACTCCTCGACGATCACGTGCGCGTTGGTGCCCGAGATCCCGAAGGCCGACACTCCGGCCCGGCGCGGCCGGTCCCGGGCCGGCCAGGGCGTCGGCTCGGTGACCAGGCGGAGCGCACCGGCGGACCAGTCGACGTCCGGGGACGGCTCGTCGATGTGCAGGGTGGCGGGCACGGTGCGGTGCCGCATCGCCAGCACGCTCTTGATCACGCCCGCGACCCCGGCGGCGGCCTGGGTGTGCCCGAGGTTGGACTTGACGGTACCGACCAGGACCGGGTCCGTGCGGTCCTGGCCGTAGGTGGCGAGCAGCGCGGCCGCCTCGATCGGGTCGCCCAGGGCGGTGCCGGTGCCGTGGGCCTCGACCACGTCCACCTCGGCGGCGGTCAGCCCGGCGTCGGCCAGCGCCTGCTGGATCACGGCCGCCTGGGCCGGGCCGCTGGGCGCCGTCAGGCCGTTGGACGCGCCGTCCTGGTTGACCGCCGAGCCGCGCAGCAGGGCCAGGACGGGGTGGCCGTTGCGCACCGCGTCGGCCACCCGTTCGAGGACCAGCAGCCCCACTCCCTCCGACCAGGCCGTGCCGTCGGCGGCCGCGGAGAACGGCTTCACCCGTCCGTCCGGGGCCAGGGCGCGCTGCCGGCTGAACGCCACGAAGCTGTCCGGCGTGGCCATGACGGTCGCGCCGCCGGCCAGGGCCAGGTCGCACTGGCCGGCCCGCAGCGAGTCCGCGGCGAGGTGCAGGGTGACCAGGGACGAGGAGCAGGCGGTGTCCAGGGTGAGGGCCGGCCCGTGCAGGCCCAGGGCGTAGGCGATCCGACCGGAGGCCACGCTCCCCGCCGCGCCCAGGGCGATCTGGGACTCCAGCGGGTGCGGGGCGCCCAGGAAGCGGCCGGCGTAGTCGTTGTACATCAGTCCGACGAACACGCCGGTGTCGCTGCCCCGCACCGATTCGGGCGCGATGCCCGCCCGTTCGAGCGCCTCCCAGGCCGTCTCCAGCAGCAGTCGCTGCTGCGGGTCGGTGGCCAGGGCCTCGCGCGGCGACATCCGGAAGAACCCGGCGTCGAAGTCGGCCGCGTCGGTCAGGAAGCCGCCGCGGGTGACGTAGCTGGTGCCCACGTGGTCCGGGTCCGGGTCGAACAGCTCGTCCAGCGGCCAGCCCCGGTCGGTGGGGAATCCCGTGGTGGTGTCCTGTCCGGCGGCGACCACCCGCCAGAGGTCCTCGGGGCAGCTGATCCCGCCGGGGTAGCGGCAGGCCATGCCCACGATCGCGATCGGCTCGGTGGCCCTGCGGGCGGGCGGCGGCGGGCTCGCGGCCCCATCGGCGAGGTGCTCGGCCACCGCGCGGGGCGTCGGGTGATCGAACACCAGCGACGGCGGCAGTGCGACACCCAGCTCCGCGCCCAGCCGGTCGCGCAGGCGCACCGCGCCGAGCGAGTCCAGACCGGCCCCGGCGAACGGTTGGTCCTCCGCGGGCGGGCGGCCGGTGATCGCCGCGGTCTCCCGCAGGACCACGTCGAGCAGGTACCGGAAGCGGAGCCGCTTGCGCACCGGTTTGCCCGAGGAGGTCTGCGGGATCCGGCCGAGCGGGCGGATCGCCTGCGGCACCCGGTGCGGTGGCAGCAGGCGGCGGCAGTGGGCGAGCAGCGCCGCCGGATCGGCGTCGCCCACCACGTAGGCGACCGGCACCTGCCCGAGGACCGGGTCGGGCTCGCCCGCCACGGCCACCTCCCGGACGCCCGGGCAACGGGCGAGGACCTGCTCGATCTCGGCCGGGTGGATGTTCTCCCCGCCCCGGATGATCAGCTCGCCGACCCGCCCGGTCACCACGAGCCGGCCGCCCTCCTCGCGGCCGAGGTCCCCGGTGGCGTGCCACCGGTCGGTGCCGGGCATCCGCAGCCGGATCTCGCCGTCCACCAGCCGGGTGTCGATGCCGGGCAGGACGACGCCGTCGATCGCGATCTTCCCGGAGGTCTCGGTGCTGCCGTAGCCGTCGTGCAGTTCACGGTCGAACCGGCGGCGGAACCGGGCCCGCAGCTCGTCCGGCAGCGGCGCCCCGGCCGACAGGCACCGCGCCGGCAGCGGCGCCCCGACGTCCAGGAGCTGGGTGAAGACGGTCGGCACGCCGCCGAGCGCGGTGAACGGTACCGCGCGCAGCAGCTCGGCCGCCCGGTCCGGCGTGAAGCGGTCCATCACGTAGGCGCTCGCGCCCAGCGTCAGGACGCCCACCACGCACATCGAGTGCCCGAAGGCGTGGAACAGCGGGAGCGGCCAGAGCAGGTGATCGTCGGCGGTCATGCCCAGCAGGTCCCGGTAGGCGTGCTCGGCCGACCGGAGCCAGGCCCGCTGCGTCGACGGCACGCCCTTCGGGTCCCCGCTGGTCCCGGACGTGTAGTGGAGCCAGGCGGGCTCGTCCGGTTCCAGGTCGTCGCGGGGCGGCGTTCCGGTGGGCGCGAGCAGGTCGTCGACGGTCACCGCGCGGGCCCCGGCCACCCGCCGGGCGCGTGCCAGGTGTTCCCGGTCGGTGACCACCAACTCCGCGCCGCTGTCGGCCAGTCGGTGCCGGAGCTCGTCGTCGTCGCCGCGCACGTCGAGCGGGACCCCGACCGCGGCCGCACGGCAGACGCCGAGCGTGGCCGTGACGGCGGGCACCCCGTTGCCCAGGTACAGCGCGACCCGGCTTCCGCGATCGACCCGGAGGTTGCCGGCCACCCGGGCGGTTCTGCGGGCGAGTTCGCCGTAGCCCACCGCTTCGTCGGCGTCGGCGAAGGCGGTCTTGTCCTGGAGGTCCGTCGCATGACGGCGGATCAGCTCGTGCACCGTGCACCTCTGTCATCGATACCGACGGTCGGCCGAAGGCGGGCACCGGGGGCCCGCCCGCGGTCGGGCCCGAACCCTCCGTCGCCGGTGACAGCCTAGGGCCACAACCCCCGTGACGAATGGTCAGTAAGGAGGCGTACGTTCTTCCGGGGAGAACCCCCGAACGATGAGCTCCACCGGGACACAAGGAGGTGGCCGCACATGGCCGAGGAACAGCGAAGTGCCGGGAATGGCGGGACGTCGCGGCGCAGTGCGCTGAAGGCGGCCGTCGTCGGGGCGGGTGCGGTCACCGCGATGGGCGCGGCCGCCTCCGCCGCGCACGCGGACGGGCCCGGGCCCGGGCCCGGCGGGCCCACCTTCGTCCTGGTGCACGGTTCGGGGAGCAACTCCTTCTACTGGCAGCCCCTGTTGCGCGAGCTGGGTCTGCGCGGGCACCGCGCGATCGCGGTCGACCTGCCCGGGCACGGCCTCGGCGCGTACCTGCCCGAGTCCTACCAGACCCCGCAGGACCTGGAGCGGCTGCGCACCGAGCCGTCCCCGATATCCAGGGTGACGCTGGCGGACTTCGCCGCGCACGTCATCGGCGTGGTGCGGCAGGCGCGCCGCAACGGCCCGGTGGTGCTGGTCGGCGGGAGCCTCGGCGGGGTGACCCTCAACGCCGTCGCCAACCAGGTGCCCGAGCTGGTCGCGCACCTGGTGTACGCCTCCGCGTTCTGCCCGACGAAGCACCCCTCGGTGCTGCGGCTGATGACGGCCCCCGAGGCGGCCACCAGTTTCATGACCAGGCTCCCCGCGGTCCGGACGGCGCCGGAGCTGGGCATCAGCCGGGTCAACTGGCGCTCGGGCGACCCGGGGTTCCTCGCGATCGTCAAGGAGGCGATCGCCGCGGACCGGTCGGACGCCGAGGTCCGGGCGCTGATGAACATCCTGGAGCCGGACGAGTCGGCGGCGATCGGCGCGAGCGAGGACGCCCGCGGACTGCCCGCGACCTGGGGCCGGGTGCCGCGCACATTCGTGCGCTACACGCAGGACCACACCATCCCGCTGCCGCTCCAGGACCTCATGATCCGGGAGGCGGACGACACCACCCCGCACAACCGCTTCCGCGTGCGCTCGCTCAGCGCGCCGCACGCCGGCCCGCGTGACGTGGCGCTGCTGGCCCACGAGTTGGAGCTCGTCGCACGGCTGTGCCGCTGACGCCTCGCACCGTCTCAGGCGGCCAGCAGGGATTCCGCGATGCCGCGGGCCCGCCAGGCGGCCTCCGGCGTGCCCTCGCGCAGCGCGGTGACGATGGCGCCGTCCATCAGCAGGGCGAACTGCTTGGCGCGCACGCCGGATTCGGGGACGTCCGCGTCCCGCATCAGCTGCTCGACCAGCTCGACGACGCGCGTCTTGTGCAGCGCCGCCATCCGGCGGGCCGGGCTGGACCGGTCGGCGATCTCGGTCATCGTGGTGATCGCGACGCAGCCGCGGTAGTCGGGCGCCGAGAACCGTTCGGCCAGTGCGTCGAAGATGTGCAGCGGGTGGCCGCCGTGCGCGGCCACCCGCTCGGTGAGCCAGGCGCGCCACCGCGCGTCGCGGCCCTCCAGGACCGCGGTCACCAGGGCCTCCTTCCCGGCGAAGTGCCGGTAGAAGGACGCCCGGCCCACACCGGACTCGGAGAGGATGCGCTCCACTCCGACCGCGTGGATCCCGTAGGCGTAGAAGAGGGCTTCGGCCGTGCTCAGCAGGCGCGCCCGTGCGTTGACTGCCATGCACCGATCCTAACCACCCTTGACGCCAAACGGTACCGATCGGTACCGTCCTCTCAGTCGGAACCGATCGGTACCGTTTCGCAGGTCGCACACCGGGGGGACGCATGAGCGAGGACTGGATCGAAGCCGCCGTCGAACTCAACACCGGCTACACGGTGCTGAACGCGGACGGCGAGGCGATCTCGTACGTGCCCAGTGCGCTGGTCGCGCTCCAGGGCGGCTTCGCCAAGCTGCGCGTCCCCGGCACCGACACCGTCCAGGTGGTCTCGGCCCCCGCCGTCCACCTCATCACCCTCACCGGGTGACCCCGGGCGGTCCCGACCGACCGCCCCCACCGACCAGCGGCTGCACGGCCGCCCGAGCCGGGACGCCCCGCCACCCCACCACGGCGGCGGCCGCCCGCCCCGGGACGCCGAGCGACCGCCGGACTTCCGGAGCCCTGCCCGCCGCACGCGCGGGCAGGGCTCCGGCGCCGTTTCCGGGCAGCCGCCCCGGTCGGTTCGCGGCCCGCGCGGTCTGCTCCGTCCGCCGAAAGCGGGAGGCGGCGTCAGGCCTCGGCGGCGGCCGCCTCGGCGAGGGCGTCCAGCACCGGCCGGATCAGCGGGTGCCCGTCCGCGCCCGCCCGGACGGCGGCGAACACCCGCCGGGTGGCGAGTTCGCTGTCGACGGGCCGGACGGCGACCCGCCCGAGGTCGACGCCGCGCAGCGCCGAACGCGGCACCAGCGCGACCCCGGCGCCCGCCGAGGCGAGCGCGACCACGGCGCGGAAGTCGTCCGAGGAGTGCAGCAGCCGGGGCTGGAAGCCCGCGTGCTCGCAGGCCAGCAGGACGACGTCATGGCAGGGGTTGCCCGGGTAGGGCCCGATCCAGGGCTGGTCGGCCAGGTCGGCGACGGCGAGCGGGCCGGAGTCGGCGGCCAGCGGGTGGTCGAGCGGCAGGACGGCCTCGAAGGGCTCGGCGTACAGCGGGACGCGGGTGAGCCGGGCGTCGTCGGCGCGCGGGGCTCCCCGGTACTCGACGGCCACGGCGAGGTCGGCCCGCCCGTCCAGGACCATCGGCAGGCTGGCGTCCCCCTCGGCGTCCAGGACCTTGAGCCGCACGCCCGGGGCGCGCTCGGCGAGCAGCCCGATCGTCGGGGCGAGCACGAGCGCGATGCCGGTGGCGAAGGACGCGACGGTGACCTCGCCGGCGGCGCCCGCGCTGTACGCGGCGAGGTCGGCCTCGGCGCGTTCGAGCTGGGCGAGCACCACGTCGGCGTGGCCGAGCAGGATCTCCCCGGCGGCGGTCAGCCGCACGCCGCGGCCCTCGCGGGCGAGCAGGTGGTGCCCGGTCTCCTGTTCCAGGGCGGTGAGCTGCTGGGAGACCGCGGAGGGGGTCAGGTAGAGCGCGGCCGCAGCGGCGGTCACGGTCCGGTGGTCCGCCACGGCCCGGAGGGTCCGCAGCCGTCGTGCGTCGATCACACGCCAATTCTGCCAGCGTGTCCGAGCCCTTCCGTACGAGCCCGCCACCGCCCGGTCCACTGTGCGGCGTATTTCCGTTCGACATCGCACTGCCCCGTTGACCGCCCGGCGCGATCGGCGTTGGCTCGTGGCCGAGCCGGGCCACGGGGGATTCGAGGGCCCGGCACTCGACATCAGGGGAGGATGTCCATGATCACCGCTCGTTCCCGCCACCGGCTGGCCCGGACCGCCTGCGTGCTGGTGGCCGCCGTCGCGGTCGGTGCCGCGATGCCGGCCGCCGAGGCCCGGCCGCACAAGGGCGAGACCACCCGGGTCACCGAGGGCCCCAAGGGCGAGCAGCTCGACGACGGCTCGCGCGCGCTCGGGCTGAGCGACGACGGCCGCATCGCGCTGTTCACCTCGTCCGCGACCAACCTGCTGCCCGACGACGGCACCCCGAACACGCAGGACGTCTACGTCCGGGACCTGCGCAACGGGCACGTCGAGCGGGCCAGCGTCGCCGACGACGGCTCCCGGCTGAACGCGCTCACCGCGGACGCCTCGATCAGCGGCGACGGCCGCTACGTCGCCTTCAGCACCGCCGCCACCAACGTGGTGCCCGACCAGGCCAAGCACGAGCTCGACGTCTTCGTCCGCGACCTGTGGACGGGCGACACCGAGCTGGTCACCACGAGCAACGTCGCCACCGGCGACGACGAGACCAACCGCATCGCCCAGCAGCCCACCCTGAGCGCGGACGGCCGCTACGTCGCCTACTCCTCCAACCGCACCGACCTGACCCCGGGCACCCGGCCCGGCCGGGTCAACATCTTCGTCACCGACCGCTGGACCCACACCACCAGGCTGGTCACCGACGGCATCCGCGGAAACACCCCCGCCGACAGCTCCTGGAACCCGACCATCAGCGCGGACGGCGACACCGTCGGCTTCACCTCCCGGGCCGTCTCCCTCGGCTCGCAGCCGGTGACCGCGGCTGCGGTCGAACAGGTCGGACCCGGGCCCCGGTTCTCCCCGTACTACGTCTGGAACGCCGACACCGGCAAGATCACCGGCGCCAGCCTGGACGGTACCGGCCGGCTGCGCGGCGCCGGCGGCGACGCCCGGATCAGCCCGGACGGCCGCTACGCCGTCTACAGCCTGCCGACCGACGGCGCCGGGAAGCAGCGCGGCGTCCGGATGGACGTCTGGGTCCGCGAGCTGGCCACCGGCGCGCTCACCCAGGTCAACACCCCGCTGCCCGGCACCACGACCACCGGCGGCTCCTACGACGCCGTCATGAGCACCGACGACCACTGGGTCTACTTCGACACCGACGCCGACAACCTGGTCGCCGGCGACACCAACCACTACCGCAGCGTGTTCCGCCGCGACCTGCGGACCGGGGAGATCGAGCGGGTCAGCGTCGCGGCGGACGGCTCGCCGAGCACCGGCTCCTCGGGCGGCCCGTACGTCGACGCCACCGGCGACAACGTCGTCTTCACCGCGCAGGGCGCCAACCTGGTACCCGGCGACACCAGCACCTTCACGAACGTGTTCCTGCGCCGCTCGTGAACCCTGAACCACCCCGCCGTCTACGACAGTTGACGTAGTCTCCGGTCGCGTCCGGCTCAGCTGCCGACCGGCGGCGGAAACCGCGAACGGGGGCGGGCCGCCGGCCGGAAAGCCGGGGCCCGCCCCCGTAGCGGGAGGGTGGGGCAGATGGTCTTGGGGTCCGTGCGGCGCGAGCGGAGTCGATTCGCCCGCGCCGCACGGAAGTCGGGGCCCGCGGGGGCGGTCCGGTTCCGAGCGGACCGCACCCACGGGCAGTTCGGGGGGCTACTCGCCCAGGGCGGCCCGCGCGTCGATGAAGGCCGCGACGGCGCGCTCGACGTCCTCGGTGGAGTGCGCCGCGGACAGCTGCACCCGGATCCGGGCCTGGCCGTGCGGCACCACCGGGTAGGAGAAGCCGATCACGTACACGCCGCGCTCCAGCAGCAGCTCGGCGAGCTTGCCGGCCTTCGCCGCGTCGCCGATCATCACCGGGGCGATCGGGTGGTCGCCGGGCAGGATCTCGAACCCGGCCTCGGTCATCTTCGAGCGGAACAGCGCGGTGTTGGCCGCCAGCCGATCGCGCAGCTCGTTCGAGTTCTCGACCAGGTCGAGCACCTTCAGCGAGGCGGCCGCGATGACCGGGGCGAGCGAGTTGGAGAACAGGTACGGGCGGGAACGCTGGCGCAGCAGGGCGACGATCTCCCGGCGGGCGGCGACGTAGCCGCCGGAGGCACCGCCGAGCGCCTTGCCGAGGGTGCCGGTGATGATGTCCACGCGGTCCATCACGCCGTGCAGTTCGGGGGTGCCGCGGCCGCCCGGGCCGACGAAGCCGACCGCGTGCGAGTCGTCGACCATGACCATGGCGTCGTAGCGGTCGGCCAGGTCGCAGATCTCGCGCAGCGGGGCGACGTAGCCGTCCATCGAGAAGACGCCGTCGGTGACGATCAGGCGGCGGCGGGCGTCCTGGGTGTCCTGGAGCTGCTTCTCCAGGTCGGCCATGTCGCGGTTGGCGTAGCGGTGGCGGCGGGCCTTGCTGAGCCGGATGCCGTCGATGATGCTGGCGTGGTTGAGCGCGTCGGAGATGACGGCGTCGTTGGCGTCGAGCAGGGTCTCGAAGACGCCGCCGTTGGCGTCGAAGCACGAGGAGTAGAGGATGGTGTCCTCCTGGCCGAGGAACGCCGAGAGGCGGTCCTCCAGCTCCTTGTGCACGTCCTGGGTGCCGCAGATGAAGCGGACGGACGCCATGCCGTAGCCCCAGCGGTCCAGCGCGTCCTTGGCCGCGGCCAGCACCTCGGGGTGGTCGGCCAGGCCGAGGTAGTTGTTGGCGCAGAAGTTCAGCACCTCGCCCGGCTTGCCGCCGCCGGTGACGGTGACCGCGGCGCTCTGCGGGGAACCGATGACCCGCTCGGGCTTGAACAGGCCGGCCTCGCGGATCTCGTCGAGGGTGGCGGCGATGTCGGCGCGCACGTTGTCGAACACGAGCAGACTCCTATCGGATCGGCGGGGTGGCTCAGGCGGTCCAGTCGAGGATGATCTTGCCGCAGTTGCCGCTCGCGGCGTCGTCGAAGGCGGCCTCGAAGTCGGTGGCGGCGTAGCGGCCGGTGATCACCGGGCTGAGGTCCAGGCCGCCTTCCAGCAGCACGGACATCGCGTACCAGGTCTCGAACATCTCGCGGCCGTAGATGCCCTTGATGGTGATCATCGAGGTGACGATGCGGGCCCAGTCGACCGGGAAGTCGTCGGCGGGCAGGCCGAGCATGGCGATCTTCCCGCCGTGCGTCATGTTGGCGATCATCGACTGCATCGCCTCGGGGCGGCCGGACATCTCCAGGCCGACGTCGAAGCCCTCGCGCAGGCCCAGCTTCTGCTGGCCCTCCTCGATGGTGTGCTCGGCGACGTTCAGCGCCAGCGTCACGCCGACCTCGCGGGCCAGGTCGAGGCGGTACGGGGAGACGTCGGTGATCATCACGTTGCGGGCGCCGGCGTGCTTGGCGACGGCGGCGGCCATGATGCCGATCGGGCCGGCGCCGGTGACCAGCACGTCCTCGCCGACCAGCGGGAAGGACAGCGCGGTGTGCACGGCGTTGCCGAACGGGTCGAAGATCGCGGCGACGTCGAGGTCGACCGGCACCCGGTGCACCCAGACGTTGGAGGCGGGCAGCGCCACGTACTCGGCGAACGCGCCGTCCCGGTTGACGCCCAGGCCGATGGTGTTGCGGCACAGGTGGCGGCGGCCGGCCAGGCAGTTGCGGCACTTGCCGCAGACCAGGTGGCCCTCGCCGCTGACCAGGTCGCCGATCGCGATGTCCGCGACGCCGGCGCCGATCTCGGCGACCTCGCCGACGAACTCGTGGCCGATCGTCATCGGGGTCCTGATGGTCTGCTGCGCCCAGCCGTCCCACTTGCGGATGTGCAGGTCGGTGCCGCAGATGCCGGTCCGCAGCACCTTGATCAGCACCTCGCCGGGGCCGATCTCGGGCTTCGGGACGTCGATCATCCAGAGACCGGGCTCGGCCTTCTGCTTGACGAGTGCCTTCACGGGCGACGGCTCCTGACGTGCGGTGCGGGGACGGCCTGCGGAGGGGGGCAGGCCGAGGGGCCCGGTGCGGCCGCTCCTGGCGGACGTACTCCGGGCAGGCAGAAATCTGCCTGGTGGGAGGGGGTGCGGTCCATCGAGGAATTCTTAAGGCCGGTCACAGCTGGGCTAAACGATCGTGCCCGAGCCGCGGTCGCGGGCCGGTACGGCGTGCCGGTGCTCACCCGTCCGGCGGAGCGCGGGGCTCCGCCCGCGACACCGACCGGCGGTCGGGCCGGGGCCCTCGACAGCCCGCCGCCACCCGGGTTGGGGCGGTCGGCTGACGGCGGGCCCGTTCGGATCAGCCGAGGATCGACCCGCGCGCGCACGGGCGGCGGCGGTGCTTACGGTGGCGACGCTCCCCCGCGGCCCCGTGGAGCCGTCCTTCGAGCTCCGGGGCCCTCCGCCGCAGAGAGGCGCTCCCGACCCATGACCAAGACCCGCCCGTCGCGCCCGGCCGCCGCCCGCACCGCCCGCCGCGCGACCGCCGCCACCCTGGCCCTGACCGGCCTGCTCGCCACCGCGGCGTGCTCCGGGGACTCCAAGCCCGCACCGAGCGGCGGCGCCGCGATCACCGCCGAGCCGGCGGCGCTCAGCCCGTCCGCCTACAGTTCGTCCTCCCCCTCGGCCGCCGCCACCTCCTCCCCCACCGGCGGCGTGGTGGCGCTCACCCCGGACGTCCAGAGCAAGCTGGACGCCGCGGTCCAGCAGGTGATGAGCCAGGCCGGCATCCCCGGCGTGATCGTCGGCTACACCACCCCGGACGGCAGCTACCAGAAGGCCTTCGGCATGGCGGATCCCGGCCGCAAGGTGCCGATGTCGACCGACCTGTACACCCGGATCGGCAGCGTCACCAAGACCCTCACGGCCACCGCCGTCCTGCGGCTGGTGGACCAGGGCAAGGTGGCCCTGGACGACCCGATCTCCAAGTACGTCCCGAACGTGCCGAACGGCGACAAGATCACCGTCCGCGAGCTCGGCGACATGCGCAGCGGCCTCTACAACTACAGCCAGGACCCGGACTTCGACCACGCGCTGCTCAGCGACCCGACGCACCCGTTCACCCCGGACCAGCTGCTCGCGTACTCCTTCAAGCACCCGGCGAACTTCCC
Organism: Kitasatospora sp. NPDC094028; assembly: GCF_049543595.1. NCBI lineage: Bacteria > Bacillati > Actinomycetota > Actinomycetes > Kitasatosporales > Streptomycetaceae > Kitasatospora > Kitasatospora sp. NPDC094028. Next base: position 69,832 of record NZ_JBMVFA010000032.1, on the reverse strand, counting down.
GCCGGACACCCAGTTCGAGTACTCCAACACCAACGCGATCCTGCTCGGCCTGCTGGTCGAGAAGGTCAGCGGCCAGTCGCTCCCGGACTTCCTGAAGGCCCAGGTCTTCGACCCGGCCGGGATGAAGAACTCGGTCTTCCCGACCGACGCCACCTTCCCGGACCCGCACGCCCACGGCACCACCAACCAGACCCTCGACGGCTCGGTCACCGACGCCACCGGCTGGAACCCGTCCTGGGGCTGGGCGGCCGGCGCCGCCATCTCCAACCTCGCCGACCTGCAGACCTGGTCGAAGGTGCTGGCCACCGGCACGCCGCTGGTCAACCCGGCCACCCAGGTCGAGCGGCTCAAGAGCCACGACGCCGGGCTGCCCGGACTCGGCTACGGCTTCGGGGTGTTCAACACCCACGGCTGGATCGGGCACAACGGCTCGCTGCCCGGCTACCAGACCGTCGTGATCTACCTGCCGGTGGCGCAGGCCTCGCTGGTGATCATGACCAACACCGACATCTCGTACCAGGGCACGGAGCCGTCGACGCTGCTCGCCCGGGCGATCACGCAGATCGTCTCGCCGAACAACGTCTACACGCTGCCGACGCCCGCGGAGACCGGCTCGCCCTCGGCGCCCGCCTCCGGTTCCGCTTCGCCCTCCGCGGGCGCGCCCCGCACACCCCTGGGCACGGCGACGCCGCCCGCGCCCTCCGGCTCGGCCACGCTGCACATCTCGGAGGAGACCGACTCCTGAGGACGCACCGCCAGGGGACCGAACCGGAAGGCCGGTTCGGTCCCCTGGCGCCGCGTCAGATCCCCAGCACCTTGGAGAGGTCGTACGACACCGGCTCCTCCAGCTGCGCGTAGGTGCAGCTCTCCGGCGTGCGGTCCGGCCGCCAGCGGCGGAACTGCGCGGTGTGCCGGAACCGGGTGCCCTCCATGTGGTCGTACGCGACCTCGACCACCCGCTCGGGGCGCAGCGCGATCCACGACAGGTCCTTGCCGCCGGTCCAGCGGCTGACCGCGCCCGGCAGCCGCCCCTCGGCGTGCGCGGCCTCGTCCGCCCACCCGCCCCACGGGTGGGCGGCGAGGTCGTCCATGCGCAACGGGGCCAGCTCCTCGGCCAGTTCGCGGCGGCGGGCCATCGAGAAGGCCGCGCAGACGCCGACGTGCTGCAGCCGGCCCGCCGCGTCGTTGATACCGAGCAGCAGCGAGCCGACCACCGGGCCGCTCTTGTGCTCGCGGTAGCCGGCCACCACGCAGTCGGCGGTGCGCTCGTGCTTGATCTTGTACATGGTGCGCTCGCCCGGCCGGTACGGCTGGTCCAGCGGCTTGGCGACCACGCCGTCCAGCCCGGCGCCCTCGTACTCGGAGAACCAGGTCCGCGCTGTGTCCGGGTCGGTGGAGGCCGGGGCGGTGAACACCGGGGCACCGGCCTCGCCGAGGACCTCCTCCAGGGCCGCACGGCGCTCGGCCAGCGGCAGCTCCAGCAGTGGCACGTCGCCGAGGGCGAGCAGGTCGAAGGCGACGAACGAGGCCGGGGTCTGCTCGGCCAGCAGCCGCACCCGGCTGGCCGCCGGGTGGATGCGCTCCAGCAGCTCCTCGAAGCGCAGCCGCCCGTCGCGGGCGATCACCACCTCGCCGTCCAGCACGCAGCGCGGTGGCAGCTCCCGCTTGAACGCCTCGACCAGCTCGGGGAAGTACCTGGTCAGCGGCTTGCCGGTCCGGCTGCCGAGCTCCACCTCGTCGCCATCGCGGAACACGATGGTGCGGAAGCCGTCCCACTTGGCCTCGTACTGCATCCCCGGCGGGATCCTGGCCACCGACTTGGCGAGCATCGGCGCCACCGGCGGCATCACGGGCAGGTCCATGGCTTCGATCCTCGCGCCTACGGCGGCCGGGCGCGCGGCGGGGAGGCGGAGGCGGGATCGGCGGGCTCGGGGCGCGCGGCCGACGCGGCGCGCTTAGCGTGAGACGCATGGGCTCAGCCGTGGAACTGGAAGTCGCCGGGCGCACCGTCCGGCTGTCGAACCCGGACAAGGTGTACTACCCCGAGCGCGGCTTCACCAAGCTGGACGTCGCGCAGTACTACCTGGCCGTCGCGGACGGGGTGCTGCGCGGGCTGCGCGACCGGCCCACCACGCTGCAGCGCTTCCCGGACGGCGTGGACGGCGAGTTCTTCTACCAGAAGCGCGCCCCCAAGGGCCTGCCGGAGTGGCTGCCCACGGCGCGCATCGAGTTCCCCAGCGGCCGCTCCGCCGACGAGATCTGCCCCACCGAACCGGCCGCCGTCCTGTGGGCCGCCAACCTGGGCTGCCTCACCTTCCACCCCTGGCCGGTCCGCCGCAGCGACACCGACCACGTCGACGAGCTGCGCATCGACCTCGACCCGCAGCCCGGCACCGACTTCCACGACGCCGCCCGCGCCGCCCACGAGCTGCGCGCCCTGTTGGAGGAGCACGGGCTGCGCGGCTGGCCCAAGTCCTCCGGCGGGCGCGGCCTGCACGTGTACGTGCCGCTCGCACCCGAGTGGACGTTCACCGACGGCCGGCACGCCGTCATCGCGCTCGGCCGGGTGCTGGAGCAGCGGATGCCCGGCAAGGTCACCACCGCGTGGTGGAAGGAGGAACGCGGCGAGCGGATCTTCGTCGACTACAACCAGATGGCCCGCGACCGCACCATCGCCTCCGCCTACTCGCTGCGCGCCCGCCCCCGCGCCACCGCCTCCACACCGCTGCGCTGGGACGAGCTCGACGACGCCTCCCCCGAGGACTTCGACCTGCGGACCGTCCCCGCCCGGTTCGCCGAACTCGGCGACCCGAACGCGGAGATGGAGCGGCACGCGTTCCGGCTGGACGGCCTGCTGGAGCTGTACGAGAAGCAGCTGCGCGACGAGGGCATGGGCGAACTCCCGTACCCGCCCGACCATCCCAAGGCCGCGGGCGAGCCCACCCGGGTCCAGCCGAGCCGGGCCCGCAAGAAGTAGCCCGCTAGCCTGGGCAGATGAGCATCGATGTGAGTGTGCGCGGGCTGGCGGAGATCCTGGCGGACGCGGCGGGCGGGGTGTTCCCGCCGCCGGACGGGTCGGTGACGGTGGTGCCGCAGCCCTCGCCGCGCGAGGCCGGGGTGGTGTCCTTCGCCGCGCACGCCGTGGTGCTCACCGACGAGGACCCGGACTGGGTGCGCGCCACCATCGCCGCCGCGCCGGGCGAGCCGCTCTCGGCGCCGCTCGGCCCGCCGTTCCTCTCCGCCTTCGCCGCCCGCACCGGCCGGATCGTCGGCAACACCGACCTGGTGACGGCCGCGGGACGCCTGCCGGGCGAGCCGCCGCTGACGCTGACCGAGGTCGCCGACCGCGAGCACCCCCGGGTGCTGCGGGCCCTGCGGTTCCGCGAGGACGTCCGGGTGTTCACCGCGGACGGCGGCGTGCTGGTCCTCGGCCGCGGCCTCGCCGGCCGCTGGGAGGCCGCCATCGAGGTCGACCCGCACACCCGCGGCCGCGGCCTGGGCCGCGCCCTGGCCGTGTCCGCCCGCCACCTGCTGCCCGAGGGCGAGGTCGTCTGGGCCCAGCAGGCCCCCGGCAACGCCCCCAGCGTCCGCGCCTTCCAGGCCGCCGGCTACCGCCCGGTGGGGGCGGAGGTGCTGCTGGTACTCAGGCGGTCGTAGGGGGCGGCGGCTGCCACAGCACCCGGACCCGGTCGGCCTCGGGGTCGTACCCGAGGAACGGCGCCCGGGTGTCGCCCTCGAAGTACACCGACACCGGTTTGCCGAGCCGCCGCCCGATCGCAGCCAGGAAGCCGCAGAGCACGTCCAGCCGTTCCTGGCCCTGCAGCTCGTGGAGATCGAGGTCGAAGTCGATCTGTTCTTCCCCGAGGAAGCGGAAGATCGCGCGGACCTCCCGGTCCGGCCACACCGACAGGCTCGGGCACTCCGCGCCGGCGGGCCGGGACAGTACGGTCTCGGCCCGTGGCAGGGGCAGCACGAAGCAGCCCACCGTGTACTCGTACACCCAGTCCCGCTCCACGACGAGGTCGAGCACCGCCTGCCAGTGCGCCGCCGTGGTGTCGGGCACGTACACGTCCGGCAGCGTGCCCCCGTCCGAGGGGTCGAGCAGCCGGGCGACGTCGTCCCAGAGCAGATCGGCCATCCGGCCATCCTGTCCTGGGACGCGCCTGCCTGACCAGCGGTTATCCGCGCCGGGCGCCCGCCGGGGCGAGGTCGGCGATGGTGCGGACGGCCTCGGCGATCTGGGTGTCCGTCAGGTCGCCGCGGGCCGTGAGGCGCAGGCGGGAGATGCCGTCCGGGACGGACGGCGGGCGGAAGCAGCCGACCGCGAGGCCGGCGGTGCGGCAGTCGGCGGCCCAGGCGACGGCCGCCTCGGGGCCGGGGGCGCGGACGGAGACGACGGCGGCGTCCGGCTCGCAGGCGTGCAGGCCGGCGGCGGTGAGGCGGGCCGCGAGGGTGCGGGCGACCTCGCGGGCGCGCTCGGCACGCTGCGGTTCGGCGCGCAGCAGGCGCAGCGCGGCGAGGGCAGCGCCGGCCGCGGCCGGGGCGAGGCCGGTGTCGAAGATGAAGGTGCGCGCGGTCTCGGTGAGGTGGCGGATCACCCGGCGCGGGCCAAGGACGGCACCGCCCTGCGAGCCGAGCGACTTGGAGAGGGTGACGGTGGCGACGGTGTCCGGCTGCCCGGCGAGCCCGGCGGCCGCGAGGGCGCCCCGGCCGCCGGGGCCGAGCACGCCCAGCCCGTGCGCGTCGTCGACGAGCAGCGCGGCGCCGTGCGCGCGGGCGGCTTCGGCGAGGCCGGGCAGCGGGGCGGCGTCGCCGTCGACGGAGAACACCGAGTCGGTGACGACCAGGGCCCGGCGCTGCGCCCGTGCGGCGAGCGTGTCGGCGACGGCCGCCGGGTCGCTGTGCGGGGCGCGGTGGACGTCGGCGCGGGCGAGGCGGCAGCCGTCGATGAGCGAGGCGTGGTTGTAGGCGTCGGAGACGATCAGCGTGTCCGGGTCGGTGAGCGCGGTGAGCGCGGCGAGGTTGGCGGTGTAGCCGGAGGAGAACACCAGCGCGGCCTCGACCCCGCAGAACTCGGCCAGCTCCGTTTCGAGTTCGGTGTGCAGCGCGGTCGTTCCGGTGACCAGCCGGGAGCCGGTGGAGCCGCCGCCCCAGCGCAGTGCGGCGTCGGCGGCGGCGCGGGTGACGGCGGGGTGGCGGGTGAGGCCGAGGTAGTCGTTCCCGGCGAGGTCCAGCACCGGGTCGTCGGCGGCCCGGCTGCGCAGGGTGCGGGTGAGCCCGGCGTCGGCGCGCAGCGCGGCGGTCTCGTCGAGCCAGTCGAAGACGTGCGCCTGGGCGGGGTGGGACTTGGAGGCGAGGGGGTGGACCATGTTCGGCACTCTGGCACGTGGGGCGAGGCGGGGGCAATGTGCGACTGGGCACAGGTTCACACCCCGGCGTTGATCGCCATTCACCTTGCGTTCACTCGAATTCTGCCGCCAATACATTTAAACCTGAATTTCGCAAATCTTTATGATTCTTCCGCAGACGCCACACCGCTACCCCACGACACCAGCGGTACGCTCCGTTCCGTTCTTCACAGGGGGTGGCAAGTGACAGACCTCGATTTCGAGCGTCGTATGAATCCGTGGCTCTTCGACGACAAGGGAAACCTGACCGAAGAGGCGAAGAAGCAGTTCCCGGACCTGGCCGGCGCCAACGACGCCCCGGTCTCGCTGACCCCGGCGGGCGGCGGCGGCAAGGCCGTCACCGTGAACACCGGAGTCCTGCAGCAGGCCGCGCAGAACGCCTTCGCCCTGCGCGACGCCGTCAAGACCGAGTGCAACCAGCCCGCCGAGCACGTCGCCTCGGCGGGCACCGCCCTCGCCGGCTGGTCCCTCGGCACCGTGCTGCCCGCCGCCTGGAGCACCTGGTCCAACCAGGCCGACGCGCTCCGGACCGCGATCGGCGACATCGGCACCAACCTGCAGACCACGGCGCAGTCGTACGTCAGGACCGAGGGCGACATCCACGCCAACTTCAACAAGCCGCAGGGCTCGGCCGGCTAGCCGCAGCACGATTCGGGGGAAGCAACCGCACCATGGTGACGTTCAGTCAGCTCAAGCAGGTCGACCTGGGCAGCCTCGACTCGGCGGCCGGCGACTACGAGAAACTCGTCCGCAACTGGGACCTCACCCGGCGGATGCAGAACGAGGTCATCGGCACCGTCCAGCAGTCCGGCTGGCACGGCGACGCCGCCGGCCTCGCCAACGCCCGGTTCACCTGGGCCCGCGACCAGATCCACGCGGCCTTCGAGGAGGCCACCGCGATCGCCAAGACCCTGCGCGACGCCCACACCGCGATCTCCGCCGCCAAGAAGGACCTGGTCGCGGCCGTCCAGAACGCCGTCACCGCGGGCCTCACGGTCACCGACGTCGGCGGGGTGACCTGGCCCGCGCCCACCACCCAGGCGGACAGGAAGGACCCGGATTACACCAAGAGCTGGCAGGCCAAGGCCGAGACGGCGTCCAAGGCCATCTACGACGCGGTCGACCGCGCCACCGAGGCCGACCAGGACGCCTCCCGGGCCCTCGGCGACGACACCGGCAGCGACGGCACCGCCTTCAACGCCAAGCCGGTCGGCGGCATCGCGGAGGAGGAGGCCAAGACCGCCACCTACATCATGAGCCTCGGCGCCGGGGCCTCCGACCAGCAGCTCAAGAACCTCCAGACCATCCTGGACCACTACAACCAGGACCCGCGGTTCGCCTCCGCCTTCTACGGCAACCAGGACCCGGCCGACTTCATGGCCAAGTACGGCGCCATGGCCCAGAGCGGGGACTACGCCAACAGCGCGGCCCGCAGCGCCGCCATCAAGGGCATCCAGAAGGACCTCGGCCTCACCCTGGCCACCGCGACCGACACCAAGCAGCCGCTGCACGTCTCGGACGACTGGGAGACCAGGTTCCGGGCCGCGGGCGCCAAGCAGATCCCCGTCCCGCCGGGCGCCGACCCGGCGCACAGCCCGTACGGGTACCAGATCGTGTCGAACCTGCTGCGCGACGGGAAGTACGACGCCCACTTCCTCAACCCGATCGCCGAGCACGTCACCCAGCTCACCGAGGAGAACCCGGGCCGCTGGCAGGCCGTGGCCTACAAGAACAGCTACCCGTTCGACGGGCTGAAGTTCATCGGGCAGGTCGACAAGGACGGCCACCTCCAGGGCCTCAACCCGCTGTCCGGCATCCTGGACGCCTTCGGCCACAGCCCCGAGGCGGCCACCAGGTTCTTCCACGACCCGACGACCACCTACAACCCGGACGGCACGGTCAAGAGCACCGGCGGCGAGAACAACTACGTCAGGCTGTTCACCACCGGCGGCGACAACTCCCTTCTCAACGACATCAGTTACCCGCTGCGCCCGATGGAGACCAAGCCCGACCCGGCGCACGTGCTCTCGCTCGGGCACGCCCTGGAGGCCGCCGCCACCGGCCGGGCCTGGGACGACACCACCGGGAAGTACCCGCCGCACACGGCGGAGATGAACGACGTGATGAGCAAGGTCGTCGACCGCTTCGGCACCGGCGACGGGCCGAACATGCTGCGCGGCGGGCCGCTCGCCAACCTCAACGGCAGCATCGGCAACATGGCCGCCAACCACATCGGCGACATCGAGAACGCCCTGGACGGGCCCGGCCCGAACAGCGGCGGCCCGAACTCGCGGCTGCCCGTGAACGGCGCCCCCGGCTTCCTCAACCACGACAACACCGCCGTGCTGCTCTCCACGGTCGGCCGCAACCCGGACGCCTACGCCTCGATCGCCACCGCGCAGCAGGCGTACCAGTCGGCCCAGATCCAGCAGGTCATGATGCACCCGGAACTGCACCCGGACATGGCCACCGCGATCGAGAACGTGACCATGCCGGGCGGCCAGGTCGCCGGCCTGATCACCCACGCGATGTCGGACGAGATCCAGCAGAACCACGCGGTGTCCGACAAGGCGATCAACGACGCGATCGACTCCAAGAAGGACATCGCCAAGACGGTCTGGGACAACAGCGGCGGCATCCTGGTGGACAAGATCCCCAAGGCCGGCAGCCTCATCAACGACCAGATCGGCAACATCATGACCCAGGTCGCCGACAGCTACCACGTGGATACCACCAACCAGGGCCGGGACGAGGCGCACAAGACCACCGGCGCGACGGTCCAGGGCTCGCAGCAGGCGATCGTCAACGCCGTCGAGGACGCCGGCCGCGAGGCCGGACTCGACCAGAACCGGGTGGACGACCTGGCCACGCGCGCCAAGCAGACCATCACCCAGGGCTGGTCCGCCGGCCACGACCTCTACGACCCGACGATGGCCTCGAAGGTGGGCTGACCGATGACCGACGGCACCGACACCGACCCGCGCTCGCCCGAGGGCCCGCCGCCACCCACGCGGTGGCGGCGGGCCCGGCCCTGGCTGGCCGGCGCCCTCGCCCTGGCCGTCGTGGCGGGCGGCGCGCTGTGGGTCTGGCAGCCCTGGCGCAGGCAGGAACTCCCGCAGAGCGCCTGCTGGTCCGCGCTGTCCGCGAACGACCTGAAGCCGCTGGCCGGAGCGTACGGGAGGACGACCCAGCAGGGCACGGCGCGGATCCAGACGCCCACCGGGCTGCAGGATCCGGTGAACCGCGGCACCACCTGCTTCCTCGACTGGTTCCCGGACGGCGGCGACGGCAGCCGCACGCTCCTCTCGGTGCAGGTCGGCCCCGCCTGGCACGGGATCGACGCCGACCGCACCGAGGAGTCCTCGGGAGGCCGCCCGGTCGCCGCCCTCGACGTCGGCGGCGGCGCGGCGGCGCTGGCCACCACCGAGCCGAGCCGCCGCATCCGGTTCTACGTGCGCTGCGACGTCCACGAGCCCCCCGCCGGCCCGTACGCGCAGTACATCCGCATCGACGTCGGCGGCAGCACGATCGACGGCGCCTCGCCGGCCAAGGCCCGTCAGGCCTACGCCGACATCGCGCTGAAGGTCGCGCGGGTCGCCGCCACCGAGTACGAGTGCGGCGACCTGGCGCAGTTGCCCGCCACCGCGCCCGCCGTCCCGGACCTCGCGAAGCGGTGAGCCGTCCGGGCGGCCTGCTCGCCGCCGCCCCGGGCTTTGCCCGCGGCGGCGGCGAGCAGGCAAGATAGCCGGGTGACCCTCCTTGATCTGATGCCGAAGCCCGCCACGCCCGACGCGCTGTACGAGACGTTCGCCGCCTGGGCGCAGGAGCGGGGGATCACGCTGTACCCGGCGCAGGAGGAGGCGCTGATCGAGCTGGTCTCCGGGAACAACGTGATCCTGGCGACGCCGACCGGTTCGGGCAAGAGCCTGGTGGCGGCGGGCGCGCACTTCGCCGCCCTCGCCGAGGGGCAGCGGACGTTCTACACCGCCCCGATCAAGGCGCTGGTGTCGGAGAAGTTCTTCGACCTGGTGAAGATGTTCGGCACCGAGCAGGTCGGCATGATGACCGGCGACGCGAGCGTGAACCCGACCGCCCCGATCATCTGCTGCACCGCCGAGGTGCTGGCGCAGATCGCGCTGCGCGACGGCTCCCGGGCGGACATCGGCCAGGTCGTCATGGACGAGTTCCACTTCTACGCGGAGCCGGACCGCGGCTGGGCCTGGCAGATCCCGCTGCTGGAGCTGCCGCAGGCGCAGTTCCTGCTGATGTCCGCCACGCTCGGCGACGTGCGCCGCTTCGAGGAGGACCTGACCCGCCGCACCGGCCGCCCGACCACGGTCGTGCGCAACGCGACCCGCCCCGTCCCGCTGTTCTACGAGTACCGCCGCACCACCATGCACGACACGCTGGAGGAGCTGCTGCAGACCGGCCAGGCGCCGGTCTACGTCGTGCACTTCACGCAGAAGGAGGCGGTGGAGCGGGCGCAGTCGCTGATGAGCATCAACATGTGCTCGAAGGCGGAGAAGGACGCCATCGCCGACCTGATCGGCAACTTCCGCTTCACCACCAAGTTCGGCCGCAACCTGTCCCGTTACGTGCGCCACGGCATCGGCGTGCACCACGCGGGCATGCTGCCGAAGTACCGCCGGCTGGTCGAACGCCTCGCCCAGGCGGGCCTGTTGAAGGTGATCTGCGGGACGGACACGCTCGGCGTCGGCGTCAACGTGCCGATCCGCACGGTGCTGTTCACCGCCCTGTCCAAGTACGACGGCCAGCGCGTGCGGATCCTGCGCGCCCGCGAGTTCCACCAGATCGCCGGGCGGGCCGGCCGGGCCGGCTTCGACACCGTCGGCCAGGTGGTGGCGCAGGCGCCCGAGCACGTGATCGAGAACGACAAGGCGATCGCCAAGGCCGGGGACGACCCGAAGAAGAAGCGCAAGGTGGTGCGCAAGAAGGCCCCGGAGGGCTTCGTCGGCTGGACCGAGGAGACCTTCGACAAGCTGATCGCCGCCGACCCGGAGCCGCTGGTCTCCCGCTTCAAGGTCAGCCACGCGATGCTGCTGTCGGTGATCGGCCGCCCCGGCAACGCCTTCGAGGCGATGCGCAAGCTCCTCACCGACAACCACGAGGAGAAGTCCGCCCAGCGCCGCCACATCCGCACCGCGATCGCGATCTACCGCTCGCTGCTGGAGGGCGGTGTCGTCGAGCGCCTGCCGGAGCCGGACGCCGAGGGCCGGATCGTCCGCCTCACCCTGGACCTGCAGGAGAACTTCGCGCTCAACCAGCCGCTGTCCACCTTCGCGCTGGCCTCCTTCGAGCTCCTCGACCCGACCTCGCCGACCTACGCGATGGACGTCATCTCCGTCGTCGAGGCGACCCTCGACGACCCGCGCCAGATCCTCGCCGCCCAGCAGAACAAGGCGCGCGGCGAGGCCGTCGCCGAGATGAAGCGCGACGGCATCGAGTACGAGGAGCGGATGGAGCGCCTCCAGGACGTCACGTACGACAAGCCCCTGGAGGAACTGCTCACCCACGCCTACGAGGTGTACCGCCGGGCGCACCCGTGGATCGGCGACCACCAGCTGCAGCCGAAGTCCGTGGTCCGCGACCTGTACGAGCGGGCGATGACCTTCTCGGACTACGTCGGCTTCTACGAGCTGGCCCGCACCGAGGGCATCGTGCTGCGCTACCTGGCCGGCGCGTTCAAGGCGCTGGAGCAGACCGTCCCCGAGGACGTGAAGACGGACGAGCTCAAGGACGTCATCGCCTGGCTCGGAGAGCTGGTCCGCCAGGTCGACTCCAGCCTGCTGGACGAGTGGGAGCAGCTGGCCAACCCGACCGAGGCGGCCACCGCCGAGGTGACGCTGGAGGACAAGGCCGCGCCGGTCACCGCCAACGCGCGGGCCTTCCGGGTGCTGGTGCGCAACGAGATGTTCCGCCGCGTCGAGCTGTGCGCGCTGGAGAACTGGGACGCGCTCGGCGAGCTGGACGGCGAGTACGGCTGGGACGCGGACCGCTGGGCGGACGCCATGGACGGCTACTGGGACGAGTACGACGACCTGGGCACCGGCCCGGACGCGCGCGGCCCGAAGATGCTGATCATCGAGGAGGAGGACTCCGCCTGGAAGGTCCGGCAGATCTTCGACGACCCGGAGGGCGACCACGACTGGGGCATCAGCGCCGAGGTCGACCTGTACGGCTCGGACGAGGAGGGCCGGGCGGTGCTGCGGGTCACCTCGGTGGACCGGCTCGGCGGCTGACCGCCTGACACCCCGTCAAAAACCGTGGGGGTCCGACCGGGTTCTGCCGGTCGGACCCCCACGGCCTTGCCGCCGCCGCTTTGTCAGATCCAGACGAACGGCGTGCCCGCCGCGTAGGACAGCGCGCGGTTGGCCTCCTCCAGGGACTGCTCGGTGCTGGGCGCCGCGCCGCCGGTCGGCGTCGGCGCGGGGGACGGGGAACCGCTCGGGCCGGCGGTCGGGCCGCCGAAGCGGCCGTCGCTGACCCGCGAGCTGGTGACGGTCACGTAGTGCCCGACCGCCTCGACCCGCGCCTCGCCGCCGGCCGGCTTCGTGGCGCCGGCGGTCGGCGCGGGTGCCGGCTTGGAGTCCGGGAGGATGAAGGCGAGCGCGCCCGGCTTGCCGCGCAGCGCGTCGGCGGCCTTGGCGGCCGCGGCCTGGTCGGGGAAGCGCAGCAGGGTGACGCTGCTGAGCACCGGGCGCTCCTGCCCGGTGAAGCTGACGGTCAGGTAGGCCTGGCAGCCGCTGTCCTTGAACAGCTCCTGGGAGCGGTCCTGCAGCGCCTCGGCGCAGTTCTCGCCCTGCCAGGCGCCGTTGCGCTTGGCCTTGTATCCGGCCACGTCGACCGGGCGCTGGGCGGGGAAGTAGTTGTCGACGTTCAGGCTCTCGCCGTCGACGCGCGGCGGCGGGGTGCCCAGGACGGGCGGCGTCTTGGAGGCGTCCTTGCTGGACGGTCCGAGCCCGGGTATGTAGTCGCCGGGCGTCGGGCGGGTGATGATCCAGCCGCCGGCCGTCACCACGCACAGCACCACGACCCAGCCGACCGCCCGGCGGGGCGTCAGTCGTCCGAACGCCGCCCTCCCGAGCCCGGCCCCCCGACCGGTCCGCTGCCGCTGCCCTGCCTGGCCGTCCTGGCCGTCTCCCGGAGTCGGGGTGTGCTCCCCCTGCGTGGTCATGGCGCAGATTCTAAGCATCCGCCAGGTGGCGTGGATCACGGGGTGGGTCAGTTGTGGATCACGCTCCCGCGTGGTGCGGAACGGGCCCGGACTACTCGCCGGTAATCCGCTCCCGGCGTCCCCGTCAAGGGCGTGACCAGCACCGACGTCGTGAGCTTCGACACTGTGGCAAGTGGCACATCCGTCAGCGGATCTTCTGGCGGGTTTCCTCTGGCGCCGCTCACGCGCCACCAGGCAGGATCGGCCCCATGGATCTCCTCGATACCCTCACCGCCAAGGGCCTGCGCGGCGAAGCCCCGACCCGCGAGGAGGCGCTGGCCGTCCTCGCCACCACCGACGACGAACTGCTGGACGTCGTCGCCGCCGCGGGCAAGGTCCGCCGCCGCTGGTTCGGCCGCCGGGTCAAGCTCAACTACCTGGTGAACCTCAAGAGCGGCCTCTGCCCGGAGGACTGCTCGTACTGTTCGCAGCGCCTGGGCTCGAAGGCCGAGATCCTCAAGTACACCTGGCTCAAGCCGGACCAGGCCGCCGAGGCCGCCAAGGCCGGCGTGGCCGGCGGCGCCAAGCGGGTCTGCCTGGTCGCCAGCGGCCGCGGCCCGACGGACCGCGACATCGACCGCGTCACCGACACCATGGCCGCGATCCGCGAGGCCGACCCCGCGGTCGAGCTGTGCGTCTGCCTCGGCCTGCTCTCCGACAACCAGGCCGAGCGGCTGAAGGCGGCGGGCGCCGACGCCTACAACCACAACCTCAACACCTCCGAGAACACCTACGGCGACATCGCCACCACCCACACCTACGCGGACCGGGTGGACACCGTGCAGAAGGCGCACGGCGCCGGCCTGTCCGCCTGCTCCGGCCTGATCGCCGGCATGGGCGAGAGCGACGAGGACCTCGTCGACGTCGTGTTCGCGCTGCGCGAGCTCGGTTCCGACTCCGTCCCGGTCAACTTCCTGATCCCCTTCGAGGGCACCCCGCTCGCCCAGGAGTGGCACCTCAGCCCGCAGCGCTGCCTGCGCATCCTGGCGATGGTCCGCTTCGTCAACCCGGACACCGAGGTCCGCATCGCCGGCGGGCGCGAGCTGCACCTGCGCACGCTGCAGCCGCTCGGCCTGCACATCGCCAACTCGATCTTCCTCGGCGACTACCTGACCAGCGAGGGCCAGGCCGGGCAGGCCGACCTCGACATGATCCGCGACGCCGGGTTCGAGGTCGAGGGCGCGGGCGAGGCCACGCTGCCGCGGCACCGGTCCGACGTGGCCGCCGCTGCGACCGGTGGCGGCTGCGGGAGCGCCGCCTCGGCGTGCGGCAGCGGCGGCGGGTGCGGCCCGTGCGGCGGGCACGCGCACGGCGAGCAGCCCATCGAGTCGGCCGACTCGGCCGACGCCGCCGACTCGGCCGCGGACGACTCGCACAGCGACCTCGTCAAGGTCCGACGCCGCGGCGCCGGCACCGAACTCGCGCCCAACGCCTGACGACACCCACGGGAGAACCGCCCACCATGCCCCAGCTGTCCGCCGACACGCTGATCGCCCTCGACCGCGCCCACGTCTGGCACCCGTACGGGCCGATGCCCGGCACGGTCACGCCGTACGTGGTCGAATCCGCCGCGGGCGTCCGGCTGAGACTCGCCGAGCCCGTCGCGGGCGGGCGGCGCGAGCTCGTCGACGGCATGTCGTCCTGGTGGGCGGCCATCCACGGCTACCGGCACCCGGTGCTGGACGAGGCCGTGCGCGAGCAGCTGGGGCGGATGAGCCACGTGATGTTCGGCGGGCTCACCCACGAGCCCGCCGTCCGGCTGGCCGCGCGGCTCGTCGAGATCACGCCCGAGCCGCTGCAGCACGTCTTCCTCGCCGACTCCGGGTCGGTCGCGGTCGAGGTCGCGATGAAGATGTGCCTGCAGTACTGGCAGTCGACCGGACGGCCGCAGAAGCGCCGGCTGCTCACCTGGCGCGGCGGCTACCACGGCGACACCTTCCACCCCATGTCGGTGTGCGACCCGGACGGCGGGATGCACCACCTGTGGGGCGGGGTGCTGCCCGGGCAGCTGTTCGCGCCCGAGCCGCCGGCCGGGTTCGACGCGCCGTTCGATCCCGAATACGCCGCCGCGTTCGAGGAACTGATGGCACGTCATGCCGACGAGCTGGCCGCCGTCATCGTCGAGCCGGTCGTCCAGGGCGCGGGCGGGATGCGCTTCCACTCCCCCGCCTACCTGCGGATGCTGCGCGAACTCTGCGACCGGTACGGGGTGTTGCTCGTCTTCGACGAGATCGCCACCGGCTTCGGCCGCAGCGGCGCCCTGTTCGCCGCCGACCACGCGGGCGTCTCGCCGGACGTGATGTGCCTGGGCAAGGCCCTCACCGGCGGGTACCTCACCCTCGCCGCCGCGCTGTGCACGAGCGAGATCGCGGACGGGATCAGCCGCGGCGAGATGCCGGTGCTCGCGCACGGGCCGACGTTCATGGGCAATCCGCTCGCGTGCGCCGCCGCCAACGCCTCGCTGGACCTGCTGCTCGGGCAGGACTGGGCGGTCGAGGTCAAGCGCGTCTCGGCGGGGCTGTCCGCCGGCCTCTCGGCGGCTGCCGAGGTGCCGGGCGTACGGGACGTCCGGGTCCAAGGCGCCATCGGCGTCGTGCAGTTGGACCACCCGGTGGACGTGGTCGCCGCCACCGAGGCGGCCGCGCGGGAGGGTGTGTGGCTGCGGCCCTTCCGGGACCTGATCTACACCATGCCGCCGTACGTGACCGGGGACGAGGACGTCGCGCGCATCGCCGCCGCCGTGACCGCCGCGGCGGTGGCCGGATGAGCGCCGCCCGCATCCTGTTCGTCACCGGGACCAACACCGACGTCGGCAAGACCATCGCCACCGCGGCCGTCGCCTCGGCGGCGCTGCGGGCCGGGCAGCGGGTCGCGGTGCTCAAGCCGGGGCAGACCGGCGTCGCCCCCGGCGAGCCCGGCGACGCCGCCGAGGTCCGCCGCCTGGCGGGCGAGCTGACCCTCCTCGAACTCGCCCGCTACCCCGAGCCGTTGGCGCCGGACACCGCCGCCCGGCGCTCCGGCCTGCCGTACCTCTCCCCCGCCGACGTCGCCACGGCCGTCCGCTCCCTCGCCGCCACCCACGACCTCGTCCTGGTCGAGGGCGCGGGCGGCCTGCTGGTCCGCTACGACGAGGAGGGGCGCACCCTGGCCGACCAGGCCCAGGCCGTCATCGCCTCCGGCCTGGACGCCTCGGTGCTCCTCGTCGCCTCCGCCGGCCTCGGCACCCTCAACATCGTCGCCCTCACGGCGGAAGCGCTGGCCGCCCGCCGACTCCCCCTCACCGGCGTCCTGGTCGGCTCCTGGCCGTCCGACCCCGGCCTCGCCGAACGCTGCAACCTCGCCGACCTCCCCCGCTCCGCGGGCGCCCCGCTGCTCGGCGCCCTCCCGGAACGCGCGGGCAGCGCCCCCGACTTCGCGGCGCTCGCCCTCGCCTCCCTGGCCCCCGAGCTGGGCGGGGCCTGGAACGCCGAGCACTTCGCCGACCTCCACCGCCCCGGATAGGCCCCACCTCCACTCGAAGGTGTGAACCCCGTGCCCCGACCGCGCGTGTCACGGGTACCGGCTGAATACCGTTCCTCCCATGACAGACGGGCTGACCGTGGACGAGGCCCTGCGGGCCTTGGCCGCCCTGGAGGCGGCGTGGAAGGACGACGACGAGGCGCTGGCCGCCCTCGCGGCGGGCGGTGACGGGGAGCGCCCACTCCCGGCGCTGGTCGCCGCGTACGGCGAACACGCGATGGACACGCTGATGGCGCTCGCCTTCGGGCTGCGCGCCACGATGAGCGAGGAGGAGATGGCGGAGCTGTCCGATGCGGTCAGCTCCAACATCGGTGCCAGGATGAGCGCCCTGCTCACCCAGACCCTCAAGGCCTGGGGCATGCTCGCCGCCGCCGACGACCTGGGCGTCACCAAGGTCATCGCCCACACGGTGATCGACGCGATGCGGGCCGTCACCGAGGAGCCCAGCAAGACCGAGGTGCTGCCCCTGCTGGCCACCTTCCGCACCTACGCCCTCAACGACAGCTGAGGGGCAAGCGCAAACGTGGCGCGGGCTTCGACCGTCCTCGAAGCCCGCGCCGCGCTATTCCGGCACCCTTGCTGCCAGACCTGCTGAAAACCACGGCTGTCACCGTGGTTCGGCTGCTTGTCAGCAGCAGACCGGGGGGCCTGCGACCGTCTGAGTGTGCGAGGTGGGCGCCGGGGCGGCGTTGCCCGTGGTGGCGGCGAAGAGTAGCGTCGCGGCCAGTGCGAGGCCGCTGGTGGCCGCGATCAGAATCTTGCGCATGGTGAAGTCCCCCTGTGGATCACGTGGTTCGTGACCGTGATTCAAACCGTGCTGCCGACACCCTGTCAACGGAAATTGGCTCCGCCGCTTCGCCGACGCCCCGGGAGCCCAACGCACGCCCCGACCGCCAGGGTCCCAGAGTGTGGATCTCCCGGTGGAGCGGCGCGGACGGGCGATGTCTTCGGAGATCCGCCGTTCAGGCTCGGCACGGGCTTCGACCGTCCTCGAAGCCCGCGCCGTGCTATTCCGGCACCCCTCATCCACCCCGCCACGAGCGCGAATCCGCCGCCGGTTCGACGAGCGGATCACCGAAGGGCACCCTGTGCATCCCGAGCGTTCCGGTGGTTCCGGTGGTTTCGGTGGCAACCGGGAGTTGTGGTCCCGCAGTGCCGAGCCACTCAGGCTGGGGATCGTCCACCGTGTGGACACCGCCGGGCCGGTCGACATCCCGGCGCTGGCCGCATCGCTCGTGGCCGGTCCTTGACGGCCGCAGCCCAGCTTTCAGGCCTGCCTCGCCGCCTGCGCTCCCATCGGGTCGGTGGCGCCCGGGAGGAGGGCGAGCCGGCTGGCGGTGCGGTTGACGTCGACGGGCAGTGCGTCGCCCCGGAGGCAGTCGGCCAGCGGGGCGTCGGCGACGAGGTACAGCGTCGCGTCCCGGTCGTACAGGACGTCGACGAGGTTGGCGAAGCGCTGGGCGGCGTCCCGGTGGCCGGTGGTCAGTTCGGGCAGGCCGGAGAGCACCCAGGTGTCGAAGCGGTCGGCGAGGGCCAGGTAGTCCACGGTCGAAGTGCGCTCGTCGCACAGGTCGTGGAAGTCGAACCAGACGAGGCCGTCGCGCACCGCGCGGGCGACGATGTCACGGCCGCCGATCCGGACGCTCTGCCGCTCTGCGTCGGCCGGTGGTTCGAGCCCGGCCTCGCGCACGTGCCGCTCGGTGCCGGGCCAGACGTACTGCCCCCGCTCGAATCGCGAACGGGCCGCTGCCGCTCGGGACGGGCCCTGCGCGCGGTAGTCGTGCGGGCCGGCGACCTCCAGGACGTCCAGGGAGCTTTCGAGTAGCTTGATGGTCGGCTCGAACATGTGGTGGTGGACGGGGTTCGGCAGCAGGCCGGCGGGCGGGTAGTTGGAGGTGGTCACCAGGGTGACCTTCCGCTCGAACAGGGAGGTGAGGACGCGGCCCATCATCATCGCGTCGCCCGGGTCGTGCACGTGGAACTCGTCGAAGAACAACAGCCGGCAGTCACTGAGCAGTTCCGCGACGGCCAGGTCACAGGCGTTCCGCTCCCTGCGGTGGCGGGCGTAGACGGCGTGGAACTCCCGGAAGAACTCGTGGAAGTGCACCCGGCGCTTGTCCCGCAGCGGCAGCGCCTCGTAGAAGACCCCGGTCAGCCAGCTCTTGCCGCGGCCGACCGGCCCCCACACGTAGACGCCGCGCGGCGACTTCCCGCCGGCGCCGAAGAAGCGGCGGCCGGACAGTTCGGCGCCGAGCGCGGACAGCCGTTCGGCCGCGACGGTCTGCGAGCCGTCGAGCGCGAACCCCGCCTCCTCGGCGGCACGTTCGAACTTTTCCATCATCTGACGGCCCCCAGGTCCCAGCCCGACAACTCCGAAGGCCGGTGGCTTTGTCCCCCGGCCCCGGCGGGCGGTGGTGATCTTGCCAGATGCCCCTGGCCTGCGACAACGCCCGGTCGGCGGAGGCCTCTCAGCCGACCGTGAAGCCCCCGCGGGTCGCCGTCTCCCGCAGCCAGCCGAGCCAGTCCCGCCACAGCTCCTCGGCCTCCAGCTCGGCGCGCAGGTCGTCCGGGGCGCGGGCGTAGCGGTCGAGGGCGTCGGCGAGTTCCCCCCACCCCGCGGCCCGGGCGGCCCCGGTATTGGTTCGACGGGGTCGGGGGCGCGGACGGCGGGAGCGGCCGGAGGCCGCTCTCCTGCCGCGGGGGCTCAGTGGCCCTCGACGACCATGAAGGTGCCGGTGCGCCAGTAGACCCGGGACGGGCCGCCGCTCGGGCGGTCGTGGTTCAGGTAGCGGCGGTCGGCGCCGAGCGCGCCGAGTTGGAACGGGGTGAGGGTGCCGGCCGCGAGGGCGTCGGCCTCGGGCGGGGTGACCGGCAGGAGGGTGAGGTACTGGGCGTCGTCGCCGTTCTTCCAGTCGATGAACTCGGTGAAGATCGAGGCGAAGTGCTGTCCGCAGGTGCGGCAGCGGCGGGTCGAGACCATGAAGTGGGAGTCGTCCACCACGTCCGTCCCGTGCGCGAAGACCGTCGCCCGGTCGCGCCAGAGCGCCTCCGCGCTCGGCCCGGCGCACACCTCGCAGCCGAACTCGGCGATCGTCTCGCTCATCCCCTCACCCCTCCCGTTCTCGCCCCACCCTAGCCGGACGGGCACGACGCACCGAGCGCGGCGGGCGCGCGGGACGTCGGCCGGGCCGACGTTTCGCGCAGCGGTGCTACTGACCCGGTAGCAGGCGGTCTCCCCCGAAGGAGTGAACGGGCCGGGACGGGCGGGCCCCGAGGCGGACGCGACACCCCCGCCCGCGGCGCGATCCTCGATCTGTCGGATCACCCAACCCCCCATTCCCCTCAGGAGAGTTCGCCATGGCCGCAGTTCACACCCCGCCGGCCCGCCTGCACGGCCGGACGGCGCCGGGCGTACCCCGCTGGGCCGTGCGGGCCGCCTACGCCACCTCACTGACCGTGCTGCCGGCCGGGCTCTGGCGGATCCTCGCCGTCGACTTCCGGGTGCCGCTGATGGACGTGCCGCCCGGCAGCAGCCCGCCGCCGGACTGGTTCGGCGGCGAGTGGTGGTACGTGATCTCGCTGAGCGTGGTGAGCGAGCTGCTGGCGTTCCTGGCGGTCGGGCTGGTCAGCGAGTGGGGCGAGGTGTGGCCGCGGTGGATCCCGGTCCTGGGCGGCCGCCGGGTGCCGGTGCTCGCGGCGGTGATCCCGGCCGGCCTCGGCGCGGCGTTCAACACCCTGCTCTGGTCGTACGGACTGACCATGATCAGCCTCGGCTACAAGGTCGACGGCTCGGTCGGCACCGGCCTGCACGTCTCCGACTGGCGCGACGCCGTCTTCTGCGCCGCGTACTGGCCGCTGGCGGCCTGGGGGCCGCTGCTCGGCGTCCTGACGGTGCACTACTACCGCCGTCGCACCGCCCGTCCCGTTCAGTAAACCGAACGATCCGGTGCCCGAATGGTCTCCTCAGTCCCCGTGCGGCAGGCGGCCGCCGTCCCGGTCCCCGTCCCCGCCCCCGTCCCCGTCCCCGGCCGCGAGGTGCGGGTGCTGCTCGGCGCGGTACTGGAGCAGCAGCACCGAGCGGACCGGTTCGCCGCCCACGGCCGTGTAGGCGTGCGGCAGCGCGGCGTCGAAGCCGATGTAGTCGCCGGGCCCCAGCTCGACCTCGCGCCGCCCGGCCCGCACCCGCAGCCGGCCGGACTGGACGACGGTGTGCTCGGTGCCGGTGTGGCCGGCGGAGATCTGGGTGCCGTCGGTGCGGACCACCTGGTCGTAGACCTCGAACACGGCGTTCCCGGACTCGATCCGGCGCAGCGCGCGCAGGTCGACGCCCCGGCCGCTGAGCACGTCGACCTCGACCGCCCGGACCACCGTCACCTGGTCGGCGGGCCCGGCCTCGACCAGGTCGGAGATCGGGACGCCGAGCACCCGGGCGAGGCCGAACACCGTCTCCAGGGTGGGGTTCCCGGCGCCGGACTCCAGCTGGGAGAGCGTCGCCTTGCCGATGCCGGCCTGCCGGGACAGCTCGGAGAGCGAGAGCCCGCGCGCCGCCCGCACCCGCTTGAGGTTGGCGGCGAGGACGCCCCGCACCGAGCCCTCGAAACCGTTCACCCTCGACCTCTTCTCTCCACTCATCGTTCGTTATACCGTACGGAACGCCTGCTGGCCCGCCAGCCGGGCCAGCGTAGCGAAGCGCCTCGCACCGATCCTCCCGACCTGGAGACGCCATGTCCGAACCCCAGCCCGCCGAAGCCGTCAAGTACCGGAAGAACGGCCTCACCCGCGGCGTGACCGACGAGCTGGCCGCGAGCATGACGCAGGGCTGGGCCGACACCGAGCGCCGCGACCTGGAGCCGATCGCGCAGGCCGCGCACACCGCCCGCCGCCGCGCGGCGCTGTCCGCCGCGTACCCGGGCGAGCTGCTGGTCGTCCCGTCCGGCAACCCGAAGGTGCGGGCCAACGACACCGACTACCCGTTCCGCCCGTCCTCCGACTACGTCTACCTGACGGGCGACCAGTCCCAGGACGCCGTCCTGGTGCTGGCGCCGACCGGCGAGAGCGGCCACGAGGCCGTGCTCTACCTGCGCGGCCGGTCCAGCCTGGAGAACGGCGAGTTCTGGCTGGACAACCACGGCGAGCTGTGGGACGGCCGCCGCAACGGCCTGACCGAGAGCGAGCGCCTGCTCGGCCTGCCCTGCCGCGACGTCCGCGCCGTGCACGACGACCTGCGCGCGGCCGCCGCGGGCAGCGCCCCGGTGCGCGTGCTGCGCCGCCACGACGCGGCGCTGGAGCGCACCCTCGCCGACCGGCTCGACACCGGGCGGGACGCCGAGTTCGAGGTCTTCCTCTCCGGACTGCGCCTGGTCAAGGACGAGTTCGAGATCGCCGAGCTGCGCTTCGCCTGCGACGCGACCGCCCGCGGCTTCGAGGACGTGGTGCGCGTGCTCGGCACCGACCGCGCGACGGCGGAGCGGCTGATCGAGGGCACCTTCTTCGTCCGCGCCCGGATCGAGGGCAACGACGTCGGCTACAGCACCATCGCCGCGGCCGGCCCGCACGCCACCACTCTGCACTGGGTGCGCAACACCGGCCACGCCAGGCCCGGTGACCTGCTGCTGCTCGACGCGGGCGTGGAGACCAACGAGCTGTACACCGCCGACGTCACCCGCACCCTGCCGGTCAGCGGCCGCTTCACCGACCTGCAGCGCAAGGTGTACGACGCCGTCTACGCCGCCCAGGAGGCCGGTATCGCCGCCGTGCGGCCGGGCGCGTGCTTCCGCGACTTCCACCACGCCGCGCAGCGCGTGCTCGCCGAACACCTCACCGCCTGGGGCCTGTTCGGCGACCTGAGCGCCGACAAGGTCTACGAGCTGGGCCTGCACCGCCGCTTCACGCTGGCCGGCACCGGCCACATGCTCGGCATCGACGTCCACGACTGCGCCCACTCCCGCACCGAGGAGCACGTCGACGGGCCGCTGGCGGCGGGCATGGTCCTCACCGTCGAGCCGGGCATCTACTTCCAGGAGAACGACCTGACGGTGCCGGAGGAGTACCGGGGCATCGGGGTGCGGATCGAGGACGACATCCTGGTCACCGAGGAGGGCAACGAGAACCTGTCCGCCACCCTCCCCCGCCGCTCCGACGAGGTCGAGGCCTGGCTGGCCCGCCTCCGCGGCTAGAACGACGTCCTCGGCCACCGCCTCAGGCGGGCAGCGGCTTCACCCAGCGGCTCCACTGCGGCTCCGGGTGGTAGCCCGCGGCCTGCCAGGTGCGGTGGCCGAGGGCGTTGTCGTCCAGCACCATGGCGTCGGCCCGGCGGCCGCCGAGCGCGGTGAAGCGCTCCTCGGCGGCCGCGAGCAGGGCGGCGCCGATGCCGCGGCGGCGGTGGTCCGGGTCGACGGCGAGGCGGTAGAGGTGGCAGCGCCAGCCGTCCCAGCCGGCGATGACGGTGCCGAGGAGGCGAGCGGGGTCGTCGGCCGGGGCGGCGACGATCAGGCACTCCGGGTCGCGGGCGAGCAGCGCGGCGACGCCCGCCGCGTCGTCGGTGATGCTGGTGCCCTTGGCCGCGCGCGCCCAGAGGGCGAGCAGCGCGGGGATCTCGTCGGGGGTGGCGGGCCGGATCGCGATCTGGTCGGTCATGCGGGCCTGTCTAGCAGGCGGTTTCCCCGCGCCGCCGGGAATTCCGGTCCGCGGACACCGGCCCGGACCGACCGGGACGGCCCCGGACCAGCCCGGACCACCCGGCCCGGACGGCCCGTCAGCCCAGCCGCCACACCGTCGTCGTCTTGACCGCGGTGTCCTCCAGGTCGGCGACCACCGGCACCCGGTACGCGGCGAGCGAGGTGAACCGGTCGCGGGGCAGGTAGGCACGGCCGGGGTCGCCGACGATGACGGTGGCGCCGCGCGCGGCGGCCCGCTCCAGGAAGGGCAGGAAGCGGGCGGCCATGGCCCGTTCGTAGAAGACGTCCCCGGCGAGCACCACGTCGGCGGGCGCGCCGTCGCCGTCGACCAGGTCGACCAGCGCGCCCTCCACCCGGACGCCGTTGGCCTCCGCGTTGAGGCCGACGGCGGCGACCGCGTAGGCGTCGATCTCGGCGGCGCGCACCGTCCGCGCACCGCGCAGGGCGGCCGCCACGCCGACCAGGCCGGAGCCGGCGGCGATGTCCAACACGGCCTTCCCGTCGACGAGTTCGGGGTGGTCCAGGACGTAGCGGGCGACCGCGACCCCGCCGGCCCAGGCGAACGCCCAGAACGGCGGCGGCAGGTCGGCCGCGCCGCGCTCCCGCTCGGTGGTCTCCCACAGCGCGATGGCGTCCTCGGCCATGTGCAGGCTGATCTCGGGCAGGAAGGGAACGGGCTTCAGCTCGGTCTCGCGCCGGATGAAGGCGAGGTCGTCGACCGGCTGGGGAGTTCGCAGCTCACTCGGCATGCCCGCAGCATAGGGCCCGTAGGGGAGTTCTCACGCACCGTGAGGGAGCGTGGTCAACCTGCACGCCGGGCGGGTCGGCGACCGGGCCGGCGGCCGAGCCGGCGACCGAGCTGGACGCCACGCCGGTCGAGCGTCTACATTTCTGTAGTCGCCGGAGGCGTACGACATCACCCCCCGGACAGCCGTCCGTCTCCGGCGACCTCTCTCAACCCGGGCGCCCCTTGCGTGCCGGCCTCACCCGCGCTCGTCCACCACCCGCTTGATCTTCCCGACCGAGCGCTCCAGCGTGTACGGATCCACCACCTCGGCCTCGACGGTGACGCCCACCCCGTCCTTGACCGCCCGGACGATCGCCGCCCGCGCCTCCTCCCGCAGCCCGGCCGGCGCCTCCGGGCGGGCCTCGACCCGCACCGTCAGGTGGTCCATCCGCCCGCGCCGGCTCAGCCGCAGCTGGAAGTGCGGGGCGACGCCGGGGGTGCGCAGCAGGATCTCCTCGATCTGGGTCGGGAAGAGGTTCACCCCACGCAGGATGATCATGTCGTCGCTGCGCCCGGTCACCTTCTCCATCCGCCGGAACGCGGGCCGCGCGGTGCCGGGCAGCAGGCGGCTGAGGTCGCGGGTGCGGTAGCGGATGACGGGCAGGGCCTCCTTGGTGAGCGTGGTGAGGACGAGCTCGCCGCTGTCGCCGTCCGGCAGGGCCTGGTCGGTGAAGGGGTCGACGATCTCCGGGTAGAAGTGGTCCTCCCAGACGTGCAGGCCGTCCTTGGTCTCCACGCACTCCTGGGCGACGCCGGGGCCCATCACCTCGGAGAGGCCGTAGATGTCGACGGCGTGCAGGTCGAGCCGGTCCTCGATCTCGTGGCGCATCTCCTCCGTCCACGGCTCGGCGCCGAAGATGCCGACCCGCAGCGAGGTCTTGCGCGGGTCGATGCCCTGGCGCTCGAACTCGTCGAGCAGGGTGAGCAGGTAGGACGGGGTGACCATGATGATCTCGGGCCGGAGGTCCTGGATGAGCTGCACCTGGCGGGCGGTCATGCCGCCGCCGGCCGGGATCACGGTGCAGCCGGCCCGTTCGGCGCCGTAGTGCGCGCCGAGGCCGCCCGTGAACAGGCCGTAGCCGTAGGCGATGTGCACCTTGTCGCCGGGCCGGCCGCCGGCGGCGCGGATCGAGCGGGCGACCAGGTCGGCCCAGGTGGACAGGTCGCGCTCGGTGTAGCCGACGACGGTCGGGCGGCCGGTGGTGCCGCTGGAGGCGTGCAGCCGGCGGACCTGGTCGAGCGGGACGGCGAACATGCCGTACGGGTAGCCCTCGCGCAGGTCGGCCTTGGTGGTGAACGGGAAGCGGGCGAGGTCGGCCAGGGTGCGGCAGTCCTCGGGGCGCACGCCGGCCGCGTCGAACTTCCGGCGGTACGTCTCGACGTGGTCGTACGCGTGCCGCAGGGTGGCGCGGAGCCGGTCGAGCTGGTGGGCGCGCAGCTCGGCGGCGTCCATCCGTTCGCCGGCGTCGAGCAGCTCGGGCGGGATCGGGTCGCCGAGGCGCCGCTGCGGGGTGGGTGCGCTGCCGGTCATCGTCGCTCCTTCGCGGGTCGACCCCCGTGGGCCTACCGATCGTTCGGTCCGGACGGGGTCGGGCCCAGGTAACCGAGCGGGTGGATCACCTGTCAAGGCCTCCTCCGCCCCCTCCGCCACGCCTTGCCGCCCCGGCCGCCGCTTCGAAGGCTCCCCCGCCTCCGAGATTGGCAAAGTGCCGGAATGCGAGGTTCCTGACGCTTCGCTCGGAGATCACCCATCTGCTTGGCTGGCCGATATGAAAATCATTACGGAATTTTGACCCGTGGACCGCCTCCCCCGGCCCGGACGCATGGTTCAGTAGTGCGGCTTCTCCCCCCCACCCCGGAGTGATCACCTTGGCCTCGACTCCCGCCCTGGTCAGCGCGCTGCGCGAACTCGGCGACCGGCCCGCCGTCGTCGCCGGCAGCCGCGCGATCAGCGGCATCGGACTGCTGCTCGGCGTCTCCCCGCCGGGCGGCCTCCCCAGAGCCCTGGCCGAACGGGTCGCCGAGCACGCCGCGCTCGCCCCCTCCGCCGCCCGCACCGCCGAACAGCGGCTCCGCCACTGGGCCGGCATCCTCGGCCCGCCGCCGATCCGGCACACCGTGCTGCACCCGGTCACCGACCTCGCCGTCGAACTCGGCCTCGCCACCCTGCTCGCCGGCGGCACCGTGCACTGCGGCGACCCCGAGCAGCAGCCCGACGAGCAGCTCGCCGCCCTCGCCGCCACCGGCACCACCCACCTCAGCCTGCCCTCCACGCTGCTGTGGCGGCTCAGCCGCCGGCCCGACATCGGCGACCACGACCTCGGCACGCTGCGCCTGATCCTGCACGTCGGCCCCGAGCCCCGGCAGGACGACGTGTACGAGGCCGTCGAGGCGCTCGGCGCCGTCCTCGCCCACGTGCGCGCCCCGCACAGCGAGGACGAGGCCGCGGACCGCCGGCTGCGCGCCGACGCCGAGGCCGCCGAGGCCGCCGCCTGGAAGCACAGCATCGGCGTCACCGCCGAACACGTCCGCGACTTCGGCGCCCACCTCGACCGGGCCGTCCTCGCCTCGCTGCTGCTCACCCTCCAGCAGCACGGCGTGCTCACCGACGCTTCGCACGGCCACCACGAGGCCGAGATCCTGGCCACCGCCCGGGTCACCCCGGCCGAGCGGCCCCGCGTCCGGCGCTGGCTCGACGCCCTCGCCCGGCACGGCCTGATCGGCCGCCAGGAGGACGGCGGCCGCGCGGACGAGGGTGTCCGCACGGATGGCGGCGCGAGACCGGGCGACGGCGCGAGACCGGGCGCCGGCGCGCAGGGCCCGTACTACCTCGGCGCGCCCGCCCTCACCGCCGCAGACGTCCGCGACGCCTGGCGCCCCGCCGCCGACAGCTGGGCCGACGGCCTCGGCCCGGCCACCGCCCTGGAACGCGTACGGCGCGGCACCGCCCGGCTCCCCAAACTGATCGGCGGCGAGGAGGCCGTCCGCCCGGGCGCCACCCCGGTCCGCTGGGCCGCCTCCCGCGGCTACCTCGGCGCGGCGCTCGGCGCCCTGGTGCGCGCCACCGCCGAGGCCCACGACGGGCCCGCCCCGCTGCGGGTGCTCGAACTCGACCGCGACGGCGCCGAGACCACCGTCGCCCGCGCCCTCACCGCCCGCCCCCGCCCGAACGTCGAACACCACCTCGGCCCGGACGGCGACCGCTACGACCTGGTCGTCGCCACCGCCACCGGACGGCCCGAGGAGGAGGCCGCCGCGCTCACCGCCCTGCTCGCCCCCGGCGGCCGGCTGCTCCTGCTCGCCCCCACCACCGAGCAGCTCGACCTGCTGGTCACCGGCGACGCCCACGGCCCCGCCGACGAACCCGCCGAGGCCTGGCGGGCGGCGCTCGCCGCCGCCGGCTGCCCGACCGTCCTCACCCTGCCGGCGGACGGGCACCCGATGGGGCTGCTGGGGCAGCGGCTGTTCGCGGCCCGGGTGGGCTGAGCCCCGGGGCGGGCGGGGCGGACCGGGTGAGCCGGGCGGGCCGGGCCCCGGAGTTGAGGCACCGTGGGCCGGGGCGCCGTACGCCGGGGAGCCGGTGAGCCGTGGCGCCGTGGCCGAGCCCCGTGCGTCGGCCCGCCGTGCCGGCCCGCCGTACGGGCCGTAGCGCCGGCTCGTGGCCGTCCGGTGAAGTCCGGATCACGCACCGCCACCCGATCCGTACCATTTCGATACCGAAGCCGGGGTGAGCTGCGAGGATCCTCGCCGCACGGGCCCGCCCCCCGGTAGGCTCCGGCATGTCCTCCGGCCCGGTGTGCGGGCGGCTTCCTTCGCCGCCGTACCGCGTCCGGGTGGCACCCCCGCGGGCCATTCGGTGGGCACCGCGCACTCGACACCGCGCGCCAGGGCAGTCGCGCGAACGGCGAAGGGCAACGCATTGGCGGATCGGCTCACCGGAGGAGACTCCTCCCTGCTGCGGCGGATCAATGCGGCCGTCACGCTCCGGGCACTGCGCACCGGAAACTCGGTGACCCTCACTCAGCTCGTCGGCGAGACCGGCCTCTCCCGCCCGACCGTCGAGGGCGTGATCGAGGGCCTGGTCGAGACCGGGCTGGTCGCCGAGGTCGAGCAGCCCCGGGAGGACGGCCAGCCGGGCCCCGGGCGGCGCGGCCGGCCCGCCCGCTGGTTCCGCTTCCGCGCCGAGGCCGGGCACATCCTGGGCATCGAGATCGGGGTGCACGACATCCGGGTCATCCTCGCCGACCTCACCGGCGAGGTGGTGGGCAGTCACTTCAAGCCCGTCGACGAGACCCTGGAGGCCGAGGACCGCCTCTCCGCCGTCCGCACCGCCGTCGCCGAGGTGCTGCGCAAGGCCGGCATCTCCCGGGACAACCTGTGGGCGGTCGGCATCGGCACCCCCGGCATCGTCGACCGCGAGGGCACCGTCCAGCTCGGCACCGCGATGCCCGGCTGGACCGGCCTCGACCTCGGCGCCCGGCTGCGGCGCTCCTTCCGCTGCCCCGTCCTGATCGAGAACGACGCCAACCTCGCCGCGATCGCCGAGCACTGGCAGGGCGCGGCGGTCGGCGCCGACGACGTCGTGTTCGTGATGGCCGGGCTGAGCCCCGGCGCCGGCTCGCTCATCAACGGCCGCCTGCACCGGGGTTACGGCGGCGCCGCCGGCGAGATCGGCGCGCTGCACCTGCTCGGCCAGGAGGTCACCCCCGAGCGGCTGCTCTCCACCACCGGCAAGCCGCTCAACCCGCTGGACGAGGCCGCCGTGGCGCGGGTGCTGCGGCTGGCCCGGGAGGGCGACGAGGTCGCGAAGGTCGCGATGGACCGTTTCCTCACCCGGCTGGTGCAGGGCGTCGCCGCGCTCGTCCTGGCCATCGACCCGCGGCTGGTCGTCATCGGCGGCTGGGCGGCCGGGCTGGACGGCGTGCTGGAGCCGCTGCGCGAACGGCTCGCCCAGTTCACCCTGCGCGCGCCCGAGGTCGCCCTCGCGGCGCTCGGCTCGGAGGTGGTGGCGATGGGCGCGCTGCGCGTCGCCCTGGACCACGTCGAGGAGCAGCTGTTCGCCGTCGACCCGCCACGGGTCTGACCGGGCGCCCGGCGATACCCGCTGTCGTCCGGGCACGCACCGTGTCAGAATCCCCCGCATGCCCGTTCGTTTCCCCCGCCCCCTGCGCCCCGGTGACCTCATCGGCGTCACCTCCCCGTCCAGCGGCCTCGTCCCGGCCCTGCACGCCCGGCTCGACGTCGCCGTGCGGACCGTACGCGACCGCGGCTACCGGGTCGTCGTCGGCGACTGCATGGACGGCTCCCGGCACGTGAGCGCCCCGGCCGCCGAGCGCGCGGCCGAGCTGACCGCGATGCTCGCCGACCCGGCCGTCCGCGCCGTGGTGCCGCCCTGGGGCGGCGAGACCGCCATCGACCTGCTGCCGCTGCTGGACTGGGAGCGGCTGCGGGACACGGAGCCGACCTGGCTCGTCGGCTACTCCGACCTGTCGACCGTCCTCGCACCGCTCACCCTGCTCACCGGCACGGCGACCCTCCACGGCAACAACCTGATGGACACGCCCTACCGGGTGCCCGAGGGCCTGCTCTCCTGGCTCGACGTGGTCGCCGCGCCGGCCGGGCACCGGTTCACCCAGACCCCGCCCGGCCGCCACCGCAGCGGCGGCTTCGACGACTACGCCACCGTCCCGGAGGTGCGCGAGTACACCCTGGACGGCCGGGGCGGCTGGCTCCGGCTGGACGGGCCGGGCGAGGTGGTCGCCGAGGGCCGGCTGATCGGCGGCTGCATCGAGACCCTGTGCAACCTCGCCGGCACGCCGTACCTCGACGTCAACGGCTTCGCCGAGCGCGAGTCCCCGGAGGGGCTGCTGGTGTACGTCGAGGCCTCCGGCGACGACGCCCCCACCATCTGCCGGAACCTGCACGGCATGCGGCTGGCCGGGGTGTTCGACCGCGCCAACGCCGTCCTGGTCGGCCGCACCGCCGCACCGGGCAGCGCGACGCTCAGCCAGCACGAGGCGGTGCTGGACGCGCTCGGCCCGCTCGGCGTGCCGATCGTCGCGGACGTCGAGTGCGGGCACGTCCCGCCGCACCTGGCGATCGTCAACGGCGCCCACGGCCGGCTCGTCCACCGGCCGGGGCACAGCTCGCTGACCCAGGTGCTGGCCTGACCGTCCCTTGCACCACCCTCCCCTCAACGACCGGGGCCCGGACGCCAGTCGGCGTCCGGGCCCCGGTCTGAGGGTGTCGGGAAATGGTTCAGGAGGCGGTGCGCACGCCCTCGGCCGTACCGACCGGGGTGACCTCGACCAGCCCGGTCTCGCCGAAGGTCAGCTTGCAGGTGTCCGCCCGGTAGGTGGAGACGGCGAGCGCGACCAGACGGCCGGCGGCGGCGTACTGGGTGGTCATGACCAGCACCGGGGAGCCCGGCGGGCGCTCCAGCAGGGCGGCCTCCTCGGCCTCGGCGACGCCCAGCTCGACCGCGCGGGACTCGCCGTCCACCTCCAGGCGCTCCAGCTGGCGCAGCACCGAGCGGGCCCGGTCGCTCTCCGCCCGGAAGCCGGGCAGGTGCGGCAGCGCGGCGGCCGGCACGTGCAGCGACTCGGTGGCCATCGCACGGCCCTCGACCAGCCGGACCCGCCGGACGGTGTGCACGGTGGCGCCCTCGGCGATGCCGAGGCCCTTGGCCAGCGCCGCGGTGGCGGGCGCGGTGGTGCAGTCGACCGTCCGCCAGGCCTGGCTGCGGGCGGCGCCCGGCCAGCCCTCCTCCTGCCGGTTGACCGGGACGCCGACCCGCGGGGCGGCGATCAGCGTGCCGATCCCGCGCCGGCGCACCAGCCGGCCCTCCAGCTCCAGCTGGTCCAGCGCCTGCCGCAGCGTCGCCCGGGCCACGCCGAAGCGGGCCGACAGCTCACGCTCGTTCGGCAGGACCTGGCCGGTGGAGAACTCCGTATCGATGGCCTTCAGCAACACCGTGCGCAGGTGCCAGTACTTGGGCTCCGGCACCGCCGAAAGCTGTCCAGTCGTGCCCACCGTGTCCTCCACCCTGTTCCGGTCCGCCGGATTCAGTCCCGCCGCGGTCCTGCTGCTGTTCGCGCCTCGTCCGACGCTGCGGCGAGAAGGACGGACCGCCGGCCCGCTGCCCGCTGTCGCGGCAGGTGGGAGAGCGGGCTTTTATCCGTCCTT
Organism: Kitasatospora sp. NPDC094028; assembly: GCF_049543595.1. Lineage (NCBI taxonomy): Bacteria > Bacillati > Actinomycetota > Actinomycetes > Kitasatosporales > Streptomycetaceae > Kitasatospora > Kitasatospora sp. NPDC094028. The sequence goes on along the minus strand of NZ_JBMVFA010000032.1, from coordinate 39,022 downwards.
CTTTATTAAAGGTCCTTGCAGTAAGTGACCCTAGGGGCTCCGTCCGGAGATGGTCAAGACCAATGACAGCCGTCAACGCGACCGTCACCCCCCTTCATGCCGCGTTCACGTCAGCGCCGACCGCGCCGCGCACCTCCGCGCATCGCCGCGCACCGCCGCGCGCCGCCGCGCACCGCCGCGCGTCACGCTTCGGCCCCGGCCGCGGCGCTCGGTAGGCTGCCCGGGTGATCGTGGTGACCAGTGTGAACGTGAACGGAATCCGAGCGGCGGCCAAGAAGGGCCTGGTCGAATGGCTGGCCGGCACCGAGGCGGACGTCATCTGTCTCCAGGAGGTGCGCTCCGAGCCCGAGCAGCTGCCCGTCGAACTGCGCGACCTCGACGGCTGGCACGCCGTCTGGGCCCCCGCCGCCACCAAGGGCCGGGCCGGCGTCGCCATCCTCTCCCGCCGGGAACCGCAGCGCACCGCCATCGGCTTCGGCTCCGAGGAGTTCGACGACTCCGGCCGCTACGTCGAGATCGACCTCCCCGGCCTCACCGTCGCCAGCCTCTACCTGCCCTCCGGCGAGGTCGGCACCGAGCGCCAGGACGAGAAGGAACGCTTCATGGCCGAGTTCCTCGTCCACCTCACCGCCCTGCGTGCCCGCGCCGCCGCCGAGGGCCGCGAGGTCGTCGTCTGCGGCGACTGGAACATCGCCCACCGCCCCGAGGACCTCAAGAACTGGAAGGCCAACCAGAAGTCCGCCGGCTTCCTCCCCGAGGAACGCGCCTGGCTCTCCCGCGTCTACGACGAGGCCGGCTACGTCGACGTCGTCCGCGCCCTCCACCCCGACCGCACCGGCCCCTACTCCTGGTGGTCCTACCGCGGCCGCGCCTTCGACAACGACTCCGGTTGGAGGATCGACCTCATCGTGACAACTCCGGGCATCGCGGACACATGCATCGAGGCCCACGTCGAGCGCGCAGCCTCCCACGCGGAACGCTGGTCCGACCACGCGCCCGTCACCACAGTGTTCAACTTCGGCGATAACTGACCTACAGGAAGCCGCAATTGGGCAGAGTCAAGCAGCGGCGCCGGCCTCCGGCAACCCCCAGCCCAGCCCCACTCGCGCCAGCGAACGAGGCCTGCGGTCTCGCCCGACCGGCTTTTGACGAGTCGATTCGTTGCACCGCCTCCCGCCACGGGCGTCGCGGCCACTGACTGGCGAGAAGGCCTGGTGACACCAACACGGGGTCGGCCGGGGTGGCTCCCCTATCCCCCGCTGGCGTACCTCACCGGGAGAGTACGCCAGTGGCGGACGCACCTGCTTCAAGTAACCACATCAATCAACCTCAACCGGACCAGCCGCCCCGAACACGTGAGCACGGCCGGGACGCCGGGCTTCTTGTGGCCTCAGTGGCGGTCGTGGTGGGGGGCGGGGTGTTGCCAGAGCAGGCCAGGGAGCCTGCGATGGTGTTGCCCTCGATCTCGGGGCGGTTGTCCTCGGGGATAGGGCCCGGTGCCGGTGCTGCCGGTGACCATCGGGGATCCGCCAATGTGGTTGCCGACGGCCTCCAGGCCGCCGGTGTTGTTCGTCAGCCGTCCCGCCTGTCACTCGCGGTAGAGCAGGAGGGTGCCGCCGGCCAGGACGGCGCTGGCGACCAGGGCCCAGGCGGTCTGTCCGTGCAGCACGAGGACGGCGCCCGGGGCGGCGCCGGCGAGCATGGTGGCGACGGAGAGGAGCTTCCTGCGCTGGCGGGGGGCGGAGCCGCCGGCTAGGCGGGAGTCGGCGGCCAGGCCGGTCAGGGTGAGGGTGAGCACGGTGGTGGTGAGGTCCGGCACGCCGAGGCCGCGTACGGTGCCGTTGCGGATGCCCATCGCCAGGGCGAGCAGGGCGATCACGGCGTACTGCGCGGGCCCGGCCGCGCTCCAGGCGAAGACGACGGCGGCTGCCGCGCCGTACAGCGCAACCTCCAGGATGAAGACCGTGCGCAGTTGTGCGGGGCGCCGGGTTCCGGGGTGTCGGGTGGCGAGTCTGCCGGCCAGGAGCGCGCCGAGGAGGAAGGCCGCGAGGGAGGTCGATGAGCCGGTGACGGAGAATCCGGGTGCTCCGGCGATCGCGAAGGCAATGACGACGACGTTGCCGGTCATGTTCGCGGTGAAGACGTGGCCGAGGCCGAGGTAGCTGACGGCGTCGATCAGACCGCTGACCAGGGTGAGGCCGAACAGGGCCAGCGCGAGCGGGTGGCGGTCGTGGATCTTCGGTCCGGGCACCGGCGGCGGGGGTGCGGTGCGGGAATCGGCTGCAGGCGTGGTCACGACGGTTCCTCGGGCGGTAGGGGGGATGTGGGTGGGGCACCGCCGCAGTCCGGCAGTGCCCCCGGGCGGAATCGGCTTCCGGTCAGAAGAAGCAGGGGTCCAGCGGCACCTGCGACTGCCCGGGCAGGGCGAGGCCGCGCGCCGCGCGCCAGGCGTGCTGCTCGCCGGAGGCGGCCACGGCCTCCAGCACGCCCTCGGCCTGGCGGACGCCGGCCAAGCCGGGGGCGGGGGTGGCGTGGTAGCCGCCGAACCGAGTGACCGGGCTCCAGGACGGCGAGACCTCGGGCAGCTCGGGGGCCAGCCCCTGGTGTTCCGCGGCGGCGTGGACGATGCGTCCGCCGACGACGGTGAGGACGGACTCGATGTGCGCGATGTCGGCCTCCGGCACGCTGAAGTAGTCGGCACTGAGCAGCGCGAGGTCCGCGTAACTACCGACCGTCAGACGGCCCTTGACCTCCTCCTCGCCGGTGAGGCGGGCGCCGCCCAGGGTGTAGAGCTCCAGTGCCTGCTCGCGGCTGAGCCGGTTGTGCTCCGCCGCGAGGCGCCGACCGCTGACCACCCGGCCGGAGACCAGCCAGTGCAGGGCGACCCAGGGGTTGTAGGAGGAGACCCGGGTGGCGTCGGTGCCCGCGGCGACGGTGAGGCCGCGGTCCAGCATGGCGCGCAGCGGCGGTGCCTCGGCAGCGGCCGGGGCACCGTAGCGGGAGACGAAGGCCTCGCCCTGGAAGGAGAGGCGGTTCTGCACGGAGACGGCGCCGCCGAGGGCGGCGATGCGGTCGAGGCTGTCCGGACTGACGGTCTCCGCGTGGTCGAAGAGCCAGCGGTTGCCCTGCGGGAAGAGACCCTCGGCGGCGAGCTTCTCAAAGACCGCGAGGTCTCGGCGGATGGTCTCGTCGTAGGTGGCGTGCAACCGGAAGCCCCAGCCGTTCTCCGTCAACAGGCGGACGGCCTTCTCGAACTCGTTCTCGTAGGCGCCCAGTTGCGGCCTGGGCTCGGTGAAGTTCTCGAAGTCCGCGGCGGCCCAGGTGAGGTTCTCCCCCGCGCCGTTGAGGCGCAGCCACGCGTCGCCCTCCCCGGGGCGCACGGTGTTGACCCAGCGGGTGAGGTCGTCCAATTCCTGCCCGGCGGTCTGCGGGAAGAGGTGGTAGGCGATGCGCACAGTCAGTTCGCCTTGGCGGGCGAGTTCCATGATGGTGCCGTAGTTCTCGGGGAAGCTCTGGAAGCCGCCGGCGGCGTCGATCGCGGAGGTGAGGCCGAAGCGGTTCAGCTCGCGCAGGAAGTGCCGGGTGGAGCCGAGGCGGTCGGCCTCGTCCAGCATCGGGGCCTTGGCCAGGGTCGAGTAGAGCAGCAGCGCGCCGGGGGCGGCGATCAGCAGGCCGGTGGGCTCGCCGTCGTGTCCGCGGACGACCTGGCCACCCGCCGGGTCGGGGGTGGCCCGGGTGAAGCCCGCGGCCCGTAGGGCTGCCTTGTTGAGCAGCGCCGACTGGTAGAGGTGGAGGACGAAGACGGGGGTGTCGGGCGCGGCGGCGTTGAGCTCCTCCAGGGTGGGCAGGCGCCGTTCGGCGAACTGGTCGGCGGACCAGCCTCCGACCACCCGCACCCACTGGCCGGGCGGGGTGCGCTCGGCCTGGACCCGGAGCATCGCCAGGGCCTCGCGCAGCGTCGGGACGCCGTCCCAGCGCAGCTCCAGCACGTAGTTGAGGCCGCCGCGGATGACGTGCAGGTGCGCGTCGTTGAGTCCGGGAACGGCCCGGCGGCCGAGCGCGTCGACCACCCGGGTGTCGGGGCCGACCAGCGGGACGACGTCCGCGTCGTCGCCGACCGCCTGGACCAGTCCGTCCCGGATGGCCACAGCGGTGGCGTGGGGGCGGCGCGGGTCGTTGCTGTACACCTTGGCGTTGCGCACGACGAGGTCGGCGGGCTGGTCGGAGGTGCCGGGACGGATTCCGGCGACGGGCATCGTGGACACGGGGGGTCCCTTCGTTCGGTGGTGGGGATTGAGGCGGGCGCGGGGTCAGTGGAAGCCGAGAGCCGAGGGGGTCACCGCCGGGCCGCCGTCCGGCCGGGGATTCGCCCGGGCTGCGAGGACCAGCGCCGCGAGCTCTCCCCCGGCTCGGTCGATCCGGGCCGGCAGGCTGTCGGTGTGGGTGTCGCCCGTCCCACCCCAGTCCTCGGAGGCCGCGAAGACCGCGGTCGGCGCGACGAGCGCGCGCTGGTAGGCGAAGAGCGGGCGCAGCGCGTGTTCCAGGGCCAGGGAGTGGCGCGCGGTGCCGCCCGTCGCGCCGATCAGCACCGGCTTGCCCGCCAGGGCGCCGGGGTCGAGCAGGTCGAAGAACGACTTGAACAGGCCGCTGTAGGAGGCCGAGAAGATCGGGGAGACGGCGATCAGCGCGTCCGCCGTGCTCACCTCCTCCAGCGCGCCGCCCAGCCCCTGCGCGGGAAAGCCGGAGAGCAGGTGGTGCGAGATGGGGGTGGCCAGTGGGCGCAAGTCGTGCAGGCACACCTGGACTTCACGGCCGGCACGGGCCAGGTGGCCAGTGGTGGCCTCGGTGAGGCGGTCCGCGAGCAGGCGGGTGGACGAGGGCTGGCTGAGCCCGCCCGAGATCACGGCGAGCGTGATCGGCGAGGTCGATTCCATGGGGACTCCGTCCTGGTCAGGAGGCGGCGGGGACGTTGTCCCGGATTGTGGCGTGGGTGGGGGCGTCGGGAACGGTCGCGGGCCGGACCTTGGCGAACTCCTCGCGCAGGGCGGGCACGACCTCCTCGCCGAGGATGTCGAGTTGCTCCAGCACCGTCTTGAGCGGCAGGCCGGCGTGGTCCATCAGGAACAGCTGGCGCTGGTAGTCACCGACGGCCTCACGGAAGCCGAGGGTACGCTCGATGACCTCCTGCGGGCTGCCGACTGTCAGCGGGGTCTGCTCGGTGAACTCCTCCAGCGAGGGCCCGTGCCCGTACACCGGCGCGTTGTCGAAGTACGGACGGAACTCGCGCACCGCGTCCTGGGAGTTCTTCCGCATGAACACCTGCCCGCCGAGGCCGACGATCGCCTGCTCGGGCGTGCCGTGGCCGTGGTGGGCGAAGCGCTCGCGGTAGAGCTCGACCATCCGCCGGGTGTGCTCCTGGGGCCAGAAGATGTTGTTGTGGAAGAAGCCGTCGCCGTAGTACGCGGCCTGCTCGGCGATCTCCGGGCTGCGGATCGAGCCGTGCCAGACGAACGGCGGCACGCCGTCCAGCGGCCTGGGCGTGGCGGTGAAGGCCTGCAGCGGGGTGCGGAAGCGGCCTTCCCAGTCGACCACGTCCTCGCGCCAGAGCCGGTGCAGCAGCGCGTAGTTCTCCACCGCGAGCGGGATCCCCTGGCGGATGTCCTGGCCGAACCACGGGTAGACCGGACCGGTGTTCCCGCGCCCGAGCATCAGGTCGACGCGACCGTCTGCGACGTGCTGCAGCATCACGTAGTCCTCGGCGATCTTCACCGGGTCGTTGGTGGTGATCAGCGTGGTCGCGGTGGACAGGACGATCCGCTCGGTCTTCGCGGCGATCCAGCCGAGCATGGTCGTCGGCGAGGACGGGACGAACGGCGGGTTGTGGTGCTCGCCCATGGCGAAGACGTCCAGGCCGACCTCCTCGGCCTTGAGCGCGATGGCCAGCATCGCCTTGATCCGCTCGCGCTCGCTCGGCGCCCGTCCCGTGGTCGGGTCGACCGTCACGTCACCGACACTGAATATCCCGAACTGCACGGGCTGCCGCCTTTCCGCTGGCTGATCGCGGCCCGACGGGCCACCCGGCGAAACCTAGGCAGTCGGCGACGCGCGAAGGACTTCCGCAGCGCATGACCGATGGCCCCGTAGCGCACTGAAGCGGTCGGCCGGCTCGCTTCGGCCGCTCGTGCGTTGTCAGGACAATCCCGGGCGCACAGCGGGCAGAACACCCGGGCCGCCGCGCACTAACGTCGTTGAACGAGGCGCCCCGGTGATCCGGGGATGGTCTGATGCAACGTCAATTCCGCGCATTCACAAGGAAAGAGAAGACCCATGGTCGACTTCGCGAACGTTCACGCCGCTCCGAGCCCGGACCTGCTGACCCCCGACAACGCGATGATGCTGTTCGTCGACCACCAGCCGCAGATGTTCTTCGGCACCGGCAGCGGCGACCGCACCGCGATCATCAACGCCACCGTCGGCCTGGCGAAGGCCGCGAAGATCTTCGACGTGCCGACCGTGCTGTCCACCGTCGCCGCCGAGTCCTTCTCCGGCCCGATCCTGCCGCAGCTGAAGGCCGTCTTCCCCGGCCAGGAGGTCGTCGACCGCACCACGATGAACGCTTGGGAGGACGAGGCCCTGGTCGAGGCGGTCAAGGCGACCGGCCGCAAGAAGATCATCCTCTCCGGCCTGTGGACCGAGGTCTGCCTCGTCCTGCCGGCCCTCTCCGCACTGGACCAGGGCTACGAGGTCTACGTCGTCGCCGACGCCTCCGGCGGGGTCAGCCCGCTGGCCCACGAGCACGCCCTGCAGCGGATGACCGCCGCCGGCGCCGTGCCCGTCACCTGGATCCAGGTCCTGCTGGAGCTCCAGCGCGACTGGGCCCGCGCCGAGACCTACGTCGCGGTGACCGAGCTGGTCAAGGAGCACGGCGGCGCCTACGGCATGGGCCTGGTCTACGCCCAGTCCATGATCAACCCGCACGCCGCCGGCTGACCGACCGCACCGACCCAACGGAGTCCGAAATGAATACGGGCCTTCTCCTGCTGCGCCTGGTCGCCGGTCTGCTGATCGCGGGCCACGGCGTCCAGAAGGTCAGCTTCCACCTCGGCGGCGGCGGCCTGGAGGGCGGCAGCGCCGAGTTCCGGGGCGACGGCTTCCGCGGCGGCAAGCTCACCGCGATAGCCGCCGGTGGCACCCAGGTCGGGGCCGGACTGATGCTGGCCCTCGGCCTCCTCACTCCGCTGGCCGGCGCGGGCGTCGTGGGGGTGATGACCGTCGCGCTGACGGTCAAGTGGCCCCACGGGCTGTGGGTGCAGCACGACGGGTACGAGTTCCCGTTCGTCCTGATCGTCATCGGCGCGGCGCTGACCGCCACCGGCCCGGGACAGTGGTCGGTCGACGGGGCCCTCGGCCTGGCCCAGTGGCCGCTGTGGTGGCTGCCCGTGGCCCTCGTCGCCGGTGTGGGCGGCGGCCTGGCCACCCGGCTCGCCCTGCACCGCGCCTGAGGCGGCCGCGACCGAACGGGCTCGGGCCCCTGGACAGTTCTGCTGCCCAGGGGCCCGTTCGCGTGCGGGGAGGGCACCGACGGCAGCTCATTCAATCGAGAACGACCGCCGCTCCCCCGGGAGCGGCACGGAGGTGGCTGAAGATGAGTGGATCCGAAGAGTTCGACGTCGTGGTGCTGGGCGCCGGTCCGACCGGCGAGAACCTCGCTGATCGCGCGAGGGCGGGCGGCCTGAGCGTGGCGGTCGTGGAGCGGGAGCTCGTCGGGGGCGAGTGCTCGTACTGGGCCTGCATGCCGAGCAAGGCGATGCTCCGCCCGCCGTCCGCCCTGCGGGACGCGCAGCGGCTGCGCGGCGCCCGGGGGGCGGTCACGGGCGCTCCGGACGCCGTGGCGGTGCTGCGCCGGCGCGACGCCTTCGCCTCGCACTGGCAGGACCACGGCCAGGTGGCCTGGCTGGACTCCGCCGGGATCACACTGGTCCGCGGGCACGGCCGGCTGGACGGCGCGCGGCGCGTCGTGGTGGACGGCGCAGACGGAACCCGCCGCGTGCTGACCGCGCGGTACGCCGTAGCGGTCTGCACCGGCACCCGGGCCGCCTTGCCCGGCCTTCCGGGCCTCGAGCGCGCGGGCGTGTGGACGAGCCGTGAGGCGACCAGTGCCGCCGAGGTCCCCGCCCGGCTGGCCGTCGTCGGCGGCGGCGCCGTCGCCGCGGAGATGGCCGCGGCCTGGAGCGCGCTGGGCAGCCGGGTGACCCTGCTCGTCCGCGGGTCCGGACTGCTGCCGCGGATGGAACCCTTCGCGGGCGAGCTCGTGGCCGCCGCCCTCCGGGGCTCCGGTGTCGACGTGCGGACCGGGGTGTCGGTGCGCGGCCTCAGCCGCGACGGCGAGGTCGTCCTGGACCTCGGCGAGCACGGCGAACTCCGCGCCACCGAGGTACTGTTCGCCACCGGGCGGCGGGCCGCCACGGCGGACCTCGGGCTGGAGAGCGTCGGCCTGGAACCCGGCGGCTGGATAGAGGTGGACGACACCGGGCTGGCCGTCGCCGTGGACGGCGGCTGGCTCTACGCCGCCGGCGACGTCAACGGCCGCTCCCCCTTGACCCATCAGGGCAAGTACCAGGCCCGGGTGTTCGGCACGGTGATCGCCGACCGAGCGGCCGGCCGGGAGCTGGACCTCGCCCCCTGGGGGCGCAGCGTCGCGACCGCCGACCGGGCCGGCGCGCCCCAGGTCGTCTTCACCGACCCGGAGGCGGCCTCGGTCGGCCTCACCCTCGCCGACGCGACCGCGCGGGGCCTGCGGGTGCGGGCCGTCGACTACGAGATCGGCGACGTGGCGGGCGCCTCGCTGCACGCCGACGGATACCGTGGCCGGGCACGGGCCGTCATCGACCTGGACCGGGAGACCGTGGTGGGGGCCACCTTCGTCGGCGCCGGGGTCGCGGAGCTGCTGCACTCAGCGACCGTCGCCGTCACCGCCGAGGTGCCGATCGGCCGGCTCTGGCACGCGGTGCCCGCCTACCCGACCATCAGCGAGGTCTGGCTGCGCCTGCTGGAGACGTACCGCGCTACTTCATCGCCGGCATCTACGGCCTCTCGGGCGCGGCCTGGCTGGGCCACACCGCCGGGGCGCTCGGCATGCTCCTCGCGGCGGTCGCGATGTACGCCGCCCACGCCCTGATGCTGGAGGAGCTCCGAGGCAGGGAGGTCCTGTGGATCGGACACAGTGGTCACGTGCGGGACGCCATGCACGCGGGACTGGCCGGCCGGCTGAATCGGCTGGAACAGCAGGCGGGTGTGCGCCGGACCCTGTAGTCGGCTGCCCGACGACCCGGATCCGACGACCTGACGGCACTCGGCCGTGCTCCTTCCCGGTTCTCGGGAGCGAGCACGGCCGAGTGCCGTCCAGCGGTTCCCGCGCGGCCTTCGCGATCGCGCGGGCAGCGCCGAAACCGGTGAACGGCACGAAAAAGTGCCGGGCCCGCCGACGAACGGACCCGGCACTGAGCGGGCCGGGCCCGCCGACGAACGGACCCGGCTCGCGGTCACGCCCCGGTCTCGGGGGTGACGACCAGGTGCTCGGCGAGGAACCAGACCTGGGTCTCACCGGTGCGGATGATCTGGGAGACCAGGAGGTCCTGGGTGCCGTCGTCGCCGAGCCCAGCCACCCGGGTGGCGACGTCGCGGACGTCGGCGAGGATGGTCTCGTGCGCGTCGAGGAGCCGGGAGAGCATCGAGTGCACGTCCTCGATGCCGTCCGGCGGGCGCGGCACCCCGGTGATCCGCGCGGCGTGCCGGGGGTCGCCCACGGCGACCCCGCCGAGCGTCTGCACCCGTTCGGCGAGCGCGTCGACCAGCTCCAGTTGCTCCTGGGCGTGCTTGTCGAAGAGCAGGTGCAGCTGGTAGGCGGTCGGCCCGCGCATGCCCCAGTGGCACTTCTTGTACAGCGCGTACAGGAACTGGGTGTCCGCGAGGACGCGGTTGAGCCGCTGGCACGAGTACTGCCGGGCGTCGTGGGAGAGCGCGATCGGCAGCTGGATGACGGTGCCGAACTCCTGGATCTCGGCGGCGTGTTGATGAAGGTGTGGCTGGCTGGTCATGGCGCTCCTGGGGATAGCCGGATCGTTCGGGGAACAGGCTAGGAACGCGCGAGCCCACGGCCTGTTCCGACCGCGCACTGCCTACGGTCCTTCCGCGCACCCGCGCGGGAGTTGAGCCCATGTGAGCCGCCGGGCGCACGCGGAGCACTCTCGGACGACACTGGGTGCTCTCACAGGCAACAAGCCGGTGGCGGCCGCCCCTAGCGTGAGCCCCATCGCAGCCACACGCTGTCCGGAAGATAGGAAACCCCATGCCGTTCATCACCGTTGGCCAGGAGAACTCCGCCTCCATCGACCTCTACTACGAGGACCACGGCACCGGGCAGCCGGTCGTCCTGATCCACGGGTTCCCCCTGAGCGGGCACTCCTGGGAGCGGCAGAGCGCCGCGCTGCTGGACGCCGGCTACCGCGTGATCACCTACGACCGCCGCGGCTTCGGACAGTCCTCGCAGCCGGCCATCGGCTACGACTACGACACCTTCGCCGCGGACCTCAACACCGTGCTGGAGACCCTCGACGTCCAGGACGCCGTGCTGGTCGGCTTCTCGATGGGCACCGGCGAGGTCGCCCGGTACGTCTCCCGGTTCGGCTCCGCCCGGATCGCCAAGATCGCCTTCCTGGCCTCCCTGGAGCCGTTCCTGCTGAAGACCGACGACAACCCGGACGGCGTCGCCACGAAGGACTTCTTCGACGGCATCGTCGCCGCCGTGAAGGCCGACCGGTACGCCTACTACACCGCCTTCTACCAGGACTTCTACAACCTGGACGAGAACCTCGGCAGCCGGATCAGCGAGGAGGCCGTCCGCAACAGCTGGGACGTCGCGGCGAGCGGCGGTTCCTTCGCCGCCTCGGCCGCCCCGACCACCTGGTACACGGACTTCCGCGCCGACATCCCGCGCATCGACGTCCCCGCCCTGATCCTGCACGGCACCGGCGACCGCATCCTGCCGGTGGAGAACACCGCCCGGCCGTTCCACCGCGCGCTGCCCTCCGCCGAGTACGTGGAGATCGAGGGCGCGCCGCACGGCCTGCTCTGGACCCACGCCGAGGAAGTGAACACCGCGCTGCTCGCCTTCCTCGCGAAGTGACCCGGACGGCCGCGTTCCCCCGACCGCGGCCGTCCGTCCCGTCGCCGGTACCGCCGTCACCGCACCGGGCCCGGACGGCGACGGCGGTACCGGTCACACACCCGCGCCCGGAGCCCGATCGAGCGGGCTCCGGGCGCGAACCACGACCAGGAGGTCACCCGTGAAGCTTCGACTCGTCCGACGCGTGGTCCCGTTGGTCGCGGCGGTCGCCGCGCTGACGGCGATCCCCACCGCTTCGGCGACCCAGAGCACCCCGGCGAAGCCGGGGCCGCACCAGCAGTTCGCCGTCGGCCCGCAGTACGACACCACCCACGTCTACGTCGCACCCGGCACCGAGCGGGCCTTCGTGACCAGCTGGACGTCCACCTTCGGCGGCACCACGATCGGGCCGGTCTCCACCCAGGTGACCCCGACGCCCAGCCGGACGCTGTCCGAGCTGGTGGTGTCGCCGGTCGGCACACTGTCGGTGTTCGACTACACCACGCCCGTCCCGTACCCGTTCGGCACCGAGCGCACCGGCTGGCTGGTGACCGACCTCGACCAGGCGGTCCGAGCCGCCCGCGCCGACGGCGCGGCCGTCACCGTGGCGCCGTTCGCCGACCCGATCGGCCGGGATGCCGTCGTCCAGTTCCCCGGTGGGATCAACGCGCAGCTCTACGTGCACAACGCCCCGACGTCGTACCCGGCCCTGGCCAGCGTGCCGGAGAACCGGCTCTACCTGTCGCCGGACTCGGTCCGCGCCTTCCTGGACAGCTACCTCGCCTTCAGCAAGGGCCGCATCGTCTCCGACGACCGGCACGCCGACGGTGCCGCGATCGGCCTGCCCGGAACGACCTACCGGCTCATCCGCCTCACCTCCGGCTTCGGCACTACCACCGTCACGGTGACGGACGGCCACCTGCCCCACCCGTTCGGCCTGGAGACCACCGGCTACGGCGTGCCGGACCTCGGCGCGACCCTGGACCGGGCCAGGGCGGCCGGCGCCACGGTGCTGTCGGGGCCGGTCCGCGCGGGCGGCCGGGAGAGCGCGATGGTCCGGTTCCCGGGTGGCTACGTCGCGGAGGTCCACACCGACCGGTGACCGACCCCGCAGGCCACGCCCGCACCCGGCGCTGCACCGCCCACCCTCACCAGGACCGGCGGTGCAGCGCCATGTGCACGGTGTCGACGACCTGCAGCAGCGCGGCCCGGGCGGTGCCGGTGGGGCAGCGCGCACCGAGCAACAGGAAGCCGTGCGACACCCCCTGGTAACGCACCGCCACCACCGGGACGCCCGCCAGCCGGAGCCGGGCGGCGTAGGCCTCGCCCTCGTCCCGCAGCACATCGGCCTCGGCGGTCACCACCAGCGCCGGGGGGAGCCCGACGAGCTGTTCCAGGCTCGCCCGCAGCGGCGCGGCAACTGCCTCCCGCCGCCGGTGCGGCTCCGGCAGGTAGGCGTCCCAGAACCGGCGCATGTGGTCGCGGTGCAGGAAGTACCCGGTCGCGAACCGGCGGTAGGAGGCGGTGTCGAAGTCCGCGTCGGTCACCGGGCACAACAGCGCCTGGTGCACCAGCCGTACGTCTCCGCGCTCCCGGGCGAGCAACGTCAGGGCCGCCACCAGATTGGCCCCCGCGGAATCCCCGACGGCGGCGATCCGGTCTCCCTCCAGCCCGATCTCCTGGCCGTGCGCACGGATCCAGCGGGCCACGGCGTAGCACTGCTCGACGGCCACCGGGTAGCGCGCAGCGGGCGACCGGTCGTACTCCACGTACACGACGGCGGCGTCGGTGCCCAGGGCGAAGTCCCGGATCAACGGGCCGTAGCAGGCGGCGTCCCCGAGCGACCAGCCCAGACCGGGCAGGAACAGCACCACCGGGCTGGGCTCGGCGCCGCCGACTGGCCTGGTCACCTGGACCCGCACCCGGCCGGTCGGTTCGCACGGCAGGGCGAACCACTCCGACGTGGTGCCGTACGGGTCGTCCTCGCACTCCTCCGGCCCAGCGTCGGAGCGGCCGTCTGAGGTGAGGACGGCGAAGTCCGGCAGTTCCGTCGCGGACCGGCCGGCTCCGCCGTCCAGGAACTCCGCGAGCTCCCGCTCCAGCACCGGGTGCCGGCCGCACTCACCGCTTCCGACCTGCTCGGACGGGCAGCGCCCGGAGAACGCATCCTCGACCGCCCCCGCGACGACCGTTTCGTCGTTCATCGGGTGCGGTCCCTCCGCCCGGGAGATGCCTCGGCCGGGCCTGGCCCGACCCTGGCGTCGGCGTGGGCCGGTCCGCGCAGCGGGTTGGCGAGGGCCAGGCCGGTCAGGCCGCATCGGTGGAGTTCGGCGATGACGCCGATCCAACCGGTCGCGTCGGAGCAGCCGTCATGGACGAGCACGACGGTGGACCTGGTGGGAGGCATGGTGGCCTTTCGGATGGCACCGGGTGGAGGGATCAGGAGGCAGGGTTGTGGCTCTCGGTCCGGGTGGCGTAGGCCTGCCACTCGCGGGGCGAGACGCCGAAGGCGTCGCGGAACGCCCGGCTGAAGTGGGAGTGGCTGACGAAGCCCCAGCGGTGCGCGACGGCGGACACACTGGTCTGCCGACGGCTCGGGCGCTCCAGCTCCCGGCGACAGGCTTCCAGTCGGCGTCGCCGCACCCACTGGCCCACGGTCACCCCGTCCTGCTGGAAGAGCTTGTGGAGGTAGCGCACCGAGATGTGCTGCGAGCGGGCGATCGATTCGGGCGAGAGGTCCGGATCGGCGAGGTTCTGCTCGATGTGGGCGCGGATCCGGGACAGCAACTCGGCCGCGCCGGTGGGGTGCTCCGGGTTCTCCCGTTCGAGCAGCTCGGTCACCAGGATGGCGACGATGTCGGAGACGCTGCGCGCGAGGTGGTTCCCCGGCCGGGCCCGGTGCGCCCGCGCCTGGGCGGCCAGGGTCCGCAGGAACTGGGAGGCGAGTGAGCCGATTCCCTCGTTCCCCCGCGCCAGCAGCCCGCCCGCGCGCCGGACGTCGCTGTGTCGGACGCCCAGGTAGAAGCAGGGGACCCGGAAGCGAAGCATCCAGCACTCGGAGTCCTGCAACAGGCCCGCCGGATGCGGGATGGTGCCGATCAGCAGGTCCCCCGGGGCCAGCACGGTGCTGGCCCCGCCGCGTCGGACGGAGGCCGCGCCGCGGACGTGCAGGGTGACATAGAGGCAGTCCTCGGGATCGGTTCCGGGCGGCGGGGAGAGGATGTCGATGCAGCCGTTGCCGCCGTCGCGGGCGGCCTGGTCAAGCTGGTGGACCGCGACTTCAGGCGCGGGGGTTTCGGACATGGGTGAGGGACCCGACTGGCTCACGGGAAGCTCCGACCGGTTGGAAGTGGTGCTGTGCGGATGCTGGCGAGGGTGGCTCGCCGCACGGCTGGGCGGCGGCGCCACCGGCAACGGGGCGTTCAGGAGGGGAAGTCCTTCCGGCGCCATTCATACAAGGAGTGGAACGGCTGGACAAACATTCAACAAGCCGAGGTTCCGGCGGCTCCGCCCGACTCGGCCGGCGCTCACCGCGCGTGGCATCCACTCCTCGGAGAAGGCCCCGTCTGCACGTTTCCCGGAAGACCAACGCGCTTGCAGGACAATGAAGTTCGGGCCGCTGGTACCGAAGCGACGACGATCGGCGAAGCCACCTGACCGCGCCGCTCCCCGACCACGGGCACGGCCGGGGCGAGCCCGCTTCCGGGCCGACCCCGCGACCGGGAAGGTGCACGGACCGTCACGTCGCCGTGCACCACCGGAACATCCCCGCCGACCCCCTCCCCAGCCTGGACGGCGGATCCGCCGCCCCCGGTCCACGGCAGCCCCCGGGGCCCGAAACGGGACCACCGCGCCGCCCGCACGACCCCGCCCCACCGGCTGACGGCCGGACCGCCGCCACCTTCGGTGAAGCGGCCGACCACCCACGGCGTACCCTCTGGAGCCGGGAACAGCGGCACGGACGGAGCCCGGCTTCGGCAGGCGTGGGCGGACGGGAAGAAGCTCGAATGGCAGGGTCAGGCGGTCCGCTGTCCCATCGCGGCCTGCGCGGCCGGGAGGCCGAGCTCGCAGAGCTCCAGGCGCTGATCGCCTCGGTGGCCCGTACCGGGAGCGGGGGGCTGACCCTGATCCAGGGGGAACCAGGCATCGGCAAGACCACCCTGCTCGCCGAAGCCGCCGCCCGGGCCGCCGCGGCGGGGTTTTCCGTGGGCCTCGGCAAGGCCGATGAGCTGCACCACATCGTGCCGCTCTCGTCGTTGGCGGCCAGCATCCTGCACGGCGACCGGCCGCTGCTGTCCGACGACGACCTCGCCGATCTCGCCCGCAACCACGACCAGCGGATCTGGCTGGTGGAGCGCCTGGCGGAGGCGATCGAGGCCAGGGCCACCGACACGCCGGTGCTGATCGGTCTGGACGACGTTCAGTGGGCCGACGCGCTGAGCCGGTTCGCCCTGCAGCAGCTGCCGACCCGCCTGCGGACCTCGCCGGTCCTGTGGCTGCTGACCGGGCGCCGGGAGCCCGCCTGCCCGGCGGAGGAGATCGTGGCGGCCGCCGCCGGCAACCTTCCGACGGTCACATTGTCCCTGGGCCCGCTGTCCGGCGCGGCCATCGGTCAACTGGCCGACGACACGCTCGGACCGGCGGTCGACGCACGGGTGCGGGACCTGCTCGACGGCGCCGGCGGGAACCCGTTCCTGGCGATCGAGATGCTGGCCGGACTGCGGACTGCCGACGCCTCGCAGGACGTCATGCCCTCCCGGCTCGTCGTCGGCGTGCGCGGCAGGCTCCGATCCCTGCAGCCCGGCACGCTGCGCCTCCTCCAGATGGGCGCGGTGCTGGGCCGCCGGTTCGGCTTCGAGGACGCCGCCGCGCTCTGCGACCGCCCGGCCGCCGCTCTGCTCCCCGCACTTGAGGAGGCGGTGCGCGCCGGGCTCCTGGACGACGACGGCGACCACCTGGTCTTCCGGCACGATCTGCTGCGCCAGGCGGTCTACGCCGACATCCCGCCGTCGGCCCGGAAGGCCCTGCACCGCGACGCCGCCCGCCGCCTGGTCACCGCCGGCCGGCAGCCGATCGAAGCGGTGCCGCACATCCTCCGGGGCGCCGTGCCGGGGGACGAGGAGGCCGTGGCGCTGCTGCGGCGGGCGGCCGACGACGTGCTGGCGGTCACCCCCGGCGCGGCGGCCGACCTCATGCTGCGCGCCCTCGGCCTGTCGCCGGCGGCCGGGGAGTTGAAGTTCGAGGTGGGCGAGCAGACGATCCTCTGCCTGGCCCGGGCCGGCCGCAACCGCGAGGCGCTGGAGACCGGCGACCGGCTGTTGGCCGACCGGCCGCCGCTGGAGACCTTCGGCCGGCTCCAGTCCGCCCTGGGCTGCGCACTGTGGACCATGGACCTCGCCGAGGAACTACGCCGCCGAGCCGAGGCCGCGCTTGCCGCCGGCGGCTCCGCCCCGGAGATCTGCGCCCGGCTGGCCGCCCTGCGAGCCCTGGCCCTGTCCCGGGGTGGTGACCTGGCCGCGGCCCGGGAGGCCGGCGAGACCGCGCTGCGGACCGCCACCGCGATCGGCGACCGGGAGGCCCATGTGCTGGCCCTGTCCGGGCTGGGCGAGACTGCGCTGAACGCGGGGGAGAACGCGGTCGCGCTGCAGCGCTTCGCCGCACTCAGCACCATCGACTCCGCTTTCCTCCCCGAGGAGGTCGTCGCGCACGTGCACGTGGACGACTTCGCCTCCGGTCAGCGCCTGCTCCTCCGGGCGGCGGACCGGGGCGGGGCGGTGCGTCAGGCCATGCTGCTCTGGGCCCAGGGCCAGCACGACCTGGGGCTCGGCCGCCTCGACGACGCCGAGGCCGACTTCGTGACCATGGAACGCCTGGAGGACGAGGTGCGGGTGCCCGTCCAGCAGGTGAACGGCCGGGTGATCCGTTCCCGGATCGCCCTGCTGCGCGGCGACCGGGAGGCGGCCCGGGAGCACCTGCTCGCCGCCCGGGAGGGACTGGCCGTCAAACCGAACCCGGGCAACACGGCCGCGGTGCGCTTCCTGGAGGCCGTCCACGCCGAGGCCGACGGGGACATCGGACTCGCCGTCGACCGGATCCGCCAGGTACAGCGGCAAGGACCCTTCATGCGGTGGCGGTTGCTGCGCGACTGGGTCGACGCCGCGGTCCGGATGTCCCTGCGCGGCGGGGAGCACCAGCTCGCCGAGGACCTGGCCGAGCAGGCCGAGGCCCACGCCGGACGCAACCCAACCGTGCCGACCGCCACCGGCATCGCGGCGCAGGCCCGCGGGCTCGTACGGAACGACCCCGCCGTGCTCGAACACGCCGTGGAACTTCTCGGCGCGAGCCCCCGCCCGCTGACCCGGGCCGCCGCCCACGCCGATCTCGGCCTGGCCCTGCTGGCCGCCGGGCGGCGTAGCCTGGCGGTGGCCGCGCTGGCGCACGCGGGGGGCACCTTCGCCGAGGCTGGTGCCCATGCCGCCGCGGTACACGTCCAACGCGCCCTGGTGGGTGCCGGAGGCGAAAGCCGCAGGGCGGCCACCGTACGGCGACCTGTTCAGGGCTGGGGCGCCCTCACCACCTCGGAGCAGAAGGTCGCACGCCTCATCGCCCAGGGCCACACCAACCGGTCGGCCGCCGACGTGCTCGTGGTGTCCCCGCACACCGTCAACACCCATCTGACGTCCGTGTTCCGCAAACTGTCGATAGGCTCCCGGGTCCAGCTCGCCAACCTGGTCGCCTCCCTTCCCGAGGGCTGAGCGGGCACGTTGGTACGTTCACGCGATGCGCCGACACGGCCGGACCCGCTTGGTTGGGACGTCGCCCTGTCCCACTCCGCCACCCAGTCGAAGGTCCCCGGCATGCATAGCCCCACCCCCGCTTCACCGACCGTCGTACTGGTTCACGGGGCGTTCACCGACGCCTCGTCCTGGTCGGAGGTCATCGGCCGGCTGCGCGCCGCCGACATGACGGTGTACGCCCCTGCGAACCAGTTGCGCGGCCTGGAGCATGACGCCGCGTGCGTCCGGAGCCTGGTGCGCGAGCTCGGCACCCCCGTCGTCCTGGTCGGTCACGGCTACGGCGGCGCGGTGATCACCCAGGCGGCCGATGACGCCGACCAGGTGGTGGCCCTGTGCTACGTCGCCGCGTTCGGCCTCGACGCCGGCGAGTGCGTGCTGGACATCATCAACCGCTTCGCCCCCTCCCCGCTGGCCGACGCCGCCATCACCGCGGCGCTGCCCCCCGGCCCTGACAGTGCGGTGTCCATCCGTGCGGAGCGGTTCCGGGAGGTGTACGCCGACGACCTGCCACCGTCGGTCGAGCAGGCGCTCGCCGCAGCACAACGCCCGGTCTCCTGCGGCGCGCTGACCGACAGATCGGGCTCGCCGGCTTGGGCGGACAAGCCGTCCTGGTACGCCATCGCGACCGCCGACCGGATGCTCAACCCCGCCGCCCAGCGCTTCATGGCCCAGCGCATGGCGGCCACGGAGTACGTGCTGGACGCCTCGCACGCCGTCCCGCTGTCGCGCCCCGACGCCGTGGTGGCGATGATCCGGGAGGCCAGCGGGCACGCCACGGGTGCTCCCGGGGGTGGTGTTTAATGTGCGTTCGAATGGAAGAGTCCGTTCGAACCCAGACACTCAGGCACCCAGGCACCCCGCAAAGGCACCAGCATGATCTCACCGGCCAGATCGTCGGCTCGGCGGATCGCAGCCCTTCTGACCGGGATCCTTCTCCTGGTGCCGGCCGCAACCGGGTGCGGTCACAGCAGCGGTTCCGGGTCGGCCGGGGGCGAGGTCACCGCCATCACCGCACTCGACTACTACACCGACGAAGCCGAACACGCCCAATGGGGCGACCTGCTCACCGCGTGCGGCCGAACGGTCGGAGTGCGGGTCGAGCAGACGAGCGTCCCAGGGGCGTCCCTGATCCCCAAGGTCCTGCAGCAGGCGTCCTCGCGGACCCTCCCCGACCTGCTGATGCTCGACAACCCCGACCTTCAGCAGATCGCCGGAAGCGGCGCACTGACCCCGCTGGACGGCGACGGCATCGACGCCGACGGTTTCGCCCAGGGCATCGTGTCGGCGGGAACCTACCAGGGCAAGCTGTACGGACTGGCCCCCAACGTCAGCACCGTCGCCCTGATCTACAACAAGGACATGCTCGCCGAGGCCGGCGTCGCCGTCCCGCGAACCTGGGACGAACTGAAGGCCGCCGCGGCCGCGTTGACCCGTCCCGGGCGCTACGGCATGGCGGTCGACGCGAACGCCACCTTCGAGGGCACCTGGCAGTTCCTGCCCTTCCTGTGGTCCAACGGCGGTGACGAGCGGCAGTTGGACACCGTCCAGGCCTCGCAGGCGCTCCAGCTCTGGGTCGACCTGGTGAAGAGCGGATCCATGTCGAAGTCGGTGCTGAACTGGACGCAGGCCGACGTCCACGACCAGTTCGTCGCCGGACGGACGGCCATGATGATCAACGGCCCGTGGCGCATCCCGGCCCTGGAGAAGGACGCGAACCTGCATTGGGGAGTGGCCCCCGTGCCCGTCCCCCGACTCGGACAGAGTCCGGTCACCCCGCTAGGCGGCGAGGTGTGGACCGTCCCGCAGAGCCCTTCCAGGGCGCGGCAGGAGAAGGCCGCCCGGATCCTCGCCTGCCTGAACTCCCCCGCGAACATGCTCACCCTGGCCCAGGAGCACCACACCGTTCCCTCGCGCACCTCGGTGGCCGCCCAGCACGCCGAGGAGAACCCGTCGATGGCCGCCTTCGCCCAGAGCGTGGCGGCGGCGCGCGCCCGTACCAGCGAACTCGGCGTCGAGTGGCCCAAGGCGGCGACGGGGATCTACACCGCGATCCAGTCCGCGCTG
Source organism: Kitasatospora sp. NPDC094028 (assembly GCF_049543595.1). Taxonomy (NCBI): domain Bacteria; kingdom Bacillati; phylum Actinomycetota; class Actinomycetes; order Kitasatosporales; family Streptomycetaceae; genus Kitasatospora; species Kitasatospora sp. NPDC094028. The sequence continues at coordinate 18,997 of NZ_JBMVFA010000032.1, read as the reverse complement.
ACGGGTGAGCAGACACCGGAGGAAGCCCTCAGCCATGCGCAGCAGACCGCGACCGGCCACTGACCCGTTGCCGGTTCGGCGCGGGGAGCGATGGGCACGGTGGCTGTTCATCGCGCCCGCCGCCGCCTACCTGCTGCTGTTCTTCGGCTACCCGGTCGTCGAGAACGTCGTGATGAGTTTTCAGCGGTACACCGTCACGAGCTTCTACACCGGTGACGCCCCGTTCGTGGGGCTGCGGAACTACGCGGCGATCCTCTCGTCGAGCCACTTCCCCCGAACCCTGCTGACCACGGCCGTGTTCACGGTCGGATCGGTCCTGGGGCAGTTCACCATCGGCCTGGCCTTCGCCCTGTTCTTCCGGCGCCGCTTCCCGCTCGGCGGCGTGCTGCGATCGCTCCTGCTGCTGCCGTGGCTGCTGCCGCTGGTCGCTTCCGGAACCACCTGGAAGTGGATGCTCGACCCCGACACCGGAGTCGTCAACGCGGTGCTGCGAGGCCTCCACCTCCGGTCGTCCGGCGTCCCCTGGCTCACCGGCACCTCCGAGGCGCTGCTGTCGGTGGTCCTGGTCAACATCTGGGTCGGCGTCCCCTTCAACACCGCGATCCTGTACGGCGGTCTGCAGGACATCCCCCCGCACCTGTACGAGGCGGCGAACCTGGACGGCGCCGGCCCGCTGGCCTCGTTCCGCCACATCACCTGGCCGCTGCTGCGGCCGGTGGTGAGCGTGGTGCTCGTGCTGGGCGTGGTCTACACCGTCAAGGTGCTGGACGTCATCCTGGTGGTCACGGGCGGAGGACCGGCCGACGCCACCGAGACCATCGCCACCCAGTCCTACGAACTGTCCTTCCGGCAGTTCGACTTCGGGCGCGGCGCCGCGATGAGCAACCTGCTCATCGTCCTGTCGCTGGTGTTCGCCGTCCTCTACCTGCGCGCCGACCGACGCGCCCGGACCGTCTGAGAGGCGATCCCGTGAAGCGCCCACCCGGCCCCGGCGGCCAACTGTCCACCCTCGTCGGGATCGTCCTGCTCTCGCTGATGCTGTTTCCCGTCTACTGGCTGGTGAACGCCTCCCTCCAGCCGGCCGGCAACACCCTGCGCGGAGGGTGGTTCCCGCTCCATCCGGACCTCAGCGGGTACGCCACCGCGCTGCGCGACCAGGGGCGCAACCTCGTCACCAGCCTCGTGGTGGCCCTCGGCAGCGCGGTGCTCAGCCTGGCACTGGCCGCGCCGGCGGCACACGCGCTGGCCCGGTTCCGCCTGCGCGGCACCAACGTCGTGCTCCTCGGCATCCTGACCACCCAGATGGTGCCGAGCATCGTGGTGGCCAACGCGCTCTACGGTGCCTACAACGACCTGGGACTCCTGAACTCCCACCTCGGGCTGATCCTCGCCGACTCCACCGCCGGCATCCCCTTCGCGATCGTCATCCTGCACTCGTTCATGCGGAGCATCCCCGAGGAGATCATCGAGGCCGCGCGGGTGGACGGCGCGGGCCGGCTGCGCGTCTTCCGCTCCGTGGTGCTCCCGTTGAGCCGAAACGCATTGGTCACGGCCGGTGTCTTCACCTTCCTCTTCGCCTGGAGCGACTTCCTCTTCGCCCTCACCCTGACCACCACGGACACCGTCCGGCCGATCACCCTGGGCGTCTACCAGTACCTCGGCGCCCACACCAACCAGTGGAACGCCGTGATGGCCACCACCGTCCTGGCGTCGCTGCCCGCCGCCGTCCTGCTCGTCGTCGCCCAGCGCCACGTCACCAGCGCCGCCACCGGTGCGGCCGTCAGATGAGGGTCACGTCCCCGATCTAGTAGGTTCACGCGATGCCCCGCCCCCGGGCCCGCTGGCATGGTGGTCCGGACGGCACGGCGGTGGACGGGACCACCGTCGGCCGACCGACCCGAGGGGAACCCGGTGCCTGTATCTCTCTCCACCGCGCGACTGTCCGCCTCCGACCGGGCCGAGAGCTGGCACGAGGCGGTGTCCCGCGCCTACGTGCCGATGGCAGTGGACTTCCTGGAGAAGGTGCCGTCGCCCGGGGCGATCGTCTGCCAGCAACTCGGCCCGGTGCGGATATCGAGGGTCCAGGCGGGGCCCCAGGTGGCGACGCGCAGCCGGCGCATGATCGCCGAGGGCGGCCCCCCGTCGCTGATCCTCACCCTGCAGGAGCGTGGCACCTCGCTCAAGGAGCAGGACGGCAGGGAGTCGGCCATCCGGCCGGGCGAGTTCTCCATCACCGACACCTCCCGGGTCTTCCGGACGAGAGTGGACGAGGGGTTCGTCTTCACCTCCTTCCTTTTCCCCCGCGCGGAGTTGGACGTCCCGGAGCGGGACCTGCGGGCGCTGACTGCGACCTCGTTCAGCGGGGCCGAGGGCAGCGCCGCACTGGTGGCGACCTACCTCTCGCAGATGGCGCGCGAGGCGGAGGGGCTGGACGAGGCCGTCGGCCGTCGGGCCGCGGCCACCGCGCTCGACCTGCTGGCGCTGCTGGTCGACGACCGGTCCGGGCGCTCCCGGCCGCAGGCCTCCCGGAGCGCGGCCTCGCTGGAGCGGGTCAAGGAGCACATCCTGCGCAACCTCCGCGATCCGGACCTGTCGCCGTCCACGATCGCGGAGGCGAACTTCATGTCGGTCCGCTTCCTCCACAAACTCTTCCAGCTCGATGGCACCACGGTCGGCGGGTGGATCCGGACCCAGCGGCTGGAACGGTGCAGCCGAGACCTCCTCCGCCCGATGGCCGCGGAACTCGGGGTGGCGGGGATCGCCCGCCGCTGGGGCTTCGCCAACTCCAGCCACTTCAGCCGCGCCTTCCGCGCGGCCTACGGCATGACACCGAGGGACTGGCAGGTCGGCGGCAAACCGGCGCGATGACCCTCCGCCGCCTGCGACACCTCCGCCCCTGGGGCCCGGCCATCTGGCGGAGCGCCACCGGGTCGCTGCCCCACCCCGCACGGCAGCACGCATGATGCCCCGGCCCACTCAAGCGCGCTGTCCGTTCGCGGCGATCGGCATCGGCCTGGTAGCCGGCTTCGCGTCCACGACGATCTCGGATCGCCCGGCCTACGCCGAGCTCCTGGCACATTCCCGTTGTCGTACTCGTGCTTCGAGTTCGGCGGGCGGGTGCCAGCCATCGATGGTGGGTGTCGTGTAGAGGCGGGCCTTGGGGCCAAGGAGGAGCTGGCGGCGGTGTTCCTGGTCGGCTCGGGTCCAGGCGTCGGCGAAGGTCTGGTAGTCGAACAGGTTGCGGCGCTTCTCCCCTCGGAGATCCTTCATCGCCACGGTGACGTGGTTGAGCTGCTCGGTGTGGTCCTCACCGGGGATGAACCTGCGCACCATCATCGCCAGGTCGGCCAACCGCGCGACACCGGCGCAGTCCTTGGCCGAGCGGAACGCCCGGTCGACCTTGGCCCACAGCAACGCGTCCCACTCGCCCTGCCGCTCGGTGAGCCACGGGCCCAGGTCCGGGCGCTTCCACGGCGTGACCTCGGCGGAAACGTCCAGGTCCTCGAAAGACCCGACGATCTCCCACTCCTTCGCCAGCGCGTGCCGGGTCGCCGACTCCGCCTGGACCAGGTGGGAGACCTTGCCCTCGTTCCCGTGCGTGTCCGAGACACGCGAACCCACCACTGCCCGAACCGGCCCCGAAGCCGTGTTGATGCTCACAGGAGGTCCCCTGCCGCCCAGGCCAGCGGACACCCTCGAACAGCCCACACTCGAACGAGTGGACTCTTTTAGAAAAGGCGTCCATCCGCTGGAGGATCGACCTCATCGTCACCACCCCTGGCCTCGCCGGCACCTGCATCGCCGCCTACGTCGAGCGCGCCGACTCCCACGCCGAGCGTTGGTCCGACCACGCCCCCCGTCACGGCCGAGTTCGACTTTGGCGATAACTGACCCACAGGAAGCCACAGTTGAGAAGAGCCCAGAGGCCACCCCGGCCTGCGGCACCTCCCCACCTCAGGCCCACTCGCACCAGCGAACGAGGCCTGCTATCTCGCCCGGCCGGCTTTTGACAAGTCGATTCGTCGCACCGCCTCCCGCCAGGGACATCGCGACCGCTGACCGGCGGGCAATTAGGGCCTTGTGGCACCAACACAGGATCAGCCAGGTGGGCTTCCTGTGTCCCCTACGGGCGTACTCTCACCAGCGAGAGTATGCCCGTAGGGAACGGCACCTGCTTCAAATCACGACATCAATCGCAATCGAGCTGCTTCAGTGGAGGCGTCGAAGCCGCGTACGACCCGCAGGTAGGTGGCGACGGTGAACGTCTTCCGCCGCAGCGCCCGTTGGCCAGCAGGCCGGGACGAGTGTGGCTGCCAGGGGCTCGGAGACGGACCCGGCAGCGGCGGCGTCAATGGTCCTTGGCCGGAAGGACCCGCAGGGCGAGCACGGATCCGTCCGGGTGGATTGAGACGGGGCCGTCCCAGTCATCGTCCCAGGTGTCGGTCGGCCAGGAGGCTCGACGGGCGTGGGCCTCGTCACGGTAGCGGGTGAGCCGGCGCTTCGCGAGGTGGTCGAAGAGGTTCTGGGCGACGCCCGAGAAGGCCTCCACCCGGGTGCGGTTGAGGCGGAACACGTGGTCGGTGCCGACGAACGGGAGGCCGAGGAGTTCGTGCTCCGCGTCCTGGACGCTGCCGATCGCGGCGTGTGAGATGCCCTCGTAGCGCTTTCGGCCCTGCCGGTTGGTGAGGTAGGGGACGGTGGCGTCCGCATCGCCGGCGAAGGCGGTCAGGCCGGCTGCGCCGGTGCGGGCGAGGGCGTGCTGGAACCAGGCGTAGTGCCCCGGTTGGATGTGGAAGCCCGGTACGGGTTCGGGGGTCTCGCCGTCCCGCACGGGCGGCTGGATTCCGGGGAAGATGTTGTCTTCGTCGAGTTCCTTGTCCAGGTCGCGTGCCGAACTGGCCAGGTGGCTGAGCTTGCCGCCGTTGCCGCGCGCCTGCAACGCGTGGATGGTCATCGGCCCGTCGACGGGCAGCTCGGTGCTGAAGATCAGGGCAGGCGTGTCGGTCCATCCGCCGATGTGTACGGCGTCGGCGTGGACCGCGGCGGAGGCCAGTTGGGCGTGGGAAACGGAGGCGCCGCTGTGGTTGCCCTTGCAGGCGATCGGGAAGACCCGCGAGGGCTGGCCGGGCTTCCACACCTCGGCGAAGTACTGGGGGCGGTAGCGGTAGCCGACGGATATCCCGGAGTCCTTGCCGGTCACGGCGAAGCCTGCTCGCAGCGCGGTGTCGGCGGGGACGATGGACACACTGTGGTCCGGATAGCGCCTGGTCAGGACGTGCTTGGCCAGGGCGAGCGCGAAGCCGACCCCGAGTTCGTCGGACTGCAGCGCCTTGTAGTAGTCCGCGGTGTCGCGGCCCTCGGCCGACAGGGCCATGAAGGTGCCGAGCGTGCCTTCCAGCGCCTGGCTGTACTTGAGGCAGCCCCAGTGTTCCGCGAGCCCACGTCCGGCGCCGCGTCGCGAGAGCGCGATCGCGCGCCCGAGGGTGTGCAGCACCTCCAACGGCGCCAGCTGGACACCGTCGCCGAGTTCCTTGGCCGGTACGGATTGAAGGCCCTGCTTGCGGCGCAGCGTGTCGAGTTCCTTCTCCTGCCGTTCCTCGTCGTCCTTCGCCGCGGCCGTTTCCACCTCGCCGAGCAGCTTGGCGGTGGAATGGACCGAGGCGTTCGACGGCTGAGCGAGCTGCCGAAGCACCTCGCGGATGTCCTTCAACCCGTTGTCCTCCATGCGTTTCCCCCAACTCTCCAGCATCGCAGGGCAGATGCTGCACCTTAGGCCGCACCCTCGGGGCGCGTGCTAGGGGCGTACGCGAGCACGACTGGCCCCCGGGCCAAAGGGTGCGTGCTACACGAACGAGGTTTCCCGAAACGCTTCTGGGGAGACCCCATCCCGCCACCCCTGTTGGCGCGGACAGACGCGAGTGCGGCGGTCCGGACAAGGCCGAACCGGCTGACCCCGATGCGGTTCGTGATGGCCTTCGGCGTGGTCAGCATGCTCGCGGACTTCGTCTACGAGGGCGCCCGCGCGATCACCGGCCCCTACCTGGCCACCCTGGGCGCCTCCGCGACCGTGGTCGGGTTCGTCACCGGCTTCGGCGAGGCCGTCGCCCTGGTCTCGCGGCTGTTCACCGGATGCCTGTCGGACCGCACCGGCCGGCACTGGGCCTTGTGCAGACCCCATCGCTGCTCCGCACTCCGCCAGAAGATGGGGACCGATCAGGCGCGGGCGGCGCTGACGGCGAAGGAAGCTCAGTGGGCTGCCGGTCCAGCGGGCCGGAGACGTAAGCGTCCATGCCCGCTGCAGCCAGGGGGTGGAGGGGAGCCGTCTCGTGATCGCCGTGCAGACGCAGCAGTACATGGTCGTCACCAACCAAGCAGTCGGTACATGGGAGGGTGTGGGACAGCATGCGGGCGAAGTCATCGCAGGCCGCCTGGACATCCACCTTGTCGAGGCCGAGCCAGACGTGCAGCGTGCCGTCCTGGACCGATAGCTCAACGTCGATGCGGGCGTCGGCCGCCTCGGCAGCTTCGCCGCACCACGTCAGGGTCTCGTCCAGCGCGCCAAGGTGGACGAGGAGCGGGCGGAAGATCTCTTGGCCCATATCGTCACGAATCGTGACGCCGGTGGCCTGAGCCTGGTGATGCCACCACTCCTGCACAATGTCGCGAACCGAGGCGGCCTGCGGCCCGCTGCTCAGTGCTCGCCTTACGGCGTCTGCCGCGTTGCGCCGGACCAGACTCATCGCGTCGGGCCCTGGGCTGACGGCCATGCGGCGCAGAAGCGAGCCGGGCCCGATGCGCGTGTCGTCGAGGACCTTCCGGTACAGCTCTCGCAGCGCGGCCGGCGCCGACGTCTCATCCGGCCCGAGCAGGTGACCGACACGTTCTGCCCAGGCAAGAAACGCCTTGGTGTCCCCGGTGGCGAGAAGGTCGGTGCCGAGGTCGCCGCGGGCACGCATGCGAGCGCGCTGCCGTTCCGTCTGCCAGCCGAGGCCCTCGAGTTGGGCGCGCAGGAGGTAGACGAGCAGGTCCCGTTCGGGGGCAGGGAGATCATCAACGACGCCGTTGACGGGGGTGGCAAGGATGTCGAGGATGGCCTCGGCGGTCGCCTTCTTGGCCTCCGGTTTTCCGGGAGTTCCGGGCAGGCGCTCGGTCCACTGGTGGACCCGGCCCCGAGCGTCCCGCAGCCCGACCGTCGCTGTGTAGCCCTTCAGGTGGTCTGGCCCCGAGACGTCGAAGGTGTACTCGTGGTCGATGCCGTACATGGTGGCCAAGGTGGCGAGGACGGTCACCGGGTCGTGCTGGTGGGCCAGGCCGGAGAGCCACTCATCGAGGAGAGCGGGTCGGCGCTCAAGTAGCCGAGGCCCGTGGATGCGCCAGGCTGCGGCGACGACAGCCTGGGTGGCGTTCGACACCGCCGTGCGGCCCTGTCCTCTCTCACCGCGGCCTGTTAGCAGTCCTTCCGTGAGCTGGAGAGCAGCACCGAGCTGGGCGGTGTCGTCGTCAGACGAGGTGAGGATGCGTGCCTCGTCTTCGTCGGGGGTGAGGCTGTGCGCGAGAGCCTGCCGGACGCGGACGTGGGCGGCAAGGTGGTCCACCACATGCGAGCCGTGGTGGGCGAGGAGCTGGTTGTCACGCTGGCGGGCGGCGGTCGCCGCCGCCTGGCATTCGTAAACCCAGGAGGCATGCGTGAGAGCCTGGGCGAGGAGACCGTCCGCGCGGCGACCGAGCTCGAACATGGCCGCCAGGTCACTCGGTCTCGGTCTCCACACTGGGGTGCCACTCCTCGACGAGCTTGCGTGCCTGCGCCAGGACGATGTCGCCCCCGACCCGGAGGTGATCGTCCAGCAGTCGCGGGGTGTCCTCATCCGGATCGGTCTGCGGCCACTCCAGGACGTCGACCAGCCGCAGAGCCCGGCCGGTGCGGGCGGCCTCGTCCGCCGCCCAGGTCACGGCTCCTCGGCTGGCCGCGGAGCGGCCGACGCCGACGACCAGGGGCCCGAGTAGGGACACGGGCGCGGGCACGGCGGGGGTCGGTCCGGGACTGTTCATGGGTCTCCTCCTCGGGTCCTGCGGTAGGTGTGCGCCCGATCAACCCTTCCTTCGCGCACGCTGTTCAGCAGGGTCCACGCTGCCCTGCGGCAGGGCCCGAAGGTCCCGGTCCGCCGGTCCCGCGCACCCGGGAGCCACCGGGACCGTCGTTCCGCCATCGGTGACCAATGGCCCAACGACCCGTCGGCCGACTCGGGAGCAAGCTGTCGTCACACCCGATCGATGGACTCGATCGCCCGGCGTCGACCGCCGGGATCGCTGCTCATCCAGCCGATGGCAGTTCAGTGCACGACAGTTGAGGAGATCTCCGATGCCCAAGGCCCACCTGGTCGGAGGCGGCATCGCCGCCCTGTCCGCAGCAACGTTCCTCATCCGGGACGCGGGTTTCGCCGGCGACGACATCCACCTCTACGAGGGCCAGGACGAGGTCGGCGGCAGCCTGGACGCGGGCGGTACGCCCGAGACGGGGTACACGATGCGCGGCGGCCGGATGTTCGAGGCGCAGTTCCGCTGCACGTACGATCTGCTGTCCGGCATTCCGTCGCTGGACGACCCGTCGAAGTCGGCTACCCAGGACATCCTCGACTCGCACGAGGAGTCCCCCTGGGACGACACCGCCCGCCTGGTGCGGGCAGGCGGCGAGATCTGTGACGGACACGCCATGGGCTTCTCCGAACGTCACCGGCTCGAACTGGTCAAGTGCCTCGCCACGCCCGAGCGGCTGCTCGACGGCAAGCGCATCACGGACTGCTTCGACGAGGGCTTCTTCACCACCGACTTCTGGTACATGTGGTGCACCACCTTCGCGTTCGAACCCTGGCACAGCGCCATCGAGTTCCAGCGCTACCTCAAGCGCTTCGTCCACCTCTTCCCGGAGTTCCAGACGATGTCCGGGATCTACCGGACCCGCTACAACCAGTACGACTCGATCGTCCGCCCGCTCACCGCCTGGCTCCTGGAGCAGGGAGTCCACCTCCACACCGGCCACCGGGTCGCGGACCTGGCCTTCCGGCACGGGCCCGGCACGAACGTCGAGCGCATCCACTTCACCGGCGCGCACGCCGACATCCCGGTCGCCGAGGACGACCTCGTGTTCGTCACCAACGGATCGATGACCGCCGACTCCGTCCTCGGCTCCCACACCGCCCCGCCGGCGAGCCCGAACACCTCCCTCAGCCCCGACTCCTTCCTGCTGTGGCACCGGATCGCCCGTGGCCGCCACGACTTCGGCAACCCCGCCGTCTTCGACCACCACCCGGACGAATCCACCTGGGAGTCCTTCACCGTCACCGCCAAGGACCCCGCCTTCCTCGACTGGATGGAGAAGTTCACCGGCCGCCCGACCGGCCGCGGCGGCCTGCTCACCCTCACCGACTCCCCGTGGCTGCTCACCGTCGTCGTCAACCGCCAGCCGGTCTACCAGCAGCAGCCCGAGGACGTATCCGTGTGGTGGGGCTATGGCCTCTTCCCCGACAAGCCCGGCACCTTCGTCAAGAAGCCGATGCGGGAGTGCAGCGGCGCGGAGATCCTCCAGGAGGTCCTCCAGCACCTGGCCGTGGCCCCCGACACCGCCGAGAAGATCACCGAGACCTCGACCGCCATCCCCTGCCTGATGCCCTACATCACCAGCCAGTTCCTCGTGCGCAGCCACGGCGACCGGCCGCGGGTGGTCCCGAAGGGCTCCACCAACCTCGCCTTCATCGGCCAGTACGCCGAGGTCCCCGACGACGTCGTCTTCACCGTCGAGTACTCCGTACGCACCGCCTGGGCCGCCGTCGCGCAACTGCTCGACCTCGACCGGCAGCCCCCGGCCGTCCACAAGGGCCACCACGACCCGCACGTCCTGGCCCAGGCCCTGCACACCATGCACCGCAAGTAGCCCGACCGGCTCGCCCCGGGGAGGCGGGCGCCGTCCGCCTCCCCGCTCCACCCGCACGACCCGGCCCCGGTGCCTGGGAGCCCGGCGCCTCAAGGCCCGGCCGACGGTCCTGTCCCAGCGCCACAAATCGACCGATCCACCGTGAAACCGACAAGGAGAGCTCGCCATGGCCGTCCACCACCCGCACCTCCCCCGGTTCACCCACCGCCTCACCACGGACCGGCGCCCGGTCGCCACCCGGCGCTCCCCGGAGGCATCGGACGCCGTCGCCCTGACCACCGGGGCAGGGCTCGCGATCGCAAGCGCCAGGATCACCGTCGGCTTCGTCTTTCTCTGGGCCTTCCTCGACAAGACGTTCGGCCTCGGCTACGCCACCGGAGAGGCCGGCTCCTGGCTCAACGGCGGCTCCCCGACGAAGGGCTTCCTCAGCCACGTCTCGGCCGGTCCGCTCCAGTCCACCTTCCACGCCTGGGCCGGGCAGGCCTGGGCCGACTGGCTGTTCATGCTCGGCCTGCTCGGCATCGGCCTCGCCTTCGTCGGCGGCGTCGGGATGCGCGTCGCCGCCGGTGGCGGCACCCTGCTGCTGGCCCTGATGTGGGCCGCCGAGTGGCCGCCCGCCCGCCACCTCGCCAACGGCGCCGCCAGCGGCTCCAGCAACCCCGTCGTCGACTACCACGTCGTCTACGCCCTGCTGCTCATCGCGCTGGCCGCCGTCGGCTCGGGCGATGTCTTGGGCCTGGGGCGCCGCTGGGCCGCCCTCCCGATCGTCCGCGAGCACGCCTGGCTCCGCTGAGACCCCACCGCCGTCCCGGAAGCACCGCACGCCGAGACACCGCTGCCGGAGCCGGCGGCACCGCCCCCTCCACGGGGAAGGTGCCGTCGGCTCCGGCGGTTTCCGGTTCAGCGCGCCCCTGATCTCCGACACCACACCGGCAGACATCGCTGCCGGCTGGGGCAGCCAGACCAAGGCCAGCGCACCGTGTCAGGCCGCGGTGCCCACCCGCCACGGCACTTCGACTCCCGGACACACGAGAACGAGGCTTCCCCTCGGGGAGCCTCGTTCTCGCGCGATGCGTCCGCGCCCGGTCAGGCCCGTCAGACGGCGTGCAGGCCGTGGGCCTCGCACACGGCACGTGCCTCCACCGTCTGGTCGCTGGTGGGCACCGGGGTGTCCGCCAGCGTGCATTCCAGCCCCAGCGCACGCCACTTCGCCATGCCGAGCTTGTGGAACGGGAGGACGTCGACCCCGGCGACGTTGCCCAGTGAGGCGGCGAAGGCGGCGACCCCCTCGACGTTCCCGACGGGGTCCGTCAGACCGGGAACGAGGACGAAGCGGACCCAGACCTCCTTGCCGAGATCCGCCAGACGGCGGGCGAAGTCCGACCGGGCAGCACGCTCGCTATGTGGTCCCGGGTGGCGAGCACCGACGGCGGCAGCGGCTCGCCGCCGCGGTCGGCCTCCCCGGTCGCGGGCGAGCTCGCGCCCCCGACGTGGAGCAGCCGCAGCGGCCGGCCGCTGCGGCTGCGCCTCCTGGGCAGCCCACTCGGCGGCGGCCGTGCTCGGTTCCGATCCGTCGACCCGGCAACTACGGCGTACGGCATGATGACGGCCCTCCCTCGGTCGACGGTCCCGGCGCGGATACCGGCGACCCCGGTGCGCGATCCACGATCGCGGTCGCCGCAGGCCGGTCCCAGGGGCCGAGCAGCCCCCGGGTGTGGCCTGAAGGTCCCGCTCACGCCTCCGGGACGATGACGACCGGGCAGAGCGTGTGGTGCAGGACGGCGTGGCCGACCGGGCCGAGCGCGCTGACCAGGACCGCGGGCCGCCTGCCCAGCACCAGCAGTCGGGCCTTGGCCGACGCCTCCACCAGCACCAGGCCCGCTCCGGTGCAGGCGGTGTCCGCGACGACGTCGACCTCGGGATGGGCGGCCTGCCACGGTTGGAGGGCGCGGGCGAGGAGTTCGTCCTCGTCGTCCTGTGCCCCGGCGGCCGAGGCGTGGACGACGTTCAGCGGCACTCCGTGGCGGCGTGCGGCGGCGAAGGCGAACTCCAGGGCGGCCTCGGCGGGCCGGCGGGCGTCCAGCCCGAGCACGATCTGCTCGCGCGGTTCCGGACCCGGCGGGTCCACCGGGAGCACCACGGTCGGGCAGCCTGCTCGGGCGGCCAGGTGCAGGGCGGTGGACCCGATGCGCAGTCCGGGGAAGCCGCCGGCACCGCGGGCGGCGACAACGAGCAGTTCGGCGTCCTCCCCCGCGGCCACCAGCGCCGCGGTGGCGAGGTCGTGGACCTCCTCGGTGCGGGTCTCCAGCTGCGGGTAGCGCACCGCCAGGACGTGGCGGACCTCGTGCAGCAGGGCGCCTGGGTCCGGCCGCCGTCCTGCCGACCAGCTGGGGAGCAGATGAGGCATCAGGGGCAGGGCGTGCAGGACGCGCAGCGGGCAGCCGCGCAGCAGCGCCTCGCGGGCGGCCCAGTCGGCGGCGGTCAGGCTGGTGTCGGAGCCGTCGACTCCGACGGCGACGGGTAGCTCCATGGTGCTGTTCTCCTGACGTTCGGCCCCCTGGTTTCGGGTCAGCCCTGCCAGGTCCAGTCGGTGACCTCGGGCAGGTCGGTGCCGTGCTCGCGGATCCAGTCGTGGTGGCGGGCACGTCGGTCGGCCATCTCCTGGCGCAGGGCGGCGGCGCGCACGGCCAGGCCGGGGACACGGTCGATGACGTCCATGACCAGGCGGTAGCGGTCCAGGTCGTTGCGGACCACCATGTCGAAGGGCGTGGTGGTGGTACCGGACTCCTTGTAGCCGCGCACGTGCAGCTGCGGGTGGACGGCCCGGCGGTAGGCCAGGCGGTGGATCAGCCACGGGTAGCCGTGGTAGGCGAAGATCACCGGCCGGTCCCGGGTGAACAGGGCGTCGAACTCGGCGTCCGGCATCCCGTGCGGGTGCTCCTCGGCGGGCATCAGCCGGGCCAGGTCCACCACGTTGACCACCCGGACGCGCAGGTCCGGCAGGTGCCGGCGGAGCAGGTCGGCTGCGGCCAGGACCTCCTGGGTGGGGACGTCCCCGGCGCAGGCCAGGACGACGTCGGGCATGGGGGTCCCCCCGGCCGAAGGCTGGGGGAGGGTGCCGTCCTCGGTCCCGGCCCATTCCCAGATCCCGGCACCGCGGGCGCAGTGGGCCCGGGCCTGGTCGAGGGTGAGCCAGTCGAAGCAGGGCTGTTTTCCGGCGACCACGACGTTGACGTAGTCGCGGCTGCGCAGCACGTGGTCGGCGGTGGCGAGCAGGGTGTTGGCGTCCGGCGGGAAGTAGACGCGGACGGCTTCGGGGCTCTTGTTGAGGACGTGGTCGACGAAGCCGGGGTCCTGGTGCGAGAAGCCGTTGTGGTCCTGGCGCCAGACGTGCGAGGTGAGCAGGTAGTTGAGCGAGGCGATGGGGGCGCGCCAGGGCAGCGCGCGGGTGGTGCGCAGCCACTTGATGTGCTGGTTGACCATGGAGTCGACGATGTGGACGAAGGCCTCGTAGCACGAGAAGAGGCCGTGTCGGCCGGTGAGGAGGTAGCCCTCCAGCCAGCCCTGGCAGGTGTGTTCGGAGAGGATCTCCATCACCCGGCCGTCGTGGGCGAGGTGTTCGTCGACGGGCAGGGTGTCGGCCTGCCACGCCTTGCCGGTCACCCGGTAGACGGCCTGGAGCCGGTTGGAGGCGGTCTCGTCCGGGCCGACCAGGCGGAAGTCACGGCGCTCGGCGGTGTCCGCCATCACCTGGGCCAGCAGGTCGCCCAGGACCCGGGTGGGTTCGTGCAGCGTCGCACCGGGCTTGTCCACGGGTACGGCGTAGCGCTCCAGCGGCGGCATCGGCAGGTCACGCAGCAGCAGGCCGCCGTTGGCGTGCGGGTTTGTGCCGAGGCGGCGGGTGGCTTCGGGGACGCAGTCGAGGACCTGCGCCGCCGGGCGCCCGAGTTCGTCGAAGAGTTCCTCCGGCCGGTAGGAGCGCAGCCAGTCCTCCAGCTGCCGCAGGTGCGCGGGGTTGTCGCGGACCTGGTCGAGCGGTACCTGGTGGGCGCGCCAGGTGCCCTCGACCGGCAGGCCGTCGACCTCCGCCGGGCCCGTCCAGCCCTTGGGCGTGCGCAGCACGATGAGCGGCCAATGCGGTCGGCGGGTGCTGCCGTCGGCGCGGGCCTCGTGCTGGATGGCGGCGATCCGGTCGAGGGCGGTGTCCATGGCCTCGGCCATGGCGCGGTGGACGGTGAGCGGGTCGTCGCCGCCGACGTACAGCGGGTCGTGGCCGTAGCCGCGGAGCAGCGCGTCGAGTTCGGCCTCGGGCAGGCGGGCGAGCACGGTCGGGTTGGCGATCTTGTAGCCATTGAGGTGCAGGATCGGCAGGACGGCGCCGTCATGGACGGGGTCGAGGAACTTGTTGCCGTGCCAGGAGGCCGCCAACGGGCCGGTCTCGGCCTCACCGTCGCCGATCACACAGGCGACCAGCAGGCCGGGATTGTCGAAGGCGGCACCGTAGGCGTGCGAGAGCGCGTAGCCGAGCTCACCGCCCTCATGGATCGAACCCGGCGTCTCGGGAGCGACGTGGCTGGGCACGCCGCCGGGGAACGAGAACTGGCGGAACAACCGGGCCATGCCGGCCCCGTCGCGGGTGACGTCGGGATAGGTGTCGGTGTAGCTGCCGTCGAGCCAGGAGTTCGCGAGGACGGCGGGCCCGCCGTGCCCGGGGCCCCAGACGCAGACGGCGTCGAGGTCCCGTGCGCTGATCACCCGGTTGAGGTGGGTGTGCACCAGGTTGAGGCCGGGCGAGGTGCCCCAGTGGCCGAGCAGCCGGGGTTTGATGTGCTCGGGGCGCAACGGCTCGCGCAGCAGCGGGTTCGCCATCAGGTAGATCTGGCCCGCCGCAAGGTAGTTGGCGGCCCGCCAGTGGGCGTCGAGCGCCCGGATCTCCGCCTCGGACGGTCCACCGGGAGCCGAACTGGGATTGACGGACATGGCTGCGCACTCCTCGGGTCTGTCGGCTTCACCGACCGCCGACGGTCGGCCGACCTTCATCCTTCCCTCCTCGGCCGAGGTCCGCGCAGGGCCGAACAGGCCCCGTTCCACGGGATACCGGGGGCCGGTGGTCCCTGCTGTCCACGACCTCACCCGAACGGCCCCACGCCGCGCCCCGATCCCGGGACGTACGGCCCCGAAGTGGGGACCGCCGGCCCTGCGTCCGGGTGCGTCGCGTGCCACAGGCTGGCTGGCACCTGCACGACCCGTGCAGGCGCGCCGCACGGCGCGCGGACGCGTGGACGAGTGGGACAGATCATGATCGACAGCGGGCGCGGGACGAAGGCCTACCTGGTCGGCGGCGGCATAGCGGCACTGGCCGCCGCGGCCTTCCTGATCCGCGACGGCGAGTTCCCCGGCGAGAACATCCACATCCTGGAGCAGCTCCCGCTGACCGGCGGCTCGCTCGACGGGCGCGGATCCCCGGAACGGGCGTACGTGACCCGGGGCGGGCGCATGCTGGAGGACGAGGCGTACACCTGCCTGTGGAACCTCCTGGAGACGATCCCCACCCTCGACGACGAGAACGTCTCGGTGCGGGACGAGATCGTCCGGTTCAACCGGGACTGCCCCACCCGTGCCAGGGCCCGGCTGATCGACCGGGACCACCGCGTCCTCGACGCCGCGCGCCTCGGTCTCGACACCCAGGACCGGATCGAGCTCGCCCGGCTGCTCGTCCTGCCGGAGTCGGTGATCGGCGACCGCCGGATCGACGAGTTCTTCTCCGAGCACTTCTTCGCCACGAACTTCTGGGCGATGTGGCGCACCACCTTCGCCTTCCAGAACTGGCACAGCGCCATCGAGCTCAAGCGCTACTTCCTGCGCTTCCTCCAGGAGTTCCCGCGCATCCACACCCTGGCGGGCGTGCGCCGCACCCGCCTCAACCAGTACGACTCCATCGTCCGGCCGCTCACCCGGTGGCTACAGGAGCACGGTGTGCGCTTCGAGCACGGCGTCACCGTCACCGACGTCGACTTCACCGAGCAGGACGGCATCCGTCGCGCGAAGCGCCTCCACCTGCTCCGCGACGACCACCGGGAGAGCATCGAACTCGCCGACCTCGACCTGGCGTTCATCACGCTCGGCTCGATGACCGCCGACGCCGCCTACGGCGACGACGACACCGTGCCCGAGCTGATCCGGGACAAGCGGGACGGCAGTTGGACGCTCTGGGAGACCCTCTCCCGCAAGGCACCGGACTTCGGCCAGCCGGCGGTCTTCAACGGCAACGTCGGCGAAGCCGCCTGGGAGTCCTTCACGTTGACCATGCGAAGCCCCGCGCTGCTCAAGCGCATCGAGGAGTTCAGCGGCAACGCCCCGGGCACCGGCGCGCTGATGACCTTCAAGGACTCCCCCTGGCTGATGTCGATCGTCGTGCCCCGTCCGCCGCACTTCGACGGCCAGCCCGAGGACGTCTTCACCCTCTGGGGCTACGGCCTGTTCGTCGACACGCCCGGCGAGTACACCGGCAAGGCGATGGCCGAGTCCACCGGGCAGCAGATCCTCACCGAACTCCTCGGCCAGCTCGGCTTCGACGACATCGCCGACGAGGTCCGCGCCACCACCACCGTCACCACCGTGATGATGCCCTACATCACCAGCCAGTTCGCCCGCCGCTCGGTCCACGACCGGCCCCGGGTGATCCCGCACGGTGCCCGGAACTTCGCCTTCCTCGGCCAGTTCGTGGAGATCCCGGAGGACGTCGTGTTCACCGTCGAGTACTCGGTGCGCGGCGCCATGCACGCCGTGTACCAACTGCTCGGCCTCGACAAGCCGATTCCGCCCGTCCACCACGCCCTCTCCGATCCGAAGACGGCGTTCCGGGCGCTGAAGACCGCCTTCGGCCATTCGGGACCTTGGGCCCCGCCTGCGGACCCGGCCGACCCTGGGATGCACGATCGCCCTCGGCGAGGCTGATCCCGGGCCTCAGGCGGTTGCGCCGGAGGCGGTCCCGAGCAGCGGAAAGTAGGGCCCTTCCATGAGCAAGTACCTCCTGGCCGGTATCGACGGTTCGGCCGAGAGCACCGCAGCAGCGCAGTGGGCGGCCGACGAAGCGGTGCGCCGCGGCCACGCCCTGCGACTCGTCCACGCCTGGACCTGGGAGGACGACGTCCACGCCGATCCCGGCCAGCCGGCGCAGGTGCGCGCCCTGACCGAGCGCATGCTCGACGACGCCGCGCGGCAGGTGCGCTCGGCCCACCCAGGGCTGGAGGTGCACACCGGCCTTCTGCCCGGCCACGAGCCGGCCGCGTCCCTGCTCGCTGCCGCGGCCGAATCCGAACTGCTCGCCGTCGGTTCGCTGGGCCTGGGCGGCTTCGAGGGTCTGCTGGTGGGATCGGTCGGTCTGAACGCCGCGGCACGATGTGACGTGCCCGTCGTCCTGGTCCGGGCCGCGCAGACGCAGCAGGCCGACGCCCGCGACGCCGCCGAGGTGGTCGTCGGCATCGACACCCGTGCCCCGGCGGACGAGGTCGTCGACTTCGCCTTCCAGGAGGCCGCGGCCCGCGGCACCGTGCTGCGTGCCGTTCACGGCTGGACTCCTCCGGCGGTCTGGGGCTACGCGGGCTGGGTGGCACCGCGGATCGAGACCGAGCAGTTCCGCACCATCGAGGACGAGTTGCTCAGCCAGGCACTCAGCATGTGGCGGGACAAGTACCCGCACGTCGCGGTGGTCGAGGACAGCCGCATCGCCGGCGGCGCCGGCGCGGTGGTGGACGCGTCCTGCGACGCCGCACTCGTCGTGGTCGGCCGCCACCGGCGCCGCCACCACCTCGGCCTGCGCCTCGGACCGGTCGCCCACGCGGTGATCCACCACGCACAGGCGCCGGTCGCCGTCATCCCGCACGACTGAAACGGCGCAGGTGCCCTCCGGGGTACCGGGCGCAAAGCGATGACGCTCCGATGCCGCGTCCACCCCAGGTGGACGCGGCATCCGGCTTCCGGCCTGCGCTCGACCTGCGCCCGCGCCGGTCAGTGCTCCGCGAAGTGCGTGGGTTCGGCGGGCATCGGCAGAAGTGAACGACCGGCAGACAAGGATCACCCCCGACGCGGCAGCGTGGATCCGCACTCAGCAGTGCGTGTGGAACAACCTCGCGTCCAAAGCAGCACCCAAGGCCACGGCCCGCCACCATGGCTTCGGTGGCGGGCCGTGCGCGCGGATGTCCAGGGCCGCTCCAGGGCGGCCGGAGGACGGCCCCAACCGCTCCCCCGGTCGCATTACCGGTCCCGGCTGGCCCCCGGCTCGCGCTGGCTATTGCGCGGGTGTGATGAGGCCGTAGTGGCCGTCGTAGCGGTGGTACAGGATGTTGCCACGACCGGTCTCGCCGTTCGTGAAGAAGACGAACGGCAGGCCGCTCAGGTCGAGGCGCGAGAGCCGGCCGGCAGGGCCTCATGGTCCGGCTTCCCTCCCCCGAGGGCGGCCCGGACGGTGGTGCCGGTGGTTCCGAGGAGCGTGCCCAGTGCGTTGTCCAGCGGGCCGATGGCGGCGATCCGGCCGGTCCGCTCGGCGAATCCGGCGGCGGCGTCGGCCTTGGGGCGCATCGAGCCCTCGGGCAGGGCCAGTTCGCGCAGCCGGCCGGGGGTGGTGGTGACCAGCGGGCCGGGGTGGGTCGCACCGTAGTGGGTGAACACGTGGGTCACGTCGGTGAGGATCAACAGGGCGTCGGCGTCGAGCTGTTCGGCGAGCAGGGCGGCGGTGAGGTCCTTGTCGACGACGGCTTCGACGCCGCGTACCCGGTCGGTGTCCGGATCGCGGGTGACCGGGACGCCTCCCCCTCCGGCGGCGATCACGACCGCTCCGGCCGCCAGCAGGGCGCGGACGGCGGGGAGTTCGACGATCGCCTTCGGCTGCGGGGAGGGCACCACGCGGCGCATGCGCGCACCGTCGCGCGCCGTGGTCCAGCCGCGTTCGATCTCCATCATCCGGGCCTGGTGGTCGGTGAGTTGCCCGCCGATGAACTTGCCCGGCCGCTGGAAGGCGGGATCGTGGGGGTCGACCTCGGTGTGGGTCACCAGTGCGGTGACGGCGCG
>NZ_JBMVFA010000031.1:0-109870 GCF_049543595.1 Kitasatospora sp. NPDC094028 | reverse complement strand
CGAGAGATGTGGTTCGCAGCCCTGTTGCACGCGCGCAGCGTCGCAGCGAGCGCGTCCGCCTGGAACGGCGACGGCTCCAGCTTCACCCGGACAACGATCTTCACGCGAAGGAACGTAGTTCACGCAAAATCGAACGATCAAATCGGGAGGTCAGAGCACGTGGAAGAGAACTCCGCCGCTTCGCGGCTCCGATCCAAGGAGCCGATTCCTCCCAGGGCTGAAGCCCCGGGCTTCCTCGGCAGAATCAGGTGAAGAAAGGCGGTTAGCGCGCCATGGCACTTCCCGACCATGACAGCTCGGTCGGCCACTCCTTCGGCCTGGAGTTCGACGGCGTGGTGATCCGGCAGATCAGCGAGGTGACCGGCCTGAAGATGGAACAGGACGTCATCGAGCTCAAGCAGAACACGGCGGACGGCAAGTACCTGATCAAGAAGCTCCCGGGCCGCCCGAAGGCGGGCGAGGTGACGCTGACCCGCGGTCTGACCGCCGACAACAGCTTCGAGAAGTGGATCAAGGACTCCCGCTTCGGCAAGATGTCGCAGGTCCGCAAGGGCGGCGCGATCATCGTCTTCGACTACGAGGGCAACGCGATCAAGCGCTACAACCTGGTCAACGCCTGGCCGAAGAGCCTGGAGATCGGCTCCCTCAAGGCCGGCGACACCAGCGTGCTGACCGAGAAGATCGTCATCACGTACGAACAGATGGAAGTCGGGTGAGGCCCTGATGCGACGGCAGATGGCCCCGGCCGCCGTCCCGCCGGACGCGGCCCCGGGGGCTTCCGCGGGGGCCGCGGGTCCGCCCGCGGAAGGCCGGCGGCGGGAACCCATGCGCACCGAGTTCGCCTTCGAGCTGCCCCGCGGGTACCTGGACGAGTCCGGCCAGGTGCACCGCGCGGGCGTGATGCGGCTGGCCACCGCGCGGGACGAACTGGTGCCGCTGCGGGACGACCGGGTGCGGGACAACCCCGCCTACCTCTCGGTGGTGCTGCTCGGACGGGTGGTCACCCGGATCGGGGACGTCACCGACGTGCACGCGGGCGTCATCGAGGACCTGTTCGCCTCCGACCTCGCGTTCCTCCAGGACTTCTACCGCCGGATCAACGCCGAGGGCCACACCCGGGCCCAGGTCACCTGCCCGTCCTGCGCCTGCGACTTCGCGGTCGACCTCTCCGGCGGCCGCCTGGGGGAATCGTGACGTACGCGACCGAGCGGTTGTACGAGGAGGTCGCGTACGTCGCCTACCACTTCCACTGGCCGCTGGACTCCATCCTCGACCTGGAACACCCCGAACGCCTCCGCTACCTCGCCCAGATCGGCCGGCTGAACGCGCTGGCCGAGGGGCGGTGAGCGGCGGGTGTGGGGGTGGCTGAAGGGGTGGAAGGCGGCTGCGCGGGGCCCGGAACCCGCCGCGCCGTCCGCCGTGCCGCCCGTCGCGCCACCGGTCGCCTCACCGGTCGGGCGGGAGCCGCGGCACGGCTGGCGGGAGGTGCCGGTGCAACGGCTCACCTTCGGCGCGCCGTCGCTGATCACGGATCCGACGGGCTTCCGGGGCGGGCTGGTGAGCTGGCAGGACCCGTCGTTCCTCGGGCCGCTCGGACACCTCGTGCACGCGTCGGCGCCGGGCGGGACGGGGTACGGGCTGGCGGAGCCGGTGGGGGCGGCGCCCTGGGCGGCCGCCGCGCCGGAGGGCGGCTCGGCGGCGGGGCCCGCGCCGTCGCCGTCGCCGACCGGTACGCCCGGCACGGTCGTGCGTCCGGCCGGTGGAGAGGGGACTCCCGCGAGCCCGTCGCCTTCGGTGCAGCGCGAGTCGGCCGGTGCGCCGGAGGTCGTCGTGCCGTTGGCCGGCGCCCGGCCCGTTCCCGGGGGTTCAACGGCGGTGGCTGATCGGTCGGCCGCGGTGACGCCGGTCCCGGGGGGTACTCCCGAGGCGGTCGTGCCGGCGGCGCCGCGCTCCGGCATGACCGTGGTCGCCCGGACCGTCGAGCCGCCGGTCAGAACCCTTCCGGCGGCCCCGCTGCGCCCGGTCGTCCAGCGTGCGAGCCGGCCGGCGCCCGAAGCCCCCGACCGGACGGCGGAGGATCCGAGCGCGTCGCCCGCCGCGGAGGCCGCGGAGACGGCCGAGGCGCCTGCTCCGCCGGCGGTGGGGGAACGGCCGCTCCTCGGCGATCGCCCGGTGGTCCCGTCCTCTTCCGCGCCGCTTCAGCGAGTTGAGGGCCCGGTCGGGGCCGAGCCACCGTCCCGGCCCCGGTTGGGGCTGGGCGCACCGCTGTCATCGCCGCCGGGCGTGCAGCGGTCGACGGGACCGCTGCCGTCGCCGCCGCCCGCCCCCCGGCGGGCCGCCAGGGTCGGCGCGCCGCTCGATGCTCTCCCACCCACCGGGCAGCGGGCCGAGCAGGCTGGTCCGGTCGGCCCGCCGGCAGGGTCGCCGGGGCCGACACCGGAGCCCAGCGAGTCCCGGGCCGGGGAGACGGTCACGCCCGTGCAGCGTTCGGTCTCCCCGCCCCCGGAGACTGTGGCGCCGCTGCTGGGCGACGCGCCGCTCGTCACGCAGGCGTCGCGCAGCGGGGACGTCCCGGCGCAGGAGACCGGCGCCTCCGTGAGCACTCCGCTTCCGCCGCCGGCTGCCGTGGCGAGCCGTCCGGTCGAGCGGGCCCCTGCTCCGCCCCTGCCTGTGCAACGCGTGGAACCGATGGAGCCCGAGTTCGTCGGTGTCGTCGACCCGGGCGTGAGCGCCGCGCCGCCCGGGGCCGGCCACACCGGCCTGCTGGGCGACCACGGGCTGGAACTCCGGTCCGCGCCGACCCCGAGGGCGGCCGGGCCGGGCGAGCAGGCGCGGACCGCCGAACCCGCCTCCGAACCGAGCGTGGTGCCGGTGGTCTGGGCGCCCCAGGTGGACGTCGCACCCACCGGGGAGGTGCGTCGGCAGGCCGGGTCGGCCTCCGTCCAGCGGTCCACCGCCGGGGGCCGGGCGGCCCCGGCCTCCTCCGGCGGACGGCTCGCGCCTCGGCCGCTCACCGGGCGGCACCAGCCGGTGCTGCCCCTGCAAGGCCTGAGTGCGCCGTACCAGGCCTCCCGTGCGGTACCCGTGCGGGACTCGGCCGTTCAGCGGTCGGCCCCCGTGGCCCGGCCCGGAGGCGCCCCGGCCGACGCCGGAACGGTCGCCGTGGCGGCGGGCATCGCGCAGCGGATACCGGACGGATCGGTGCTCTTCGCTCCGCCGACACCGTTGCCCGTAGGGGCTGGGACGGAGCTGCCGGTCCAGCGCACGGCGTCGCCCCCGACGTCCGAACCGTACGCCGGGCCGCACTCCCCGCCTCAGGCCGATCCGCCGGCGGGGCCATCGGCCGGGCCACCCGTCCAGCGCGCGGAGTCACCCCCGTCACCCGCGCCCCCACTCCCGCCCGCCGCCCCGTCCGAGAGCACCGACGAACTCGTCCGCCGCCTCATCGACCCGCTCGGCCGCCTGCTGCGGGCCGAGCTCCGCCTGGACCGCGAGCGCGCCGGCCGGCGCTTCGACACCCACTACTGAAGGGAGGGCACGCGATGGCCGACGAAGACCCGGCGGTGAGCGTCTGCTTCATCGTCGAGATCGACGACTTCAAGCTCGGCACCTTCAACAGCTGCGAGGGCCTGGGCTGCGAGGTGGTGATGGAGCAGCGCGAGGAGGGCGGGAACAACGGCTACGTCTGGCAGCTCCCGTCCCGCATCAAGTACTCGAACATCAAGCTCAGCCGCCCGGTCACCAAGGACACCGAGAAGGTCACCCGGTGGATCGCCGGCATGGTGTCCGGGGTGACGCGCAAGACCGGTCACATCAGCGCGATGACCGCGGACGGCCGGGTGGTGGCCCGGTGGAGCCTGCTGGACGTGGTGCCGGTCCGCTGGCAGGGCCCGTCGCTGAACCCGGAGACCGCCAAGGTCGCGATCGAGACGCTGGAGATCGCGCACCACGGGTTCCTCGATCCGGACCGGGCCTGAGGGGAGTCGACGGTGTCCTCCTCGCCCATCGCCTTCTCCGCCGGGGCGGCCCACGGCGGACCGGCCGGCGCCCGGCCGAAGCTGGAGCACGCCTACCTCGAACTGCGTCACCCGCCCGCGGACGGTGGCACGACGACGCCCGGGCCCCGGCTCGACAAGATCGACTTCCAGTTCAACCCCAAGGAGCTCGCCCTCGCCAAGTCCGCGAAGTGGGAGCGCAAGACCTCCAAGGGCGCGCGGAAGGCGGGGCCGGTCGAGTTCACCGGTGCCGAGCCCAGCAAGCTGACGCTGGAGATGTTCTTCGACGCCACCGCCCACCAGGACGACCGGGTGGTCAGGGCCGTGGAGCAGCTGTTCTCCTGCTGCGTGCCGACGGCGCAGAGCCACGGCAAGCACCAGCCGGTGCCGCCCTGGGTGATCTTCCACTGGGGCGGGCTGACCGGCTTCCTCTCCTACATCAGTCAGGTCCAGGCGAAATACACCCTGTTCACCGCCGGCGGCCTGCCGATCCGCGCCGTCTGCCAGGTGACCCTGGAGGAGATCAGCGGCGAACTCCCCGGCCAGAACCCGTCCTCGGGCGCCCTCGCCGCGCGGCGGGTGCACCGGGTGGTCGCCGGGGACACCCTCGCGCTGCTGGCCTGGCGCGAGTACGGGGATCCGGCCGGCTGGCGCGAGATCGCCGAGGCCAACGGCATCGACGACCCGATGCGGCTGCGGCCGGGCACCGAGCTGCTGCTGCCCGGGCCGGAAGAGCTCGCACACCGAGGAGGGCACTGACCATGGCCGGCGAGGGCTTCGCCAACACGCTCACCGTCGAGGTCGACGGCCGGCCGCTCGCGCCGCCGGTCGCCGAACTCCTGGTCTCCGCCCACGTGGACGAGAGCCGCCGGCTGCCCGGCCTGTTCGTGCTGCGCTTTCGCGACCCGCACCACCTGGTGCTCGGCAAGACGGGCCTGACCATCGGCACCCCCGTCAAACTCTTCGCCCGCTCCGGGGACGACCCGGTGCGCGAGCTGCTGCTCTCCGGCGAGGTCACCGCGCTGGAGGTGGACGCGGACGCCACCGGGACCTTCACGGTCGTCCGCGGTTTCGACCACGCCCACCGGCTGCTGCGCGGGCGCCGGGTGGCCGGCTACCGGCAGATGACGGTCTCGGACATCGTCACCGCCGTCGCCCGCCGGGCCGGTCTGCCGGTGGGCACGGTGGACGCCACCACCACGGTCTACCAGCACGTCGCCCAACCCGGGCTCACCGACTGGGAGTTCCTGAACCGGCTGGCCGTGCGGACGGGATCCGAGGTGGCCGTGGTCGACGGCAGGTTCCACTTCCGCCGCCCGACCCCGGCCGCCGGCGCGCCGGACCCGGCCACGCCCGTGCGGTCCAGCCCGTTCGTCCTGGAGCTCGGCCGCAACCTGCTGCGCTGCAACGCCGTCGTCACCTCGGCCGACCAGGTGCGGGAGGTCGAGGTGCGCGGCTGGGACGTCCAGGCCAAGCGGGCGGTGGTCGCCCACGCGCCGGCCGGCGGCAGTGACCTGCTCTCCCTCGGGCTGACCCCGCGCAAGGTGGCCGAACCCTTCGGCGAGGCCGCCTTCCTGGCCACGGACGTCCCGTACGCGGCGCAGCCGGAGGCCGACCACGCCGCCCGGTCGCTGGCCGCCGATCTCGCCGCCTCGTTCGCGGAGCTGTCGGCGGTGGCGATGGGCATCCCGAAGCTGCGGGCCGGCAGCGCGGTGGCCCTGGCCAACATCGGGGCGCCGTTCGAGGGCAAGTACACCGTCACCGCCGCCCGGCACGTCTTCGACCCGGCGGTCGGCTACCAGACCTGGATCACCGTCAGCGGCCGCACCGACCGCTCGCTGCTCGGCCTCACCGCCGGCGGGCAGCCGTCGCGCGACCGGGTGGCCGGGCTGGCCAACGCCACCGTGACGGACACCCGGGACCCGGAGCACCAGGGCCGGGTCAGGCTCGCCTTCCCGTGGCTCTCGGACGACTACGTCAGCGACTGGGTCCGGACCGCGCAGCTCGGCGGCAAGGGCGGCGGCGGGGTGTTCGGCCCTGAGGTGGGGGACGAGGTGCTGGTCGGCTTCGAGCAGGGGCTGATCGACCGCCCGTACGTCGTCGGTGGCCTCTACAACGGCGAGGACCGGCCGTCCCGGCACGACGTCGAGCTGGTGGACGGGACGAGCGGCGCGGTCAACCGCCGCTCGCTGGTGTCCCGCGGCGGCCACCGGCTGGAGCTGCTGGACGCGTCCGCCGGGCCCAAGGGCGTCCGGGTGGCCACCGGTGACGGCAAGCTCACCCTGCACCTGGACGCGAAGGGCACCACGATCGTGGTGCACAGCGACGGCTCGGTGGAGATCGACGCCGGGCGGCAGGTGACCGTCAAGGCCGCCCAGGGCGTCAGCGTGGACGCCGGGCAGGGGACGCTCGAACTCGCCGGCGACGCGGTGCGGGTGACGGCCCGCAGCGGTGTCCAGCTGGACGGCGGCGCGGGCGCGGTGAAGCTCCGGACGCAGGGGCAGGTGGACGTCAGGGGCACGACGGTCGGGGTGTCCGGGTCCGCCAGTACCGAGATCAAGGGCGGGGCGACCTGCTCGATCAGCGCCGCCCTCGTCAAGATCAACTAGCCCGCCGAAGCAACACCCGCCGAACGACCGCCCGCCCAAGCAACGCCCGCCGAACGACCGCCCGCCGAACGACCGCCCGCCGAAGGAATGGAGTGTCACCGATGCCACCTGCCGCCAGGGTAGGCGACCCGACCGGGCACCCGGGCGTGCTCGCCCCGCCCGGTGTCCCGACCGTCCTGATCGGCGGGCAGCCGGCGGCCGTGGTCGGCACCCCGCACGTCTGCTCCTTCCCGCCGCCCGCCGTCCACCCGCCGAACGCGGTCGCCCCGCCCGGCTGCCCGACCGTGCTGATCGGCGGCCTGCCCGCGGCCCGCCTCGGCGACCTCTGCGCCTGCGGCGCGCCGATCACCGCCGGCTGCCCGACCGTCCTGATCGGCGGGTGAGCGCCGCGATGGGACAGCAGTTCATCGGCGCCGGCTGGGCCTTCCCCGTCCGCACCGACCCGACCGGATCGATCGCCCTGGTCACCCAGGAGCGGGAGATCGAGGAGAGCATCCGCCTGATCCTCTCCACCGCGCCGGGCGAGCGGCCGATGCGCCCGCTCTTCGGCTGCGCGATCCACGACCACGTCTTCGCCCCGGCCGACAGCGCCACCGCCGGCCTGCTCGCCTACGAGGTGCGGCTCTCCCTGGAACGCTGGGAGCCGCGGATCGACCTGGAGGACGTGACCGTCGGCTTCGACGCCGTCGACTCGGGCACCCTCTACATCGACATCCGCTACGCCCTGCGCGGCACCAACGACCCGCGCAACCTGGTCTTCCCGTTCTACGTCATCCCCGCCCACACCCCCGACGAGCCGGGGGGATCCTGATGCCGCTGCCCCAGCCCAACCTGGACGACCGCCGCTTCCAGGACCTGGTGGACGAGGCCAAGCGGCTGGTCCAGCAACGCTGCCCGGAGTGGAGCGACCACAACGTCTCCGACCCGGGCGTGACCCTCATCGAGGCCTTCGCCCAGATGGTCGACCAGCTGATCTACCGGCTCAACCGGGTCCCGGACAAGAACCACCTCGCCTTCCTCGACCTGATCGGGGTCCGGCTGCTGCCGCCCGCCGCCGCCCGCACCGACGTCACCTTCTGGCTCTCCGCCCCGCAGCCGCGGGCCGTCGCGGTCCACGCCGGGACGGAGGTGGCCACCGTGCGGACCGCCACCGAGGAGGCGGTGGTCTTCTCCACCGAACGCGAACTCTCCATCGAGCCCTGCGCGTTGGCGCACCTGGCGACCTCCTCGCAGGGCGCGGCCCCGGCCGACCGGGACGCCGAACTCGCCGCCGGCCGCGGCACCCCCTGCTTCGCCGCCACCCCGCTCCCCGGCGACGCGCTGCTCTTCGGGCTCTCCGGGGCGGTGCCGCACTGCCTGGTGGCCCTGCGCCTGGAGTTCCCGGTCAGCGGGCACGGCATCAACCCCGACCACCCGCCGCTGGCCTGGGAGGCCTGGACCGGGGACGGCTGGACCGGCTGCGGCGTCCACCGCGACACCACCGGCGGCTTCAACCGGCCCGGCGACGTGATCCTCCAACTGCCGCCCGACCACACCGCCTCGGTGGAGGCCCGGCACCGGGCCGGCTGGCTGCGCTGCCGGATCACCGCCCCCGTCCCCGGCCGGCCGTCGTACTCCACCGCGCCGGTACTGATCTCGGCCGAGGCGTTCACGGTCGGTGCGACCACGGTCGCCGTCCACGCCGAGCACGTCCGGGACGAGGCCCTCGGCCGCTCGGAGGGGCTGCCGGGGCAGAGCTTCACCGTCGCCCGGCCTCCCGTGGTCGCCGGCGGCGAGCCGGTCACGGTCGAGGTCACCACCCCGACCGGGGTGGAGGAGTGGCGGGAGGTGGAGCACTTCGGCCGCTCGACCCCCGAGGACCGCCACGTCCGGCTCGACCGCAGCACCGGCGAACTCACCTTCGGCCCGGCGCTGCGCGAACCGGACGGGACGCTCCGGCAGTACGGCGCGGTGCCGCCCGAGGGCGCGCCGATCCGGATCCGCTCGTACCGCACGGGCGGCGGCCGCCGGGGCAACCTGGCCCGGGGCGCGCTCGCCGTCCTGCGCAGCTCCGTCCCGTACGTGGCCCGGGTGGAGAACCCGCGTCCGGCGGAGGGCGGCGTGGACGGCGAGGACGTCGAGGGCGCCCGGCTGCGCGGTCCGATCGTGCTGCGCACGCGGGGCCGGGCGGTGACCGCCGAGGACTACGAGGAGCTGGCCCGCGAGGCCGCACCCGCCGTCGGCCGGGTGCGCTGCGTGGCCGACGAGGAGGGGCCGGACGCGGGCGGGGTCCGGGTGCTGCTCGTGCCGGCCGCCGCCGACGACGGCGAGGGCCGGCTCTCGTTCGGTCAACTCGCCTGCTCTCCGGAGCTGTTGGAGCAGGTCACCGGCTACCTGGACGAACGCAGACTGCTCGGCGCGCGCCTGCTCGTCGAGCCGCCGCACTACCAGGGCGTCACGGTCGTCGCGTCCCTGCGGGCCAGACCGCGCAGCTCGCCCGGCCGGCTCCAGCGCGCCGCCCTGGCCGCGCTGCACCGGTACCTCAACCCGCTCACCGGCGGACCGGACGGCACGGGCTGGCCGTTCGGCCGTCCGCTGCACTCCGGCGAGGTGTTCGCCGTGCTGCAGCGACTGCCCGACGTCGAACTGGTCGAGAGCGTCCGGCTCTTCCCCGCCGACCCGGAGCGCGGCCACCGCGGCGAGGCCACCGACCGGATCCGGCTCGCCCCGCACGCCCTGGTGTTCTCGTACGAACACCAGGTGCGGGTCGTGGCGGAGTGAGGGCCGATGGCCGCACAGCCGCACGGACGGGGGCTCGTCCCCGGCCTGCCCTCCCGCCACCCGCTCGGGGCCCAGCTGCCGGGCGTCTACGCGGCGGACGGCGACGACCGGCAGGACAACGCGTTCCTCCAGCAGTTCACCGGTGCGCTGGACGAGGTGCTCGCCCCGATCCTCTGCGCCCTGGACAACCTGGCCGCCTACTTCGACCCGCGGCTCGCACCGCCGGACTTCCTGGCGTACCTGGCCCAGTGGGTGGGGGCGTCGACCGGGCCGGAGCTGCCGCTGGACCGGCTGCGGGCCGCCGTCGCCCACGCGGCCCCGCTGCACGCCGTACGGGGCACCCGTGCCGGGCTGGCCGCACAGGTGCGGCTGGCGTTCGGGGCGGAGCCGGAGATCGAGGAGAGCGGCGGCGCGCGGTGGTCGGTGCGGCCGCAGGCGCCGCTGCCGGGGGTGCCGGAGCCACGGCTGCTGGTGCGGCTGCGGGTGGCGGACCCGGCGGCGGTGGACCTGCGGGCGCTGCGCGAGCTGGTGGCCGCCAACCGGCCGGCGCACCTGCCGTTCACGGTCGAGGTCGTCCGGGCGGCGGGGCCCGGGACGGCCGGGGAGGCTTCAGGGGAGGGGCACGATGACGACGTGTGAGAACTGCGGGCACCCGTGCGCGCGGGGCGAGGACTTCTGCGGCAGCTGCGGGGCCTACCTGTCGTGGGAGGAGGAGCCCGCCGCCGAGGAGAAGCCGCCCGCGGCGCCTACGCCGCCCTCGTCGTCCGGCCCGCCGGCGCCCGCGGTGACGGCCGTGGCGACGCCCTCGGTGACGCCGCCGGTCATCCCCCCGCGGCCGACCGGTCCGCCGAAGGCCGGTCCGCGGCGGGCCGATTCGGGGCGGGCCGATCCGCCGGAGGCCGTAGCGTCCCGGACGGACCCGCCGGAGGCCGTCACGCCCCGGGCCGATCCGCCGAAGCCCGTTCAGCCGAAGACCGTCCGGCCGGGCGAGGAGGCCCCGCCGCCCCCGCCGCGCCCGGCCGAGCCGGAGGAGCGCGAGCCGATCGCCCCGGGCGACCTGATCTGCGGCCGGTGCGGCACGGGCAACGTGCCGAGCCGCCGCTACTGCCGCCGGTGCGGGGGCCTGCTGGCGGACGCCCGGGTCGCGCCGAAGCCGCCGTGGTGGCGGCGGCCGTTCATCCGCCGCCCCAAGGCCGGGCCGGTCGTCGGCGACCGCCCCCGCGTCCGCCGTCCGCGCCGTCCGCGGTTCGTCGTGCCGCTGGTGCTGCTGGTCCTGCTCGGTGCCGGGGGCTACACCTTCCGCGACGAGCTGGCGTCCGGAGTGGAGGTGGTCCGGGACCGGTTCGCCAAGCCGCAGCAGATCCACCCGACCGCCGTCCGGGCGTCCAGCGAGGACCCGGCGCACCCGGCGGCGCTCGCCGTCGACGGGACGACGGACCGGTACTGGGCGCCCGCCCGGCCGGGGAACGGGATCGGCGAGTTCCTGGAGATGGACTTCCCGGGCCCGTTCCGCCTGCTCGACCTCGTCGTCCACCCCGGGATCTCGCCCAGCGCCGAACAGTTCCTCACCCAGGCCCGCCCGCAGCGGCTCACCGTCACCCTGACCGGCTCGGACGGCAAGGTCACCACCCGGACCGTCAGTCCGGCCGACTCCCCGGGGGAGCAGCGCTTCCATCTCGCCGTCAGCGGCGTGGTGCGGATCAGGCTGACGATCGACGGTGCCTACGGAGCCGGTCCGGACCGGCGCGTCGCCATCGCGGAGGTGGAGTTCTTCGAGCGGCCGTGACCCCGCGCCGCCGGAACCGCCGCGGCGTCGGCGTCGGCGGCCGGAAGGCCGAGCGAGAGCAGCATCCGCGCGTGGCCCTTGCGGCTCCGCTCGGCGGCCGCGGTGTCACCGCTCCGCTCGTGGGCGGCGATCAGGGTCTGCCAGGCGTCGTCCCGGAACGGGTCGATCTGGACGCTGCGCGCCGCCGCCTGCGCGCCGCCGAGCGGCCGGTCGCGGGCGAGTTCGAGTCTGGCGAGGACCAGCGCCGCCTCGGCCGCCGCCCGCTGGTAGTGCTCCCTGCGATCCACGACCCACTCCGCCGGGCCGTCCTCGGGCAGCAGTTCCCCGGTGTACGCCTCCAGGGCGGAGCGCAGGGCCCGCGCCGCCGCGTCCGGGCGGCCCGCCGTCTCGGCCCGCAGCCCCTCGGCCAGCGCGGTCTCGAACCGGCGCAGGTCACAGCTGCCGTCCGGGGGCAGGCGCAGCAGGTACGCCTCGCCGGAGCGCACCAGCAACTGCGAGCCGCCGCGCGTGATGCCGGGCTCCAGGAACCTGCGCAGCGCGGAGACCGCGACGTGCAGGCAGCGGGCCGCGGTCTCCGGCGGGCGCTCGGGCCAGAGCGCCTCGGTCAGCAACTCCCGGTGGACCGGCTGGCCGGGGTGGATCGCCAGCATCCGTAACAGCGCCCGGGCCCGCGGGCGGATCGTCGTCCAGTCCAACTCGCGCTCGCCCAGGGTGAGTTCGAAGCAGCCGAAGCAGCGCAGCGACCACGGCTCCGGGGCGGCCGGGAGCGCGCGCACGGGTGCGGGTGCCGTCGCCGGCGTCTCGGGGCGGAGCCGGGCGCGCTCCCGCCCGTCGCCGCCGGTCCGTGCGGATCGACGGTGCAGCAGGTGGTCGCGGAGCAGCGGGCCCCAGTGGAAGCTGCAGTCGGAGTGCTCGCGCCGGAGCAGCCCGCGCTCGTCCGCGAGCACGTCGAGCGTCCAGGCGCTGTCCGAGCCGCCGACCAGCGCGTCGCACCGCGCGGCGTCCAACCGGGGCAGCGGGCTGACCTGTTCCAGGAACCGCACCAGCCGCTCCGGCAGCGGCCGGAGCACCTCACGCTCCAGGTAGGTGCGGGTGAGCGAGCCGACCACGGTGGCGAGCGGCGGGGCCGCGCCCGTGGCGGTGGGGTGCAGCAGCGCCGGGTGCAGCAGCCGCAGCGCCGCGGGCCAGCCCTGGGTGAGCGCCTCCACCTCGGCCACCCGGCGGCCGGAGAGCCGGCTGCCGTACACCTCGTGGAGCAGGCGACCGACCTCGTCGGCCCGCAGCCGCAGGTCGGCCGGCCCCAGGACGGTGCTCGCGGCCAGCTCCCAGCGGGTGAGGTTGAACAGCGGCAGCCGCTGACCGGCCAGCAGCAGGCGGAGGTTGGGCGGTGCGAGCAGCGCGATCTCCTCCAGCACCGACTCCGCCTCGGCGCCGTGGATCAGGTGCAGGTCGTCGACCACCAGCAGCACCTGCTCCGGCCGCCGTTCCACCCGCTGGAGCAGGCGCGCGACGGTGGCGGGCTCGCCGGCCCCGCCGAGCTCGCGGTGGACGGCGGACAGCAGTGCCGCGGCTCCGGTCGTGCCGCGCGAGGGGCGCCAGCGCACCACCTCGCCCCGGAACCGTTCCAGGTGCTGCGCCAGCAGCGTCGTCTTCCCGTAGCCGGCGGGCGCCACGAGCAGCGTCAGGGAGCCGGGCGCGGAGCGGTCGAGCAGGTCCAGGAGATGGTCCCTGGTCAGCCAGGAGGGTCGTACGGATTCCCCGGGGATGCCCGGGTTTTCGGCAGGGCGGACGTGCATCGCCGGTCAGCTCCCCCCGTAGCGGTAGGGCGACGATTATGATCACTCAGTGTGATCGCTTGGTAGAGTACTGGATACCGACCACGATGTCCCCGGATATGTCGGGCTGCGATCAACCGTTATGGGAGCGTGCCGGAACCGGGCGGTGGCGGACGGCGGCCGTGGGCGGGCGGGAAAACCCATTGGCCCTGGTGGAGGGCCAGCACTACGGTGGCCCGATGACGTCGATCAAGAAGGTTCAGATCACCTTCGACTGTGCGGATCCCGAGCGTGTCGCCCGCTTCTGGTGCGAGGTGCTCGGCTACGTCGTTCCGCCGCCGCCGGAGGGGTTCGAGACCTGGGACGAGTACCAGCTGACGCTGCCGCCCGAGGACCGGGGCGCGTGGTTCGTGTGCATGGACCCGACTGGTGAGGGGCCGCGGATGTACTTCCAACGCGTTCCCGAGGGCAAGGTCGTCAAGAACCGGGTGCACCTCGACGTGCGGGCCGTCACCGGGCTCGTGGGCGCGGAGCGTCTGGCCGTCCTGGAGGCGGAGAGCGCGCGGCTGGTCGCGCTCGGCGCGACGCGCGGGGAGCTCCTGCTCGCCGATGGCGTCAACGAATCGTGCCAGGTGATGCAGGACGTCGAGGGCAACGAGTTCTGCCTCGACTGACCGTGTCGAGGGGCCGCCGAGGCCCCCGAGTGTCCCTGAACGCGCCCTCGCCCCAAGGTGAGGGCGCGTTCACGTGTTCGCACGCCCCCCCGAGGGCGCTCCGCTCCGGGTCTGGTTCAGGCCAGTGAATGACATGTTCGCGACAGTAGCGTGATCTCTCCGTCACTGTACGCACCAATGCCGCCATGCTGTTCCCACGGAAACGATCCGGCAACGGGGGGCCCGCCAGCGGCCTCCCGCCGCACCGGTGTCGCAGCCACCCGATCGGGTGGTTGTCGTTCCGTCCCGCGGGCAAGCGGCGCACGATCCGCCATGATCAAGGCGGACGAGGAGCCGCTGCGGGCCTCAACTCACCGACCATCAAAGGGGATTGGCTGATGCTGCCTGCCATGTCGCAGAACGACCGGGAGACCTTCCTCGCCGAGCGCCGGGTCGGCGTGCTGAGCGTCGCGGACCCCAGAGAAGGCGACCGCGCGCCCCTGAGCGTGCCGGTCTGGTACGGCTACGAGCCCGGGGGAGAGGTCCTCGTGGAGACCGGGCGCGAGACGGTCAAGGGCCAACTGCTGCGCGCCGCCCGCCGGTTCAGCCTCTGCGTGCACGACGAGCGGCGGCCCTACCGGTACGTGAGCGTCGAGGGGCCGGTCGTCGCGGTCGAGGACCCGGTGCCGCCGGCCGTCCGCGACGCCCTGGCCCACCGCTACCTGGACCCGGACGAGGCCCGCGGCTACCTCGACGCCACCGCCGACCAGCTCAAGGACGACGTGCTGTTCCGCCTGCGCCCGCAGCGCTGGCGGACCGCCGACTTCGCGGCCTTCGCGGCCGACTTCACCGAGCCCGCCGAACCGCCCGCCGCCAGCGCGGACTAGAACGGCCCGTCGTCGGCGCCGGCAGCGGCACCACCGCCAGCAGCGCGGCGCAGCCGAAGCCGCCGACGAAGCCGCCCTCGTGAGAAGGACCGATGACCGATATCGATGTTTCGCCGCGCCGCCTCCCCGCCCCGGCGGCCCGCCCCGCGGCAGGCGCTCCCGCGCCCGACTACCCGCAGGACCTCACCCTCCCCGAACTCTTCGCCCGGCAGGCCGCCGCGCGCCCGCACGCACCCGCCGTCCGGCACCACGAACGCACCCTCAGCTACGGCGAACTCCACGCCGGATCGACCGCCCTGGCCGGCCGCCTGCGCGCCGCGGGCGTCACACCGGGCGAACCGGTGGGCGTGTGCGGCAGCCGCTCCCCGGAGGCGCTGATCGCGCTGTTGGGCATCCTCAAGGCCGGCGGCGCGTACGTGCCGCTCGACGACGACCTGCCGCCGGCCCGCCTGCGGGCCATGGCCGAGGACGCCGGACTGCGCGCCGCCGTCACCCTGCCCGGCACCGTCCGCCGGGTACGCGGGCTGCGCGTCTGCATCCCGGCCGTCGCGGACACACCGGCCGTCGCGGACACACCGGCCGCCGTGGACGTTCGGGCCGCCGAGGCCCCCCGGCCCGGCCGGGGTACGAAAGCCCCGGCCGCGCCCACCGACTGCGCCTACGTCGCCTTCACCTCCGGCTCGACCGGCCGCCCCAAGCCCGTGGCGATCCCGCACCGGGGCGTCGTCCGGCTCGTCCTGTCCGACCGCGAACTGCCCCCGCCCGGGCCCGGCGACCGGATCCTGCACGGCTACGGCCTGTCCTCGGACGCCTCGACGATCGAGATCTGGGGAGCCCTGCTCACCGGCGCCTGCCTGGTGATCGCCGACCGGGCCGAACTCCTCGCGCCGACCGCCCTGGAAGACCTGTTCCGCACCCACGGCGTCACCGTCGCCTACCTGACCACGAGCGTCTTCCACCTGCTCGCCCGGACCCGCCCGCAGGCGATGGCCGGCCTGCGGTTCGTCTCGGCCGGCGGCGAGGCCATGGACCCGCGCCTGGCGAACGCCGTCCTCGCCGCCTGCCCCGCCACCACGGTGGTCAACTTCTACGGCCCGACCGAGAATTCGGTGGTCTCCACCGCCCATCGCGTGCGCCCGCTGCCCGAGGACGCCGCGCACGTGCCCATCGGCCGCCCGTTCGGCGCCACCACCTGCCACGTGCTGCGCGCCGACGGCACCCCCACGGCCCCGGGCGAGGAGGGCGAACTGTACGTCGGCGGCGACGGACTGGCCCTCGGCTACCCGGGCGACGCGGAACTGACCGCGGCGCGGTTCG
This sequence comes from Kitasatospora sp. NPDC094028, assembly GCF_049543595.1. NCBI lineage: Bacteria > Bacillati > Actinomycetota > Actinomycetes > Kitasatosporales > Streptomycetaceae > Kitasatospora > Kitasatospora sp. NPDC094028. The sequence goes on along the minus strand of NZ_JBMVFA010000031.1, from coordinate 94,088 downwards.
TCCACCTGCCGCAGGTCGAACCCGGCGGGCGCCTCTACCGCACCGGCGACCGGGCCCGCCGGAGCGCCGACGGCCTGCTGGAGTACCGCGGCCGGGCGGACCGCCAGGTCAAGCTGCGCGGCGTGCGGATCGAACTCGACGAGGTGGAGGCCCGGTTGCGCGCCCACCCGGCCGTCGCCGAAGCCGTCGTCGAGGCCACGGACGGCGCGCTCACCGCCTACGTCACCGCCGCCGCCCCCGGAGCCGACCTGCCGCTGTCCGAACTGCGCGGCTACTGCGCCCGGTGGTTGCCCCCGCAGGCCGTCCCCGCGCTGGTGGAGCTCGACCACTTCCCGGTGACCAGCGGCGGCAAGGTCGACCGCACCCGTCTGCGCGCCGCCGCGCTCCCCGCAGCCCTCCCCACCGGCCCTCCCGCCGCCCGGCCAGCCGGGGACACCGCCGAGCCGGCCGAGGGCCTGACCGCCCTCCTCGCCGGGATCTGGCAGCAGGTGCTGCGCACCGGCCCCGCCCCCGAGGACGACTTCTTCCACCTCGGCGGCGACTCCCTGCTCGCCTCCGAGACCGTCACCCGCACCCTCGCCGCCCTCGGCCTCGACGCCGCGCTCGGCTCCGCCCTCATCCGGGCCCTGCTCACCGCGCCGACCCTCGCGCACTACACCGACGCCGTCCGCGCCGCCCGCGACGGCTCCCCGGCCGCCGGGGCGAGCACCGTCGACTTCACCCGCGAGACCGACCTCGGCTTCCGGCTCCCGCCCGCCCAGGGCCCCGCACCCAGCCCCGCGGACCCGAAGGACGTCCTGCTCACCGGCGCCTCCGGCTTCGTCGGCGCGTTCCTCCTGCACACCCTGCTGCGCCGCACCGCCGCCCGCGTCCACTGCCCCGTCCGCGCCGCGAGCCCCGCGCACGCCGAGCAGCGCGTGCGCACCGCCCTCGCCCGCTACGGCCTGGAGCTCGACGAGGCCGACCGGCAGCGCGTCGCCTGCTTCCCCGCCGACCTCGCCCGGCCCGGCCTCGGGCTGACGGCCGAGCGGCGCGCCGACCTCGCCGCCCGCCTCGACCTGATCGTCCACAACGGCGCCCAGGTCAACTTCCTCTACCCGTACGAGCAGCTGCGCGCGCCCAACGTGGACGGCACCCGCGAGATCGTCCGGCTGGCCGCGCCCCGCCGGGTGCCGGTCCACTTCCTGTCCACCGTCGCCGTCGTCGCCGGCTCCGGCGCCGCCGGGGTCCGGGAGGTGGCCGAGGACGCCCCGCTCGCCCACCCGGACGGGCTCACCATGGGCTACGCCGAGAGCAAGTGGGTCGCCGAAGGGGTGCTGCGCCAGGCCGCGGAGCAGGGACTGCCGGTGGCCGTCCACCGCCCGTACGAGGTGACGGGCGACCAGACCCGCGGTGTGAGCAACACCGAGACCGCCATCTGCTCCCTCTTCAAGACGATCGCGGAGACCGGGCTGGCCCCCGACATCGCCCTGCCGATGGACTTCGTGCCGGTCGACCGCCTCGCCGAGGCCGTCGTCCACATCGCCACCCGCCGGGAGGCGGACGGCCGCACCTACCACCTCACCAACCCGCGCCCCGCGATGCTCTCCGACGTCATCGAGCGGATGCGCGCGGCCGGCTGCGCCGTCCGCACCCTGCCCTACCCGCAGTGGGTCGACGAACTGGTCCGGCACGTCGCCGCCAACCCCACCAGCGCCACCGCGCCCTTCGTGTCGCTGTGCGTGGACCGCAGCCGCACCGCCGACATGTCCGTCAAGGAGCTGTACTTCGAGGGCACCTTCCCGGTGCTCGGCCGTCGCAACGCCGTCGCCGCGCTGGCCGACAGCGGACTGCGCTGCCCGCCGGTCGACGCCGCCCTGCTGGACCGGTACCTGGAGTACTTCTTCGCCTCCGGCTACCTGACGAGGCCCGTCACCGCCGCCCAGGAGGGCACCCGATGACCGACACCGCCGCCACCGCCGCCACCACCGACATCGCCGACCTCGCCGTCCCCGCCCCGATCCCGGTGCCCGAGGTGACGCCCGGCACCGCCGGCCCGCCCTGCGGCTACGCCCGGCTGCGCGCCGAACAGCCCGTCGTCCGGGCCCAGTTGCCCAACGGCGAGACCGCCTGGCTGCTCAGCCGCTACGAGGACGCCCGGGCCGCCTTCGCCGACCCGCGGCTCGTCCGGCCGCTGCTGTCCGCCTGGCCCCCCGCCGAGGGCGCCGACGCGCCGCCGCCCTGCCTGCCGACCTTCCTGGAGATGACGGGGGAGCACCACGAGCGCGTGCGCCGCACCGTCCTGCCGCTGTTCGGCCGCGGCCGCCTGGAGTTCATGCGGCCCCGGATCCGCGCCATCGCGCAGGAGCTCCTCGACGCGATGACCGCCGCCGCGCCCGACCGCACGGCCGACCTGGTGGCCGGCTACGTCGAACCGCTGCCGCTGCGCGTGCTGTGCGAGACCGTCGGCCTCCCGCACGAGGACCGCGACCGCTACCTCCCGCACACCCTCACCCTGCTCAGCGCCGCCGGGCTGACGACGGACGAGATCCTCACCGCCCTGTACGCCCTGCAGGACTACGCCTCGCAGCTCATCGCCCGCAAGGAGGACGAGGCCGGCCGCGGAGGCCCGGCCGGGGGCGAGGACTACATCCGCCTGCTGCTCGCCGAGACCCGCCGCCCCGGCGGCGAACTGGTCCGGGACGACGTCGTCAGCTTCATCGTCACCATGCTGATGGCCGGCTACCAGACCAACGTCCAGCACACCGGCAACGCCCTGCTCGCCCTCCTCACCCACCCCGAGCAGCTCCGCCGGTTGCGCGACGAACCCGCGGGCATCGGCACCGCCGTCGACGAACTGCTGCGCTACGTCCCGCTCATGAACGCCATCAACATCCTCGTCGCCGAGCAGGACCTCACCCTCCACGGGCAGCGCATCCGGGCCGGCGACGCCGTCGTCCCGGTGCCCGCCTCGGCCAACCACGACGCCGCGGCGTTCACCGACCCCGAGCGCCTCGACCTCACCCGCACGCCCAACCCGCACATCGCCTTCGGCCACGGCCCGCACGCCTGCACCGGCGCGCACCTGACCCGGATGCAGCTGGCCACCGTCATCCAGGTGCTGCTGGAGAACCTGCCCGGCATCGAACTCGCCGAGCCCGCCGAGTCGCTGCCCTGGGACGAGACCACCCCGCTGCGCGCCCCCGCCCGACTGCCGGTGCGCTGGTGACCGGTCGCTCCCTCCCCGTCCGAGAGAAAGGACCGCGCCACGTGAGCGCACCCCAGGCACCCGCCACCCCCGAGGACACGGCGCTGCCCCGCTACCCGTTCAGCACCGACGGCGACCGCCTCGCCCCCGAACTGGACGAGCTGCGCGGTCGCTGCCCCGTCACCCGGGTCCGGACCAACTCCGGCGGCGAGGCGTGGCTGGTCACCGGCTACGACCTGGCCCGCGACGTCCTGCGGGACCGCGATTTCGCCCGCTCGGTGCTCGGCGAGGCCGACAGCCCCACCCAGGACGCCCCGATCCTGGCGCCCGAACTGATGGGGGCCATGGCCTACCTGCACCAGGCCGGGCTGCGCGACGAGGTGCTCGCCGCGCTCGGCCGCAACCAGCCCGAGCTGCCCGCCGACTGGGTCGCCGAGGTCACCCTGGAGGGCCTTGAGCGGATGGCCGCCGAGGGCGCACCGGGCGACCTGCAGCGGCACTTCGCCGAGTGGGTGGCCGCGCAGTGCCTGTGCCGGCTGCTCGGCCTGCCCTTCGAGGACCGGCAGTGGCTCGCCGAACGCGCCGACCGGGACCTCACCATGTCGACGTACTCCGACGAGGAACTGGCCGTCAACTGGGAGGAGATCCGCGCCTACCTGGCGGCGCACCTGGCCGCCCGCACCCCGGGGAGCCCGCGCGGCCTCGCCGACCGGCTCGCCGACCTGAACGCCGAGCGGCGGGGGCTGGACGAGAAGCAGCTGTCCAACATCGTCGCCGTGCTGTTCGTCAGCGGCTACGAGGACTTCGCGAGCTTCCTGGGCGTCGCCGCCTTCAACCTGCTGCAGCGGCCCGAGGCGATGGCCGCCCTGCGGGAGAGCCCCGAGGCGACGCCCCGGCACGTCGAAGAACTGCTGCGGTGCAGCGTCGTGCTGGGCAACGCGATCCCGCGCTTCGTCACCCGGGACACCTCGCTCGGCGGCACGCGGGTCAGGGCCGGCGAGCTGGTGCTGCTCTCGCTGGACGCGGCGAACTTCGACCCGGACGCGTTCCCCGACGCCGCGCGGTACGAGCCGGAGCGCTCGCCCAACCCGCACCTGCGGTTCGGGCACGGCCGGCACCACTGCCCGGGCGCGCACCTGGTGCGCCGGCAGTCCGACATCGCCTTCCGGGTGCTGCTGCAGCGCTTCCCCGGCCTGCGGCTGGCCGTGCCGGCGGCCGAAGTCCCCTGGCACCCGCACCGGATGGCCATCATGGCCGCTGCCGTCCCGGTCGTCTGGTGAGACGCCGGTGGCCCCGCTCCCCGGGCGGGGAGCGGGGCCACCGGTCATGGGGCCCGTCGTCGAACCCCCGCCTGCGGAGGTTCGAGGACGGGCCCTCGGCTCACGCCACGTTGACGGCGGTGTCGTCCAGGACGAAGGAGGTCTGCTTGGTGTAGTCCTCGGAGCCGGTGAACTTGAGCGTCACGGTCTGCCCGGCGTAGCCGGACAGGTTGAAGCTGTGCTGCTGGTAGCCGGCGGCCGCGTTGACGTTGGAGTAGGTCGCCAGGGTGGTGCCGTTCGCGGTCACCTTCAGGGTGTCGAAGGCGGTGGTGTTGCTCGCGGCGGTGTCGATGTGCAGCCAGAAGCTGAAGGTGTAGCTGCTGCAGCCGGCCGGCAGGGTCACCGTCTGGGCGAGCGTGTCGGTGTTGGTGCTGCCGTAGCCGTCCAGCCAGGCGTCGTACGTGCCGGAGTGCGGCGGCTCGCTGGAGCTGCTGTTGATGGTGCTGGTGCCGCTGGTGTTGGTCTCGGTCCAGCCGGCGGTGGTGCCGGCCTCGAAGCCGGGGTTGGCGAGCAGCTGGGCGGCGGTGCAGCCGGTGCCGCCGGCGGGCTGGACGGTCCAGGCGAAGGTGACGGAGGAGGACGGACCGGTGGAGTCGGTCGCGGTGGCCGTCACCGAGTACGTCCCGGCGGTGCTCGGGGTGCCGCTGATCAGGCCGGTGGCGGCGTTGAGGCTCAGGCCGGCGGGCAGGCCGGTCGCGGCGTAGCTCAGGCTGCCGCCGGCCGTGTCGGTGGCGGAGAGCTGCAGGCTGGTGGCGGTGCCGGCGGTGGCCGTCCGGGCACCGGGGTTGGTGAGGCTGACGCTGCCGGTGGTAGTGCCGCCGCCGCTGCCGGCGAGCCAGGAGGTCGCGTTGAGGGCGAGGGCGGCATCGGTGCCGGCCGGGTCGTCCCAGCCGTTGTAGACGGTCTTGCCGGGCTCGCCGGTGCCGTCGTCGATCGCCGAGCTGTCGCCCCAGAGGGCGACCCGCCCCTTGCCGAAGCTGCTGGTGACGAAGAAGGCGCCGGTGGTGCCGGAGTAGCCCGTGCGGTAGACGATGCCCTTGACGGAGGGGTTGTCGGCGGGCTTGAGGGTGAAGGTGGTGCCGTTGCGGATGATGCTGCCGGTGACGGTGCCGAACGGGCCGTTCAGCACGGGGTCGGTGGCGTCGGTGATCGCCCGCGGGTTGTCGGTCTGGATGTTGAGCAGGTCGACCGAGAGACCGAACGGGTCGTTGCTGTTGACCGAGTTGGTGGTCATCAGGTCGTTGATGATGGCGGGGGAGTCCCAGCCGTCGTTGTTGCGGTCGCTCTGGGTGTGGTCGGAGACCAGGAACAGCCCGCCGCCGTTCTGCACGAACGTCATGACCGCGGTCTTCTCGGCGTCGCTGAGCCGGATGTTCGGCTCGGGCAGGACGAACTCGTCGAAGTTGGCGAGGTCCAGCGCGCCGCCGGTGCCGTAGGTGATGGTGGAGCCGCTCGGCAGCGTCTTGAGGCTGTACTGGCCGGTCTTCTGGAGGGCGACGCCCCAGGCGGAGATGGCGCCCGTCCAGTCGGTCTCGGACTGGGGGTTGGCGTTCTGGGCGAGCGGGTCCGGCTGGCTGGTGCTGATGATCCAGTCCGCGTTGCCGGCGGTCTCCGCCTTGCTGTTGTCGAACAGGACGCGGTGCTGCGTGGCCGCGGCGGCCGGTGCGGCGGTCGTGGCGCTCGCGGCGGCGGCCCGGTGGGGGGCGGCGGTCGCGCCGGCGAGCACGGTGAGGACGACGGCGCCCAGGGCGAGCGGGCGGACGGCGCCGATGTGTCTGAGCATGGGTCAAGCTCCTTGTGCCGTGGGGAAGGTACAGGGGGCGGTGCTACGCGCGTAGGCGCGCTGGACACCGTCCCATGATGGGGTAAGCGGAGCTTGAACGGAACACATCCAGTCTGAGCATCAGATGAGGAGACGGGAGCGCGAGAGGATGGGGGTATGACGATCACTCCGCAACTGGTGGCCACCTATCCGATCCCGGACCGGCACGGCGCCCAGACCGCCCTCGACCCCACCGGCCCCGTCCCCCGCCTGCAGATCCGCAGCGCCCGGTCACTGCGCGTCTACGAACTGAAGGAGGAGGCGGAGCTGCTGGCCGAGTTCCCGGCCCCGACCCCGAACCCGTACGGGAGGCAGTGGACGGCCCCCGACCTGTCGTTCACCGTCTTCGGCGCCGCGGAGGCGTACGTCGCGATCGCGCAGGACGGCACCCGGCTGTGGCAACAGCCGTACGGCACCTGGGACGTGTGGCGCTGGGGCGACCTCGACTTCACCGGCGGCTCCCCGGCGGGCGGCGCCGACCGGGGCCTGCGGATCTGGCTGCGGGTGCCCTCCGGCCTGCCGGACGCCACCCGGATCCTCACCCTGGACGCCGCCGGGACGGTGCTGGCCGAGAGCCTGCTCCCGTGCGGCGGCTACGAGCGGCACGTCCACCTGCTCTGGGACGAGAACGAGCAGGTCGCCGGCGTCAGAGTCGCCGGCGAGGGCGTGCCGCGCACCCACTACGAGGCGCGCTGGGAGTCGGGGGCCATCAAGCTCGGCCGGGAAGTCCCGCAGGACCACGGCGACCGGCTCCCGGTCGACCGCTGCTACCTGGACGTCGACTCGACGTCCACCCGCTGCATGACCGTCGACCGGCGCGGCCGGGACCTCGCCTGGCACCGCCTTCCCGGCTACCAGGTCACCGCCACCCTCGCCCTGGGCGACTTCCCGGCCCCCGGCACCGGCGACTGCTCGGTGCACAACCGGCCGTCGATCTCCACCGGCGGCTACGTGGACGACGACACGGTGATCGTGACCCTCCACAACACGTACGACGAGGCCGCCGTCCTCATGTTCGGCGAGGACGAGTGGCGGGAGTACAGCCACTGGCTCGCCGACCCCGCCACCGGCACCCTGCACGGCCGCCTCGAATACCCGATGCGCGAGGTCGACGTCGTAATGCCGGTCGGCGACGGCACCTGGATCACCGAGGAGTGGGAAGCCCTGCACCGCTGGCGCCGCTGAGCCCGCCGGCGGCCGGGCGGGCCGCGACGACCGAGCATCCTGCTCCCGGGCTGTGTCATGCTCGCCCCCATGAAGATCGCTGCAGCCCAACTGACCTGCGTTCCCGGAGACATACCCGCGAATATCCGGCAACTCGCCGCTCTGGCCGGACACGCGCGCGAGCAGGGCGCCGAGCTGATCGTGTTCCCCGAGTTCGCGCCGACCGGGTACGAACTCCGGATGATGGCCGACGATCCCGGCCTGTGGGTGACGGCGGACGACGCCCGCCTGGACGCCCTGCGGTCCACCGGGATCGCCACCGTCGTCAACTGCGCCGTTCCCACCGACGGACCTCGGCCCGCCATCGGCACGCTGGTGTACGGCAGTGACGGCGAGCTGATCACCACCTACCTGAAGCAGCACCTCTACGAGCACGAGCAGGGCATCTTCACCGCGGGCGATCGGGACGGCCGCTTCGAACTCGGTGGCGTCCGCTTCGCGCTCGCCACCTGTTTCGACAACCACTTCCCGGATCTCACCGCCCGCGGCGCCGCGGACGGCTGCCAGGTGCACCTCGCCAGCTCGCTCTACGGCACCGGCAACGGCGTTCACGAGCGGGCGACGCTCTACCCGGGCATCGCCAAGGACTCGGACATGTACGTCGTCCTCGCCAACCACGTCGGCCCGTCCGGCCCGTGGACCGGCTGCGGCGGCGCCGCACTGTGGGCCCCGGGCGGCACCCTCCTGGCGGAGGCCGACGACCGCACGACCACGGTGGCCGTCGCCGACATCCTCCCGTAGCGCCCAGGGCGTCCGAGTAGTGCCGGGCGCCCCGGGCGTGGCCCTGCCGTCGACCAGGGATCCACCGGTCACCCGAGAATCCAGCCATGGCGTCCCCGCCCTGGGGCGACCGGCGGCCCGGCTCGTAGACTCGTAAGGAACAGCTCTGATTCCTGAAGGGGGAGCCCGGTGCGCGCCCGTCGCTGGACAACTGTGGTCGCTGGAGTCGTCGCGCTGAGCGGCCCGACGGTCGCCTATGCCCGCGGCGGGGGTGGCAGCCACGGGTTCAGCGGCGGCGGGGGCGGTCACGGGGGCGGCGGAGGCAGCCACGGCGGCGGCATCCACGGGTCGACCGGCGGCGGCTTCGGCTACGGTTTCGGCTTCGGAGCCGGCGGCGGCGGGTTCCTCACCCTGCTGGTGATCGTGGCCGTCCTCCTCCTGGTCCTGTGGCTCGTGCACCGGCACCGGAAGACGGCGCAGGCAGCCGGTCTGAACACGGTGTCCGACCGTACGGCGCACCGCGCGGACGCGCAGGCGCGCGAGCGCGCCGCCCACGTCGCGGCCCGGGTCGACGCCATCGCCGACACCGACGCGACCTTCGACCGCGCCGCGCTGGAGCGCCGGGCCGTCGAGCTGTACAGGACCGCCCAGGACGCCTGGACCAGGCACGACCACGCCACGTTGGAGCAGATCCTCTCCCCGGTGCTCTACGGCAAGTGGGCCGACCAGCTGCGCGACTACGAGTCCCGCGGCGAGGTCAACGTCGTGGAGATCGTCTCCGGCCCGGAGGTCGAGCTGGTCGACGTCGCCAACCGCGCGGGCGAGGCGAACGACACCGTCACCTTCCGGGTCACCGCGACGCTCAGGGACTACGTACGCCGCGGCTCCGGCCCGGACGCCGTGCGCAAGGACGACTCGACCCGCCCGGTCGAGTACTGGACGCTGCGCAAGAACCGGGCCGGAGAGTGGATCGTGTCCTCGGTGGAGCAGGCGGCCGAGGGGGCGCACCACCTGACCAACGCCATCGAGACGGACGGCTGGGACCAGAAGGAGGTCGCCCGCGAGGCGGTGCTCGAAGTGGCCGGGAAGACCGCGGTCAAGGGGGCGGGCGACATCCTGTCGCTCACCAACATCTCGTGGAGCACGGACGCCGACACCGCCGCCGGCGATCTGAGCGTGCTCGACGGCCGGTTCGACAAGGCGGTCCTGGAGGTGGCCGTCGAGCGGTTCCTCGAAGAGTGGGTCATGAACGACGGCAGCCTGGACTTCACGTCCGTGCGCACGGCCGATCGGACCGTCATGCGTGACGCCGTCGTCAGGTCGGTCACGGTGCGCTCGCTGGTCTCGCGCGAGCCGATCGTCTTCCGTGTCGCGGTCGACGCGGAGGGCGTCTACTACGAGGTCGACCGGCGCACCGAGCAGGTGCTCCGCGGCGACGCGCGCGAGCGCAGGCCGATCACCTTCGCGTTCGACCTCCGGCTGGACGACACGTCCACCGACGCGTGGACCGTGATCGCCGCCGACGCGAAGTAGCCCGAGCACTCCGCGACGGCGGCCGGGCGGGCGGAGCGTCCGGCGGGGCGTACGGCGGGGCGCTGTGAGGGCCAACACGTAGACCCGGCACGGGAGATGGTGGTGTGATCGGGGGTGGCCCCGGGTGGCGTGCCCGCCGTCGCGGGAGCCTGGACGAAGGAGGGGGCATGTCCGTCGATCGCACGTCGTCGGCCCGTACTCGCATCACCGAGCTCCTGGGAATCGACCATCCCGTCGTGCAGGGCCCGTTCGGGGGCGGCTACTCCACCGTCGACCTGGCCGCGGCCGTGTCGGAGGGCGGCGGGCTGGGCTCGTACGGCGCCCACGTCCTCGGCCCCGCGGAGATCGCGGCCACCGTCGCGGACATCAAGGCCCGGACGGCCCGCCCGTTCGCGGTCAACCTCTGGGTCCCGCAGCCGGGCGAGCGTGAACTCACGCTGACCGAGGCGGAGTTCACCGCCCACCTCGGGCCGCTGCGCCCGTGCCTCGACCGGCTCGGGCTGCCCGATCCGGAGTTCCCCAAGACGTTCGGCCAGGACTTCGAGCAGCAGGTGGAGGCGCTGCTGCAGGCCCGGCCGCCGGTGTTCAGCTTCGTCATGGGCATCCCGCCCGCGAGCGTGCTCGCCGAGGCCCGGCGCCGCGGCATCGTCACCCTCGGGACGGCGACGACCGTCGACGAGGCGGTCGCGCTCGACGAGGCGGGCGTCGACGCGATCGTCGCGTCCGGGTCGGACGCCGGGGGCCACCGCGGGGCGTTCCTGCGGCCGGTGGAGGAGTCGCTGGTCGGGACGTTCTCCCTGGTCCCGCAGGTCGTCGACGCCGTCTCGGCGCCGGTGGTCGCCGCGGGCGGGATCGTCGACGGCCGGGGGATCGCCGCCGCACTCGCGCTCGGCGCGGACGCCGTCCAGATCGGCACCGGCTTCCTCGCCACCGACGAATCCGGCGCGAGCCCCGCCCACAAGCAGGCCCTGAGGGGCCCGGACGCCCGGGTGACGGTGCTGACCAGCGCCTTCTCCGGCCGCCAGGCCCGGACCATCGCCAACCGGTTCGTGCGGGACATGGCCGGCCAGGAGAACCGGTTCGCGCCGTACCCCGTCCAGGGCACGCTCACCGCGCCCATCCGCCGCGCGGCCGTCGAGCGCGGGCTCCCCGACTACCTCAACCTCTGGGCCGGGCAGGCCGCCCCGCTCGCCCGGCCGCGCCCGGCCCGGGAGTACCTCGCCGCCCTCGTCGAGCAGGCCGGGCTCCGCACCTGACCACCCGGGCCCACGCCGAGCGTCCACGGGCCCGAGCCCAGGACGGGCCACCCCGGCCATGACGACGCTCGGGGCGGTGAAGACCGTGGACCTGCCGATCGGCTGGCTGGGGGACGGTTTCAACGACGCCGTCCGCGAACTGCAGGTGTTCCACGGCTGATCCGCCGGCCGGCTTCGCCGACCCTCGGGCGGCCCGGCCCCGCTCCCGGGGCGGGGCCGGGCCGCCCGAGGCGGGGACCGGGCGGGCGTCAGGCCGAGGCGAGGAGGGCGTCCAGCTTCCGGTAGCCCTCGGTGACGCCCGTCTCCATGCCGCTGGCCAGGATCGCGTCGCGCGCCACCAGGCTGTCGACCACCGAGAGCACCGTGACGCGGGTGCGGCCCTCGCCGACGGGCTCGAACCGGGCGGTGTCCAGGGAGACGCCGTCCGGCACGCCCTCGAAGGTGAAGGTCTGGACGAGCCGGGTGCTCGGCCGTACCTCGTGGAACGAGCCGTAGAAGGCGGCGACCTCCCGGCCGTCGCGGTGCATGGTGTAGCGGTAGTGGCCGCCGGTGCGGCCGTCCCAGGTGTCGATCTTCAGATCGAGGTCCTCGGGGCCGAGCCACCGGGCGACCAGGTCCGGCTCGATCCAGGCCCGGAAGACCCGGGCGGGCGGGGCGTCGAACTCGCGGACGATCCGGATGGTCGGCAGTGCCGGGTCCGCCTCGATGCGGGTCTCGTGGCCGGTGGTGGAGGTCATGGCGATTCTCCTTCTTCGTTCCGCTCGGCCTCGGCCCCTTCGGGCGAGGGCCGGTCGAGCCCGGGTGCGTCCATGGCCGCGAGGACGGCGTCCAGGCGGCCGAAGCGCTGCTCCGCCTGCCGGCGGTAGCGCTCGATCCAGTCCGTCATCACGTCGAGCACCTGCGGTTCGAGGTGGCACGGCCGCCGCTGCGCATCCCGGCTGCGGCTGACCAGGCCGGCTTCCTCCAGTACCTTGAGGTGCTTGGAGACGGCCTGCATCGAGATCGCGTACGACTCCGCCAGCTCGCCCACGGTCGCGTCGCGGACCGCGAGGCGGGCGACGATGTCGCGTCGGGTCGGATCGGCCAGGGCGACGAACGCCCGGGACAACTGGTCGACGGCCACCGTGCACCTGCGCTTCCTCAGCCGATCGGTTGTCGACAACGCTACGCCGCTCTGGCGCGGTATTCAACCGATCGGTTGCGGAAGGCTGTGAGGAAGGGCGGAGGACCCGGAAGGCGGAGGACCCAGCCGGGCGGCTACGGCAGGTCGATCCGGTAGTTGATGAACCCGTGGTTCGTGGCCACCTTGTCGTAGAGCCGTCGCGCCGTCGCGTTGGTCTCGTGGGTGAGCCAGTACAGGCGGGAGCACTCCCGGTCGCGCGCCCAGTCGGCGATGGCCCCGATCAGCGCGCGGCCCACGCCCTGGCCGCGGGTGTCCGGCGCGGTGAACAGGTCCTGCAGGTAGCACGCGTCCGGCGCCGAGGTGCTGGCGTGGACGAGGAAGTGGGCGATCCCGACCAGCCGGCCGTCCACCTTGGCGCCGAAGGCGTGCATCCGGGTGTCGTCCTGGAAGGCCGTCCAGGCGCGCTCGTACATGTGGTCCGGCAGCTCGCGCTCGTAGAACTCGATGTAGGCGCGGAAGAGGACCTCCCACTCCTCGCGGTCGGACGGGGTGAGCTTGCCGATGGTGACCACGTGTTTTCCCCTTGCTGGTGGCGGAGTTCGCGCGCTGGGACGTCACCCCCCGTGCCGGCTCCGGGAGTTGATCACCTGCGCTGTGACGGGCCCAGTATTCCCGGTGGCCGACGCGCCGGACAGTGCCGATCCGAACAAAAGGACCGGGAGCCGGGCGCCCTTTAGGCGCTGGCGCCGGCTCCCGTCCCACTCCCCGCCCCGCGCCCGCCCTCGCTCGCCGTACGGGCGCGGAGGCGGCGCAGCATGCGGGCGTCCTGGAAGCCGACCGCGCGGGCGGCCGTCTCGGTGGTCGCGCCGTGGGCGATGAGGTGCTCGGCGCGTTCGACCCGCAGTTCCTGCTGGTAGCGCAGCGGGGTGAGCCCGGTGGCCTCGGTGAAGTGGCGGGTGAGGGTGCGTTCGCTGACGCCGGAGGAGGCCGCGAGGTCGGCGAGGCCGAGCCGGGTGGCGTAGTGGGCGTCGATGAGGTCCTGGACGCGGTGGACGGCGTCGACGAGGTGTCCGCGGTGCCGGAGCATCGCGCTGGTCTGCCGCTCGTCGCCGTTGCGGCGGGCGTAGACGACCATCTCGCGGGCGATCCGGGCGGCCGCCGCCGGGCCGTGCCGGACGGCGACGAGGTGCAGCGCGAGGTCGATCCCGCTGGCGATGCCCGCCGAGGTGACGACCCGGTCGTCGACGACGTAGAGCACGTCGCGCACGACGCTCGCCCGCGGGTAGCGGTGGGTGAGTTCGTCCTGGAGGTCGTGGTGGGTGGTGCAGCGCCGGCCGTCCAGCAGCCCGGCGCGGCCGAGCGCGTCGGCGCCGGCGCACACGCTCGCGACCGTGCCGCCGGCGGCGTGGTGCGCGGCGAGCTGGTCCAGCGTGGCCGCGGCCAGCGCCCCGGTCGACCGCAGGTGCGGCGCCCGCCAGCCGGGCACCACGACGAGGTCGCCGGGCGCGAGGCGCGGCCATGCGGTGGCGGCGCGCAGGGTGACGCCCTGCGCGGTGGGGACGTCCTCCTGCTCGGCCACGTACGCGCTCTCGTAGCCGAGGCCGTGGTCGGCCGCGGTGGAGAACACCTGGGCGGGCCCGGCGAGGTCCAGCAGGTGCACGTGCGGGACGAGCAGGAAGACGACACGGGTCACGATCCGGTCAGCTCCTTCACGGTGGTGACGGTGGCGAAGCGGCCGGCCAGAGCGTACTCGGTGCGGGCGATGATGTCGTCGGTGGAGAGGGTGCGCGGATCGGCGAGGACCTCCGCGAGGCTGCGCCCGGCGGGGGCGTCCCGGTGCTCGATCGGGTGGGTGGCGGTGGCGTCGGTGACGAAGGTGACCTCGTAGCCGAGGTCGCTGGCGACCCGGGTGGTGGTCTCGCAGCACTGCTCGGTGCGGATGCCGCTGACCACGACGCCGCCGACGCCCTGCTGGGTGAGCAGCTGCTGGAGGTTGGTGGTGGTGAACGCGTTGTGCGAGGTCTTGGTCACGACGGGCTCGCCCTCGGCCGGCACCAGGCCGTCGATCAGGTGGACGAAGCCGCGGGCCGGGTCGAAGAGCGTGCCGGTGCCGGGCTCGGAGTGCAGGACCCAGACGACGAGGTCGCCGCGGCCCCGGGCGTGCTCGACGAGTTCGTTCACCCGGTCGACGATCGCGGGGTTGGAGACGGCGGCCCAGTTCTCGCGCTGCCGGAAGGATTCCTGGACGTCGATGACGAGGAGTGCGTTCTTCATGCCTCGATCATGGCCCCTGGCACCGGCCCGGGCGTAGGCACCATCGGGCCCGGATGCGGAACGATCCGGTCAAGCGGTCCGCGGGCGGTCCGAGGGCGGCCCGGGCGGTCGGGCGGAAACCCCTTGCGCAATGGTCAAGAAGTGTTGACCATTGAGGGCATGCCGACCGATGATCTTCCCGAGACGTTCCGGGTCACCACTGACGAGCAACTGCGCGCCGTCTCCAACCTCACCCGCCACCGGATCATGGCGGTGCTCCGCTTCGAGCCCGCGACGATCACCCAGATCGCCGAGCGCGTCGGCCTCGCGAAGGGGAGCTCCAGCTACCACGTGCGACTGCTCGAACGGGCCGGCCTGGTGAAGGTGGTGCGGATCCGGAAGGTGCGCGGCGTCAACGAGCGGTACTACGCGATGGCCGCGCGGTCGATCGAGCTGCCCGACCCGGGGGAGGGCGGGCCGGACGTGCTGATGCGGCACGCGGTGGCCGACCTGGAAGCCGCGCCGGTGGCGAGCGAGCGGCACGTGCGGATGGCCCATCTGCGGCTCACCGACGAGCAGTTCGCGGAGCTGGCCGCGCGGCTGCACGCCCTCGCGGACGAGTACCGGGAGCTGTCCGACCCGGCGCTGCCGGACGCGTCGCTCGTCTTCGCCCTCTTCCACCCGGCCCAGGGCGAGCGGGCCGAGGGAGACGCCGAATGACCACCGACCCCCGCACCCTGCCGGCCGGATTCGGACGGCTGTGGACCGCGCAGACGATCTCCTCGCTCGGTGACGGCGTGTCGCACGCCGCCCTGCCGCTGCTCGCCCTGACCCTGACGCGGGATCCGATGGCGCTCGCCGTCGTCACGGCCGCCGGCACGCTGCCGTGGCTGCTCTTCGGGGTGCTCGGCGGCGCGCTGGTGGACCGCTGGGACCGGCGCCGCACGATGTGGATCACGGACGCGGCGCGGGCGCTGCTGCTCGCCGTACCGGCCGCGGCGGCCGCGCTCGACGCCCTGAGCATCCCACTGCTCGCGGCCGTCGCCTTCCTGCTCGGCCTCGGCGGACTCTTCTGCGACACGGCCGCCACGGCCTACCTGCCGGACCTGCTCGGCCGCGACCCCGCGCTCCTGGAGCGCGCCAACTCCCGCCTGCGCGGCACCAAGACCGCCGCGTCCGGCTTCGCGGGGCCGCCCGCGGGCAGCGCCCTGCTCGCGCTCGGGCGGTCGCTCCCGCTGATCGCCGACGCGGTGTCCTTCGCGGTCTCCGCCCTGCTCGTCCGCTCGCTCCCCGCCGCGCCCCGGCCCGTGCCGCAGGCCCGCGAGTCGCTGCTGCGGCAGGCCCGGGCCGGCGCCTCGTACGTCTTCCGGGACCGGCTGCTGCTCGGGCTCGCGCTGCGCCCGGCGGTCGGGAACGTCGCCTTCCTCGCCGTGGAGACGGTGCTCGCCCTCTTCGCGCACGACCGGCTCGGCGTCGGCACCTTCGGCTTCGGCCTGCTCCTCACGGTGGAGGCCACCGGCGGCCTGCTCGGCGCGGGCGTCGCCTCCTTCCTCGGCCGGCGGCTCGGCACCGGCACCGCACTCACCTGCACGGCCGCCGTCGAGGGGCTCGCCATCCTGGGCCTGGCCGCCGCCCCGAACCCGTACGTCGCCGGCCTCGCGCTCGCCGTGTGCGGAGTGGGCATGGGCGCCACGATGGTGATCGGCCCCTCCCTCCGGCAGGCGATCGTCCCCGCCCACCTGATCGGCCGGGTCGCCTCCACCTCCCGCATGCTCGCCATGTGCGCCGCCCCGTTCGGCGCCTTCCTCGGCGGCTGGCTGGCCGACACCCACGACGTCCGGACCCCGCTCTACACCGCGGCCGGCCTCCTGCTCACCATGACCGCCGTCACGGCGACCATGACCACCGACCGCAGGGTCGAGGCGGCGCTGCGGGCCGCCGCCCCGGCCGGGGACCCGGGCCGGCCGGTGTCCGGGGAGCTCGCCCAGGCGGGTGCCGCCACGCGCTGACGTCCCCGCCGGCCCATTCGGCGTACGGCGGGTACGCGGCGACGGCG
The DNA here is from genome assembly GCF_049543595.1 of Kitasatospora sp. NPDC094028. Taxonomy (NCBI): domain Bacteria; kingdom Bacillati; phylum Actinomycetota; class Actinomycetes; order Kitasatosporales; family Streptomycetaceae; genus Kitasatospora; species Kitasatospora sp. NPDC094028. Next base: position 77,595 of record NZ_JBMVFA010000031.1, on the reverse strand, counting down.
CGCCGCCGCCACCCGGCCCCGGACGCGCACCGCCGGCCGTACCCGAGGGGGTACGGCCGGCGGCTCGTCGGGCGGTGTCGCGGCGGTGCTCAGTCGCCGGGGACGCTGAAGCGCTGCGTGTCGCCGCCGTTGCACGCGTACATCTGCAGCTGCCGCTGGTCGGTGGTGTCACCGTTCGGGATGTCCAGGCAGTACGACCACTGCGCGTTCCGCAGCTGACCGTTCTCGTAGTACCACTGCTGCGGGGCGCTGCCGTTGCAGTCCCACAGCCACACCAGGGCGCCGGTCGAGGCGCCGTTGGCGTCGAGGCACTTGCCGAGGGCCTTCACGGCGAGCCCGTCCCGGTTCCACCACTGGGCGTTGGTGTTGTTGCAGTGGTAGATCTGGACGGGCGTCCCGTTGCCCGTGCCGGACCCGCGGACGTCCAGGCACTTGCCGTCCTTGCCGACGACCGGCCCGCCGGGCAGGCGGTAGAAGTTGACGTTGCCTCCCGAGCTGTTGAAGCGGCCGTAGAAGCCCCAGTTCGTCCATCCGCCGTCGCTGCGCAGCGTGAACGTGCCCTGGTCGAAGATCCAGAGGTTGTAGCGGATGCCGCTGCTGTAGGTGAGGATCGCGGAGGCCCGGACCGTGCTGAAGTCCATGGAGAACTGGGCGTCGGAGCGGACCAGGAGCAGGTTGTAGTGACCGCCGGTCAGGTCGGCGCCGTGTGCCACGAAGCCCTTGACGAGTTCGTCCGGCGGAAAGACGTAGGACGGGTACTGGTCGAACAGGGACTGGATGGCGCCGCCCACCGAGATGTCGTCCTTGGTGATCTGGACGCCGGACGAGGCGAGCTGCGCGCGCGGCGCCGCGTGCGCGGGGGCGGACGGGGACGGGGACTTGGACGGGTGAGCGGTGGGTGCGGCGAGCGGGATGCCGCCCTGGTCGCTCGCGGCGGCGATCGCGGGCAGCGGCGCCCGGTCCGGTGACTGCGCGGCCGCGGCGGGTCCGAGGGCGAGGACGGTTCCCGCGGCGAGCAGCAGGGCCGAGCCCAGGAGGGTTTTCTTCATGGGGGTGCACCTAGGTTCGAGGTCGGTGGTGGTGGGCCCGACCGGTGCGGCCGGGCCGGTGCGGGCCCTCGTCAGGGGAGGGTGAAGTGCTGCGTGCCGGTGCCGTTGCAGGGGTACATCTGCAGCCGGTTGCCGTTGCCCAGGTCGCTGTTGGGGATGTCGAGGCAGTACTGCCACTTGGCGTTGCGCAGCGCGCCGTTGTCGTAGGACCACTGCTGCGGCGGGGTGCCGTTGCAGTCCCAGAGCTGGACCTTGTCGGTCCAGCCGCCGCCGCCCGCGTCGAGGCACTTGGTGACGCCGCTGATGCTGACCTTGAGCGCCTGCCCGTCGCGGTACCACCACTGCGGGTCGGTGGTGTTGCAGTCGTAGATCTGGATGGGGTTGCCGTTGCCCAGGCCGCCCTGCTGGTCGTCGACGCACTTGGCGTCGTTGGCGGCGCTCCTCATGCTGTCGCCGGGGGACTTGTAGAACGTGACTTCGCCCGAGTTGCTGCTGAAGCGGCCGTAGAAGCCCCAGTTGCTCCACCCGCCGTCGCTGTGCAGGGTGAAGTGTCCCGAGTCGAAGATGAAGAGGCGGAAGAGCTGGCCGTCCTTGTACCTGATGTGGCCGTCCCAGACGGTGTGCGCGAAGGAGGCGTCGAAGCGGGCGTCGTCGGCGACCAGCATGATGTTGTAGTGGCCGCCGGTGCGTGCCGCGGTGTCGTTGACGACCGCCTGCACGAAGGATCCCCGGTCCGGCTTCTCCAGCGCCTTCTGGATGATGTCGATGAGCTTCTCGAAGATGTCGATGAGGGACGAGATGATGTCGGTCACCGGGTTGCCGGCCCGTGGTTGGACGGCCTTCGGGGCCGGGCCCGCCTTGGAGTTCGGCTTCAGGTCCGAGCTCAGCGGCGCCGGCGGCTGGAGCGGGACCTCCTGGTCCCCGGAGGCCAGGCGGGGCGGCGGGAGGTGCAGCGGTGCGGCGGGGGCGGGAGCCCCCTGCGTCGTGATGCGGGCGCCGGTGGTGTGCTCGTCGAGGGCGGGCGCGGCGAACGCCGTGCCGGCCGCGAGGAGGAGGGCGCCGGCCGCCAGCAGGGCGGTGGAGCCGAGGCGGTGTGCTCGTGTCATGTCGTACCGGTTCTCCTTCCGGGGGGCCGGGCTGGTCCCGACCTCCCGGACACGCTCCGGCAGCCGGATACACACCGCGTAGACGGCGCGTGTACACGCCGGGTGAGCGGCCCCGGACGGAAGTCCGTACGTGCCTGCGGGCCCCGTCCGCACGGACGGGGCCCGCAGGCGCAGGCCGGCCAGGGCCGGCCCTGGCCGGTCAGGTCAGGTCAGGTCAGGTCAGGTCAGCTTCACCGACGCGTCGTCGACCAGGAAGGCGGTCTTCCCGGTCGTCGAGTGCGCGACCAGCTTGATGCCCACCGTCGAGCCGAACTCGGCCGCCACGTACGGCGTCAGGTCGAAGGACTGCAGCCGGTAGCCGTTCGTCGCGTCCCGGTTGCTCCACGTCTTCACGGTGGCCAGGTAGTTGCCGCTCCACTGGTCGTACAGCTCCAGTGCGAGCGTGTCCGCCGCCGGCCCGCCGGGCGGGGAGGCCCCCGGGGCGCTGCCGGTGACGTCCAGCCAGAAGGAGAAGTGCTCCGTGGTGTACCCGGGGGTGGTCTCCACCCACTGGGTGATCGAGTCGTCGGTCGCGGTGTTCTGGCCGAGCCAGGCGTACGTCGAGCCGCTGTGCGGCTGGTGCGCGGTGGACGGGGTGACGACGTTGTACCCGGACGGGTTCCAGACGCCGTGGTCGGCGGTGTGGTTCTCGAAGCCGGGGTCGTTGAGCTGCTCGATCGGCGTGCAGCCGACCTGCGGGCCGTGGAAGAAACCGGCCCGGAAGGTCTGGCTCTGGCTGTCGCCCCGGTCGTCGCGGCCGGTCACGGTGATCGTCCTCCAGCCGGTCGCGTGCGTGGTGCCGGTGATGCGGCCGGTCGCCGGGTCGATCCGCAGGCCGGCGGGCAGGCCCTTGGCGCCGTACGTGACCGGGCGCCCGGCCCGGTCGGAGGCGAGCACGGGGATGTCGACGGGCTTTCCGCTCTCGACGGTCTGCTCGCACGGCCGGGTGACGAGCAGCGGCGGGTTCCCGAAGACCGGGTCGTCACCGGTGCACAGGTGGTCGTAGTTGGACCAGGTGGTCTGCACCGGGAACGTGCCCGTGTCGAGCTTCAGGTCGAACATCCCGCCGTTGGAACCGACCGGGATCCAGGAGCACTTGTCGCCGTTCTCCTGGCCGGTGGCGTCCGTCCAGGCGCCGGAGGGGGTCTGGTCGGTGATGGTCTCGGCGTACTCGTGGCCGCCGATGATGCCGTAGCCGTCCAGGCGGCCGCGCGCGCCGGGGTGGATCCAGTTGGTGCCGCAGGCGGGCACGTCGGTCAGGTACGGCATCAGGGTGTAGGCGAGGGTGCCGGACGAGCTGCGCATGAAGGTGTGCCAGGCGCAGTAGCCGAGTTCCTTCCACTTGTCGGAGTCCAGGCCCTGGCCGGTGTTGACGATGTACTGCACGTCCCGGTTCCGGTTCGGGTCCGTGTTGCCGAAGTGCTGTGCCGCGGCGGCGACTTCGGCCGCGATCTCCGGCTCGGTGGCGGCCTTCGGCGCGGGCTTGGCATTGTCCACCCAGACGCCGGCGAGGGTCTGGCCGGCCGCCGGCATGGCGACGTGGTTGGCCTCGGGCGGGCAGGACGAGGAGCCGGGGGTGATGCCCTCGCAGTACTGGGTCATCACCTTCGACCAGGTGTCGGTGCTGCTGCCCAGGCCCTTGAAGAAGTCCTGCTGGTAGGGCGCGGCGCCGTCCGGGTCGCCGGACAGCGTGACGTCGCCGGTGGCCGGGTCGGTGCCCGGGGTGCCCCACTGGCTGCCCCAGTAGATCAGGTACACCTTGGGCTGGCCGGTGGTGACGCCGATGGAGTCCTGGCCGCCGCGGTAGGTCATCTGCAGGTCGTAGTTGTTGCGGGGCGATACGGCGGCGTCGCGGGCCCTGGCCGCCTGCCGCTGGGCGAAGGTGTCGGCGTTGGGCATCACGTGCGGCCGGACGGCACCGACCTGCACCCAGGTGCCGTCGATCTGCCGCCAGCCTTCGGCCGCGGGGTGCGGGTCCTTCGGGGCCGTCGACGAGGCGGGCGGCTGGGCGGTGGTGTCCGGCCGGTCCTGGGCGGAGGCGGTTCCGGTGCTGCCGGCGGTTCCGGCCGCGGCGAGGCCGAGCGCGAGGGCGCCGAGCAGGAGCTTCCGGAGGGTTCCGCCGGGGCGTGAGCGTGCTGTGGGCACGGGTCGGTCCTGACTCTCTGTCGGGAGACGGGGGAGGCAACGGCCGCTGCCGCAGGCGCCGTTGACGGGCATGCGGTGCGGCATGTGAAATGACACATGTCACCGGTCACATGGGTCAAGACCCCGGGGTCGAGGTTCGCGCCCGCACCGTCCGGCCGCGACTTTGAACGTTCAAACCCTCGTTCAAAAACCCGGTGACCCCTGCCGCCACGTCCCCGCCGCACCGGACCGCCAAGGAGTCCCCGTGCCCCCCATCCGTGCCCTGCCGTCAGCCCTCGCCGTCCTCGCGGCCCTGACCGTCCTCACCGCCCAGGTGTCCGTCGCCGGCCCGGCCCGGGCGGCGGACGGCGCCGTGGTGAGCGACGCCCCCGTGAACGGCGGTGCCTTCGTCCTCGGATCCGCGGCGGACGGCGGCTGCCTGGGGACGAGGTTCGCGCAGTCCGCCCCCGGCACGCCCGCCGTCCGGGCGGCCTGCCAGGGGCTGTTGAGCCAGCGCTGGCGCCTGCTGCGGGTCAACACCACCGAGCCGGCCGCCTACCTCCTGATCAACTCCGCGACCCGGCGCTGCCTGACCGTCCCCGGCTCCGGGCACCAGCGGGAGCGGGCGGCCGTCACCGAGGACTGCGGCGCCGCCCCCGCCGCCGCGCGGTTCACCGTCTCCCGGGCGGCCGGCGGCGGTTACCGCCTCGCCGTGCTCGACAACGGCCAGTGCCTCACCGCACCCGGCGGCGCGGACGACACGTCCGGCGGCGCGCCCGTGCGGGCCCGCCGCTGCGACTCCTCGCCGGGCCAGCGCTGGACGCTGACCCGCACCGAGCCGCTGGTCCTCGCCAACCCCGGCTTCGAGGACGGCCCCCAGGGCTGGACGTTCACCGAGCACACCGGCACGGCCACCAACAACCCGCACTCCGGCAGCCGCCTCGCCTACCTCGACGCCGGCCCCGGCTACCGGGTGAGCCAGCAGGTCACCGCCCTGAGCGCGGGCTCGTACGACCTGTCGGCCTGGATCGCGACCGGCGCGGCCGGAGGCACCCTCTCGGTCGGCGTCAACGGCACCGTGGTGCGGTCACTGACCCTGCCCGAGCAGGGCACCTACGCCAAGTACACCCTTCCCCGGGTCAAGGTCGCGGCGGGCGACCAGGTCACCCTGACCATCGGCTCCGCACCCTCGGGCTGGGTCAACGTGGACGACGCCGCGGTGGCCCCCTCCGCCCCGAACGACCCGCGGATCAGCTCCTCCAACGCCGAACTGGTCGGCCTCTTCGACTGGGCCAAGACCAAGGCCAACAGCTGGGTCCAGCAGGCCGGCACCACCGGCGTGCTGAACATGGACGAGAACAACCGCGGCGGCACCCACACCGGCACCTACGACACCACCTACTGGGCCGGCTACCCGTTCCGCTCCGACTTCTACATCCGCGACTTCGCCCACCAGCTGGTCGGCGCCCACCTGCTCGGCCTCGACGCCCAGAACAAGACCATGCTGCGCGGCTTCGCCGGCTCCGCCACCGAGGCCAACGGCCGATTCCCGGTCTGGGCCCTCAACTTCGACGCGACGACCTACGGCAGCATCGACTACCACAGCCCGACCAGCTTCGTCCGGGAACTGCCCGCCCCCTTCGAACTGGTGGAGAAGGCCGGCGAGGCCTACCGCTGGACCGGCGACCGCGACTACGCCGACGACCCCGTGCTGACCGACTACGTCCGCGGCACCCTGAGCACCCTCATCGACCGCCACCCCGGGCCGATCGACGACCACGGCATCCCGATCCCGCAGGCGACCAGCGACAACATCTTCGCCGGCACCGCCAGTTACGCCGAGAACGCCGCCAGCACCTACGCCGAGGCCGGCGACGCCCTCGCCGCCCAGTACCAGGCCTACCTGGCCGCCGCGACCCTGGCCGACGCCCGCGGCGACACCACCGGCGCCGACGGCTACCGGCAGGCCGCCACCACCCTGAAGCACTACGTCAACACCACCTGGAGCGTCGACCCCGCGCACCCCGACGACCCCGCGCACCCCGACGACCCGGCGCACCCCGGCGACCTCGTCCACGGCTACGACACCCAGGGCCGCCCGGTCGGCGGCTGGGGCTACGAGACCAGCGTGCTGATGCCCGCGAAGCGGCTCCTCGACCCGGGCCCGCGCCTCGACTCCTACCTGGCGTTCATCGACGCCCAGGACTCGGGCCCGCAGGCCTCCGCCAACGCCGAGGGCCTCAGCTACCTGCCCGACGCCTTCTTCGCCGGCCACGACGGTGACACCGCCTGGAAGTGGATGCGGCACATCCACCAGGGCGTCGACCAGCCCCACGCCAGCGGCCGGATGCTCAACGGCGACTACCCCGAACTCCCCTTCACCCTGCTCGCCCAGACCGTCCAGGGCCTGCTCGGCGTCGAACCCGACGCCGCCACCGGCTCCCTGACCACCACCTCCCAACTCCCCTCCGACATCGGCTGGGTCCAGCTCACGGACATCCCGATCGGCACCGGCACCGTGACCCTGCGCCACGACGGCCGGACCAGCAGCACCCTCACCAACACCGGTACCGCGCCCCGCACCTGGCAGGCCCGCTTCCCCGGCAGCCACCCGACCGTCACCGTCGACGGCACCGCCCGGAGCGCCCGCACCACGACGGTCGACGGCCTCACCTACACCTACGCCACCGTCACCGTCGCCCCGGGCCGGACCACCACCGTCGCCGTCGCCGGCTGACGCCCGCCCGGCGCGGGCGCCGCGGACCTTCCCCGGCGCCCCCCGCCGGGCCGACGACCGCCCACGGCATTCCTCGAAGGCATTCGCGTCCATTCCTTCGACAGTGCGAGTGGCGCGTGACACTCTGGAACCGGCGGTGCTCCGGTACGGTGAGCCGGTTGCGCGCCCGTGCGCCGCCGGCACGAGCCGGTGCCGGGACGGCCGCGCGACGTTCAACGGGAGAGGGGCCGTCGATGGTGTCCGACGAGGCCGTGATCGGCTGCCCGGGGGTGCTGCTGATCGGCACCCGGGGAACCGCCGGCCCCGGTGAGGTCCTGGTGCGGGTCAGGGGCGGTTCGGAGGCCTTCCTCGCCTGGTCGGACGAGCCCCTGCCGCAGGGGACCTCCGTCCTGGTGGTCGAATCGCGTGGTGCGCGCCAGGTCGACGTCATCGAATGGGCCGACCCGACCGACGACCCGTTGGCCGACCGGCCGGACGGCGTGCGCTGAGGAGACGACCAGGATGTTCGGTTATCGGGTTCCCGCCCCCGACCAGGCGATGCTGATCTCGGGTGGGAAGCGGGGGCTGTCCGGAGCGCCGTTCCGGGTGGTGACCGGGCACGGCACGTTCGTGCTTCCGGTCTTCCGCAAGGTCCGCTTCCTGACCCTGGCGATGTGCGAGGCGGAGGTCGCCGAGACCTGCGTGACCAGGCAGGGGATCGCGCTGACGGTACGGGCGGTGATCGCCTTCAAGGTCGGCAACGACACCGAGAGCATCGTCAACGCGGGCCAGCGCTTTCTGTCCGACCAGGAGCAGATGTCCGTGCTGACCGGCCGGATCTTCGCCGGGCACCTGCGCGCCATCATCGGCTCGATGACGGTCGAGGAGATCGTCACCGAACGGCAGAAGCTCGCCACCGAGGTGCTGGACACCTCGAAGGCCGAGATGGCGAAGATCGGACTGAGCGTGGACTCGCTGCAGATCCAGTCGATCGACGACGGGGACACCGGCTACATCGCCGCGATGTCGGCCCCGCACCGGGCCGCCATCCAGCGCCAGGCCCAGATCGCCCAGGCGCAGGCCGCCCAGGCCGCGGCGGAGGCCGAGCAGGAGTCCGCCCGGCAACAGGCCGAGTACGCCCGGCAGACGGCGGTGGTGAAGGCGCAGTACAACGCCGAGGTGGACCAGGCCCAGGCGCAGGCCGCCCAGGCCGGCCCCCTGGCACAGGCACACGCGCAGCAGGAGGTGCTGGCGGCGCAGACCGAACTGGCCCAGCGCGCGGCCGAACTGCGCCAGCAGCAGCTGGTGGCCGAGATCGTGAAGCCGGCCGAGGCGGAGGCCGAGCGGATCCGGGTCGTCGCGCTGGCCGAGGCGGAGCGGATGAAGATCCAGGCCGAGGCGGCGGCCTCGCACGACCGGGTCGCGCTGGACCGGATGCTGATCGACCAGCTGCCGCAGATCGTCAAGGAGGCGGCGGGCGGCCTCGCGGGCGCCAACGTCAACGTGCTCAACGGCACCGACGGCCTGGGCGAGATCGCCGCGGGCCTGGTCAGCCAGGGCCTGACGATCCTGGACTCGGTCCGCCAGGGCCTGGGCACCCAGCAGGGCCGGGCCGACCGGAACGCGGACCGGCCCGGGGACCGGCCCGGGCTGGACTCGTCCGCCTGATCGGCGAACTCTCCCTCGGCAGCGCGATTTTCCGCACCCTGTGGGCCGGCCACCACGTGCACGAGAAGACCTTCGGGCTCAAGCGTTTCGGCCACCCCGCGGTCGGAGAGCTGACGCTGGAGTACGAGACCTTCCAGGCCCCCGGCGCCCCGCACCACCTGCTGGTGGTCTACACGGCCCCGCCCGGAAGCCCCGCCGAGGAGGCGCTGGACGTCCTCCGTTCCACCGCTCCGAGTGCGGCGGACCGGCCGCAGCCGCGACCCTGGTGGCGGCAGGCGGCGGGACCCTGCTCATCGCCCGCAGGTGCCGCCGTGAGCGCTGACCGCACCGCCCGCTCGAAAGCCCGCTCGACCACCTGAGCGCCCGCCCGGCAGGCCCGCCGGACCACCGGGCCAGGACCTGAACGGCGGTTCCCGCCATCCACGCCGGATGGCCGGAACCGCCGTTCGTCCGTTCACGTCGCCGGGCGGCCGCACCCGGTGCCGCAGTGGGGTTCCGCCGTGGTACCGCGGTACTACGGGCGTCCCGATGATCGGACCGTGGTGCCGCGGTCCGGGCCGCCGCCGCCCCTAGCGTGGAACCCGAGGGCGGCCGGGTCGGCCCGGCCCCGGAGCGTAGGGGTGAGCGATGATCGAGGCGCAACAGCTGACGAAGCGGTACGGGGAGAAGACCGCCGTGGACCGACTGGACTTCACGGTCCGGCCCGGCGCGGTGACCGGCTTCCTGGGCCCCAACGGGGCCGGCAAGTCGACCACTATGCGGATGATCGTCGGGCTGGACGCGCCCACCAGCGGGTCGGTGCGCGTCAACGGCCGCCGCTACGCGGAGCACGCGGCGCCCCTCCAGGAGGTCGGCGCGCTGCTGGAGGCCAAGTCGATCCACCCCGGCCGGTCGGCGTTCAACCACCTGATGGCCCAGGCCCACACCCACGGCATCCCCCGCAGCCGGGTCGACGAGGCCATCGAGCTGACCGGGCTGCAGTCGGTGGCCCGCAAGCGCGCCGGGGCGTTCTCCCTGGGCATGGGCCAGCGGCTCGGCATCGCCTCGGCCCTGCTCGGCGACCCGGCCACGGTGATGCTGGACGAGCCGGTGAACGGGCTCGACCCGGAGGGTGTCCTGTGGATCCGCAACCTCCTCACCGGGCTCGCCGCCGAGGGCCGCACCGTCTTCGTCTCCTCGCACCTGATGAGCGAGGTCGCCCTCGTCGCCGACCACCTGATCATCGTCGGCCGGGGCCGGCTGCTGGCCGACACCACCGTGCAGGACCTGGTCCGCCAGGCCGGCGGCGACGCCGTCAAGGTGGCCAGCGCCGACCCGGCCCGGCTGCGCACGGCGCTGGCCGGAGCCGGGGTGGAGATCACCGGCCGGGCCGGCTCGGAGGAGCTCCTGGTCACCGGCCGCACGGCCCGCGAGATCGGCATCACCGCCGCCGAGCACGGCATCGCCGTGTACGAGCTCACCCCGCGGACGGTCTCCCTGGAGGAGGCGTTCATGGACCTGACCAGGGACGCCGTGGAGTACCACGGCTCGACCATCGGCACCGAGACCCCGAGGAGCGCGGCATGAGCGAGCGAAGCGAGCGAATCATCGAAAGGTGCGCATTGTGCGAAGCGCCTGCCGAGCGTAGCGAGGTGGCCGCATGAGTACCCTCGCACCGAGCCCCACGTCCACGCCCGCCGACCCGCGGCCCGCGCGCCCCGCCTACAAGGTGACGGCGGTGCGCGTGCTGCGCTCGGAGTGGTCGAAGCTGTGGACCCTGCGCTCCACCTGGATCACCCTCGGCCTGGCCCTGCTGTTCCTGGTCGCGTTCGGCCTGATCGCCGCGTTCCAGTTCAAGTCGAGGATCACCTCGGGCCGCCCGATGGACCGGGACTTCGCCGACTCCACCGCCCTGAGCCTGTCGCTGTTCGGCACCAACTTCGCCCAGCTGGCGCTCGGCGTCCTCGGCGTGCTGGTCGCCGCCGGCGAGTACTCGACCGGCATGATCCGCTCCACCCTGGCCGCCGTGCCGCGCCGCCTGCCCGTGCTGTGGTCCAAGGGCGCGGTGTTCGGCGTGATCGCGCTGGTCCTCGGCACCGCCGGTGTGTTCGCCACCTTCCTGGCCGACAGCGGCATCCTCTCCGGCACCCGCGCCGCCATGACGCTGTCCGATACCGGGGCCGTCCGCGGCCTGCTGGGCGCCGGGCTCTACCTCGGGCTCGTCGGCGTGATCGGCGTGGCCCTCGGCGCGCTGCTGCGCTCGGTGGCCGGCGGCATCGCCGTCCTGGTGGCCTCGCTGATGCTGATCCCCGGCCTGACCTCGCTGCTCCCCAGCTCCTGGCAGAGCCACATCAGCCCGTACCTGCCCAGCCACGCCGGCGAGGCGATGTTCGCCCTCCACCACGACACGGCCACCCTGTCGCCGACGACCGGGCTGGTCGTCTTCCTCGGCTGGACGGTGCTCGCCCTCGGCGGTGCCGCGGTGCGGCTGGTGCGCACCGACGCCTGAGACACTTCCAGTGCGGCGCCGGTACCGACCGGCGCCGCACCACGACCCCGGCCACCAGGGAGGTGCCACCCGTGCGCGACCGCGATGCCACCGATGCGACCGTCCCGGGCCCGGCCGTCCCGCCCGGCCCGGGCTTCGGCACGTACGCCGCCGCCGACGCCGGCTCGGACCAGTGGGCGGGCCATCCGCTGCTCGCGCGCCTGGTCCGGACCGGCCAGCGCGTGCGGCAGGCCGACCACGACCACCCCTGGGTCCTGGACGTCTCCGTCGTCGCGCTCGGCGTCCTGCTGTTCTGCGTCCCCGACCTCGTCCCGGGGCGCGCCGAAGGCCCGCACGAACACCGGATCGCCTTCACCCACCTGCCGCTCGCGGCGACGCTGGCCCTGCAGGCGGGCCTGATGCTGCCCCTGCTGTGGCGCCGCAGGCGGCCGACCGCCGCGTTCGCGGTGATCATGGCCGTGTTCGTGCTCCAGTGGTCGCTCGGCGTCGCCCTGCGCGCCGACGTCGCCCTGCTGGTGGCCCTGTACAGCCTCGCCCTGCACGGCCGGCTGCGGCACCTGGCCTGGTCCTGCGCGGTCACGGCCGGCGCCATGGCCCTGGTCGCCGTCCGGGTCTCCAGCGGGATGGCCCTCGGGGACGCGCTGTTCTTCCTGGTCAGCGCCCAGACGGCGGCCGCCGCCCTGGGCATCGCCGTGCGCGTCCGCCGCGCCCAGCTCGCCGGGCTGCGCGAACGGGCGGCCCGCCTGGAAGTCGAGCGGGACCAGCGCAGCCGGCTGGCCACCGCCACCGAGCGGGCCCGCGTCGCGCGGGAGATGCACGACATCATCGGCCACAACCTGTCCGTCATCGTCACCCTGGCGGACGGCGGCGCCTACGCCGCCCAGGCCTCCCCGGAGCGGGGCCGCGAGGCGCTCCAGCTGATCGGCGAGACCAGCCGGCAGGCACTGGGCGAGCTGCGCCGGATGCTCGGCGTGCTGCGCGACCGGACCGACCAGGCCGCCGAGTTCAACCCCCAGCCGGGCGTCGCCGACCTCGACGGGCTGTGCGCCCGCATCCGCGCCGCCGGCCCGCAGGTGGCGTACACCGTCGGTGGTGACCTGGAGCAACTGGACCGCGGCGTCCAGCTGATGGCCTACCGCATCGTGCAGGAGGCCCTCACCAACGCCCTCAAGCACGCTGGCCCCGACACCCGGGCCCACGTCAGCCTGACCGCCGACACCGCCCGACTGCGGGTACGCGTCCGGGACAGCGGCCCGCCCGGCGGCGGCCCCCGGCCGGACCTGCCCACCGGCGAAGGGCACGGCCTGGCCGGCATGCGCGAACGCGCGGCCCTGTACGGCGGCACCGTCACCGCGGGCCCGGCCCCCGGTGCGGGCTGGACCGTGGAGGCCGTACTCCACCTCACCCCCGAGACCCTGCGCGACCTCACCCCCGACCCGACAGGCGGCTTGACGTGACCACCGTCCTCATCGTGGACGACCAGCCACTGCAGCGCTACGGCTTCCGGATGCTGCTGGAGAGCCAGCCCGACACCGAGGTCGTCGGGGAGGCGGCCCACGGCTCCGAGGCCGTCCGCCTGACCGCCGACCTGCGACCCGACGTCGTCCTCATGGACATCCGCATGCCCGGCATGGACGGCATCGAGGCCACCCGGCAGATCGTCGCCTCCGGCGGACGCTCGCGCATCCTGGTGCTCACCACCTTCGACCTCGACGAGTACACCCACGCCGCGCTGCGGGCCGGCGCCAGCGGCTTCCTGCTCAAGGACGCCCGCCCGGAGGAACTGCTCGCCGGGATCCACGCGGTCGCCGGCGGCGACGCCGTCGTCGCCCCCGCCGTCACCCGCCGCCTCCTCGACGCCTACGCCCACCACCTGCCCGCCCGCCCACCCGGCGCGGCGGCCACCGACGACCCCCGCCTGAACGCCCTGACCGACCGCGAGCGGCAGATCCTGGTCGCCATCGCCCAGGGGTGGACCAACAGCGAGATCGCCGAGCGCCTGGTCCTGGCGGAGTCGACCGTCAAGACCCACGTCGGCCGCGTCATGGCCAAGGTCGGCGCCCGCGACCGCGTCCAAGCCGTGATCTTCGCCTACGACCACGGCCTCACCCGCCCCAACCCGCCTTCCTGACCTCGGGACGACGGAATGGTCGGGAGTCGGCAGGGCCGGCCGTGGCCCCCGACGATCAGTCGCCGCCGCCGCGCGTCGAACCGCGTGTGATGCAGATCACTCCGGGGCGTCCAGGATTCTTTGCCGACACCGGCCCCTCCCGGGCCGGTAGGTGAAGACGCTTTGACTGCACGGAGTGAGGAGAGACCCTGATGACGTTCGCTGGGATCGCGCTGCCCGACGCCGAGGGAACCGCGCGGCGGCCGGGGGGCCTCGGCGAGACGACCGGCGGCTGGTGGCTGCCGGGGCGGGCGCTGCGCTGCCGCAGCCGGTTCGGCAGCGCAGGGCGGCGGCTCCGGGGGAGGATGAGCATCACGGTCGGCTCCAGGGAAGTCGACCTGGGTGATCCCCTCGTCTTCGGGACGTTCCTGGTGAAGGGCCTCCTTCGGCGGTCCGCGGAGCTGGGAAGCCGGGTGCCGGGGGACGAAGTGGTCGGGTTCGTCCTGCTGCGCATCGCGGAGGTGCTCGGCGCCGCCGCCGATCCGGCCTTCGGGCCCGGGCGCGTGGCGCTCCTGGCGGCGCTCGCGGCCCGGAACGCGGCCATCCTGGGGGATGCGGAGGGCGTGGACGGGTTCAGCCGGGTCTGGCTGGGCCTGTCCCGGCCGGAGCGGTGGCGCGAGGCCGTGGAGATGGCCCTGCTCGGGGACTGGGTCCAGGCACTCGGTTCCGGCCGGGCCACGGACGACCACATCACCGGCCTGCTGAAGCGTCACGCCGACGTCGAGCACCGGCGCCTGCAGCCGCTGTGGGAACGCAAGGTCCGAGGGCGGCGGACGGCCTTGCTCAGCGAGCCGGTCGGCGTCGACCGAGTCGTCGCGGACCTGCTGGTCGACCACCGCTCCCCGGAGGCCGAGGCCCTGTGGTCGGAGCTCGCGGACAGCCGACTCCTCGGGGTCCTGCGCGGCCTGGAGCCGGCGGAGGCCGAGGTCGCGGCGGCGTGGGCCGCGGACCCGGGGGCGAACTGGACCCGGGCCGCCGCCGCGGCCGACCACCCGTCCCCGGCGGCCTTCGGGGAGCGGGTGCGGCGCAAGCTCAAGCGCCTCGGCGGCCGGTCCACCGAGCGCGCCCTGGCCGCGGCGGCGGTGGCCCGGTGAGCCGCCGAACGGCTCCCGTGGAGCCGGAGCGCGGGCTGCTGGTCCGGGTGCCCGCCGCCACGACGTGCACCGCCGTGCTCGGCACGGGCACGGTCGGCGGCGCGCTGCTGCACGGCACGGTGCCGCCGGACTCCCGGCTGGTGTGGCCGCTCGTCGTGCTCGCCCTCGGGGCGATGGGCTACGACCTCGGTGTCCGGGCGCTCCGGCGCTGAACGGCCGACAACGGCTGCGTCATCGCCACGTCCGGCTCCACCAAGGCGCTGCTCCGGGCCGGCGTCGCTGCCGCCGGGTGACGGCCGGGGCGGGGCTCGGGCGTCCGGTCAGCTCATGGACCGCAGAAGGCAGGTGAGGCGGGCGGTGCAAACCCGCCGGCCGGTGGCGTCGGTGATGACGATCTCGTAGGTCGCCGTGGTGCGGCCGAGGTGGACGGCGGTGGCGACCCCGGTCACCAGGCCGGTGCGGACGCTGCGGTGGTGGGTGCAGTTCAGGTCGACTCCGACCGGGTACTTGGTCGGGCCGCCGTGCAGCGCCGCCGCCGTCGAGCCGAGGCTCTCGGCGAGGACGGCGGAGGCGCCGCCGTGCAGGAGGCCGTACGGCTGGGTGTTGCCCTCGACGGGCATCGTGCCGACGACCCGGTCGCCGGAGGCCTCCAGGACGCGGATGCCCATGCGGTCGCAGAGCGGGCCGGCGGAGAAGAGGGTCGACAGGTCGATCCCCGCGGCGTCCCAGGCGTTCAGGACGTCCTGCGGGAAGGTGGTGGTGCTCGTGTCGGACATGTGCTTCGGGCTCCGGGCTTCTGCGCTGAGGGTGGGACCGTCGGGTGCTGCGGAGGGTCGTCGGGGCGCGGTGATCTGCCGCGGACCCCGTCCCCGCCGAATTGCTACGGTCCTGTAGCTTCAGGACCGTAGCTTCAGCCGTGTAGCTTTGCAAGGTACGATCCGGCACATGGCCAGAGCGCAGAGCACCCCCAAGCGGCCCTACGCTCCGCGGCTGCCGCCCGGGGAGCGCCGTGAGCAACTGCTCGACACCGCACTGGAGATCATCAACGCAGACGGTGTGGCCGCGGTGTCGGTCGACGCCGTCGCCCGGCTCGCCGGTGTCACCCGCCCGGTGGTCTACGGCCAGTTCACCGACTCCGACCACATCCTCCGCGACCTGCTCGAACGCGAGGGCCGACGCGCCCTCGCCCAGCTCGCCGAGGTCGTCCCCGCCGACCTGACCGGCGCCGACCCCGCCGACACCTTCACCGCCGTCGCCCGCGGCTTCTTCGACGCCGTCCTCGCCCACCCCGCCCGCTGGCGCGCCATCCTGCTGCCCGTCGACACCTCGCCGGCACCGGTGCGCAAGTACAAGGAAGCCACCGAGGCCGACCTCCGCACCCGCATCGCCGAGACCGCCCGCCGGTTCCTCCGGGACCGGCCCGGCACCGAGACCGTCGACGTCGACCTCCTCGCCCACGTTCTGCTCACCACCCTCGAAGACGGCGGCCGACTCCTCCTGCGCGACCCCGTCGCCTACCCCCCGCAGCGGCTCACCGACCTCGCCCGCTTCCTCATCGAGACCTTCCTCCACCGCTACCCGCAAGCCGCACCGGAACGAGGGGCCGCGCGGTGAAGGACCGCGGCTCGCACCGCGCGGATCTCAGCGGAGCAGCAGGGCCGGGTTGGGCAGCCGCGCCCAGTGCTCGCCCGCCGGAGCGAGCCGCATCGAGGTGAGTGCCTTGACCGGCAGCGGGTCCGCCACGAGGGCGTGCAGGTCGGGGCCTGCCGGAAGGCCCCGGGCGACGCCCGCCAGGATCGCGCCGAGGGCCTGCGCGTCGCCGGCCAGCGGGCCCAGCGCTCCGGTGAGCAGGCAGCCGAGGACCTTGCGGCGCAGGCGGGCGGGATCGTCGTCCAGGAGCCGGCCGGTCATCGCCGGTCGGAGGCCGTGGCGCGCCAGGCGGGCAGGGCTGAGCCGGATGTCGGCGAGGTCGCGGTAGACCAGGCGTCGGGCCCGGCCCCGCCGGTCGAGGACGGCGAGCAGGTTCTGCCCGTGTGCTTCCAGGGCCACGCCCAGGTCGAGCAGATCCAGGCAGACCCCGACGGCCAGCAGCGCGAACTCGGCGATCCGGTCCCGGCGTTCGTCGGCCGCCAGCGGCGCGAAGCAGGCGGGCAGCTGCGCCACCGGCACGACCTGTTCTCCCGGCCCCGCGTACACGTACGGCGACTCCCGCAGCATCGCGGCCAGCTCCGGCGTGCCGTCCCCCGCCGCGGCCAGGGTCCGGGCGACGTGCAGTCGGCCGCCGAGGTGTTCCGCGGCCCGTTCGACGATCTCGGAGGTGGCCAGCGCGTGTTCCACCGAGTAGGCCGAGATGTCGCGCACCGCGGAGGTGAGCCGGACGTTCAGCGCGGTCTTGACGTGGAGGTCCCCGCCGAGGTTCGCGCCGAGGTCGAGCGTGCGCAGGGACAGCAGCGGATGCGCCCGCGGGCCGGGCCGCAGGAGCCGTCCGGTCAGGGCGTGCTCGGCCTGCCAGGGGTGCACCGGGACCAGGGTGGACCGGCCCTCGCGCAGGTCCTCCGGCCACCGGCCGCGCACCGTGGCGTCGGCCACGGCCGCGAGCCGCAGGCCCACCACCGGCCGGTGCTCCGGCGCGTACGCCAGCTGCTCGGCGGCCGAGAAGCCCGGACGGGACCGGCAGGTGGGGTGGTAGGGGTGCCCGTCCGGTGACCGCTGCTCCCACTCCCACGGCGCCCCGGGCGGGCCGGCGGCGCGGGGAGCGGCACGGGAGAGCGCCATCGACGCGACGCTGTGGTCGAGCTCCTCGGCGAAGCGCCGGCCGCCGGGCACGGCCAGCGCCTCCAGCAGCCGGGCCGGGTGCTCGAACGGGCGGCCGTCCAGTTCCAGCCGGGCGACCGCCGTCCCGGTGGCCCACGGGTCCGACCGCGGGCCGTGCAGCACCCGCCCGTCCGCCAGCAGCAGGCCGACCCCCTCCGCCGTGGCGACGCGTCCGTCGATCCACGGCAGGGGCTCGTGGACGAGCCCCCGCCACAGCCGGGCCAGCACCGCGGCCCGCGCCCCGGGAAGCGCGCCGAGGTAGGCGTCGACCAGATCCGGACGGATCCCGCCCAGCTCGGTCGCCAGCCTCCGTTCAGCGGCACCGTCGGTCATGCGCTCTCCCCTCACCGGCGGGACGGCCGTTCCGACCATCATGAGGGCCGGTGGATGATATGGGTGGCCGATGGACCGCTTCGCCCGGGCAGCCGACGCACTGTCCGTCACTCCACTGCTCAACTGCCTCCTGCGTGAGGCCGTCGAGCAGGCGCAGACCTCGTCCCCCGGCCACACCGTGCACCGGCTGAGGGCCAGCGGCCGTCTGATCCGGGTGCGGGACGGCCGGCGGCGCTCCGCGCCGGCGCTGTGGACGGGTACGGCCTGGCGCCCCCTGCACCACGCCGGCCTGGTCGAGCTGGCCGCGCAGGAGATGCGTGCCGTCACCGGGCGCTCCAACCCCGCCCTGGTCGCCGAGGCGACGGCCAGTCGCGCCGCCGTGGCGGCGATCCTCGCAGCCCGCGCCCGCGCCGTCCCGCCCGACGACCTGTGGCTGCGCTCCGAGCAGGCGCTCGTCACGGGGCATCCGTGCCATCCGGCCCCCAAGGCCCGCAGCGGCGGTGGCCCGCCCGCCGCCTGGCTGCGCTACGCCCCGGAGGCGTACGCGCGCTTCCCGCTCCTCCTGCTCGGCGTGCGCGCGGACGCGGTGAGCGAGGAGGGCGACACCCGCGCCCTCGACGCCCTGGGACAGGCGCCGCCCGGCTACCGCCTGCTGCCCGCCCACCCCTGGCAGGTCGCCCTCACCCGCCGCAGGCCGGCCGTCCGCGCGGCCTTCGCCGAGGGGCGGCTGATCCGGCTCGGCAGCACCCCCTGGCGGGCCCGGGCGACGTCCTCGGTCCGCACCGTGCACGTGCCCGGGAGCCCCGAGCGGCCCGGATCGGCCGACCTGTTCCTGAAGTTCAGCCTGGACGTGCAGATCACCAACGACATCCGGCGGATGCGGTGGCACGAACTGCGCGACGGGCGCCGGACGGACCCGCCGGTGGCGGCCGCCTTCGCGGCGATGGACGGCCCGGCGGCCTGGCTCGGCGAGCCGGGCTACCGGACGGTCCGCGGTCTGGAGGAGATCCTCCCGGTCCTGGTCCGCGACGGCCTGGAGCAGCACCTGGTGCCGGGGGCCACCGCCGTACTGGCCGCCGCGCTCACCGAGGCCTTCGACGGCAATCCGCTCGACCGCGTCGCCGACCCGCTGCGCTGGTGGGAGGCCTACCTGCGCCAGGTCGTCCCGCCGGTACTGGAGGCGTACGCGCGGCACGGCGTCGCGGTCGAGTGCCATCTGCAGAACACCGTGCTCGCCGTGGACGCGGAGGGTCATCCCGTCCAGGCGGTCTTCCGGGACGCCGAGGGGGCCAAGATTGTCCCCGGGACGCCGCGCGAGGCCGCCTGGCGGCGCCTGGCGTACTGCCTGGTCGTCAACAACCTCGGCGAGGTCGCCGACACGCTCGCGCACCGCTTCCCCCGGGCGGCGGGTGCGCTGTGGCCGGCCGCGCGACAGGCGTTCGAGGGTTGCGACAAGGAACTCGGCCTTCCGGAGACCACCGAGCTCCTGGCCGCGGCCGCGGTGCCGGGCAAGGCCAACCTGCTGTCCCGCTGGGTCGGTGCGGACGGCACCGCGCCCCGGTTCGTGCCGGTGCCCAACCCCCTGGTCACCGCCCGAAGTCGCCCGTAGCGGACGCCCGTTCCGCGTCCGGCCCGATTGGCAGGGGGTTCGAGGGGCCCCGGGCCGGGAACCTTGCCTGCCGGGGCGGCGCGGGCAGGCCCGGGACCAACGGACGAGGACGGTGAGGCCGCGGTGGGGGAACAAGCTGATCGTGCTGCCGGGATCGAGGTGAACCCGGTCGCCGGACACATCGGAGCGGAGATCACCGGCATCGACCTGGCCGAGGACCTCGACGACGCCGTGATCGCGGCGATCAGGGCGGCACTGCTCCGCTGGAAGGTCGTCTTCTTCCGGGGGCAGCGACTGGACCATGCCCGGCACGTGGCACTCGCCCGGAGCTTCGGCCGCCCGGTCCGCTGGCCGCGACGCGGCAGCGCGTCCCCGCGGGACGTCCCCGAGATCGAGACGACGGCCGACCGGCTGGAACTGTCCGGGCGGTACGGCATGGACCGGGCCGAGTGGCTGCACCGTCGTAACGAGTCCCTGCTGCACCCCTGGCACTCGGACTGGAGCAACCACCTCGACCCGCCGGCCGCGACCATCCTGCGGGCCGAGACCGTGCCGCCCCACGGCGGTGACACCACCTGGGCCAACCTCGCGCAGGCCTACGCGGGACTGTCCGCGCCCGTGCGGGACTTCGTGGACGGGCTGCGGGCCGAGCACCGGCTCGGCGTCGGCTACCAGCCGCGGCCCGGCCACGACGCGTACGTCGAGCACCTGCTCGGCCACCAGACGGCCACGGCGCACCCCCTGGTACGCGTCCTTCCGGAGACCGGCGAACGTGTCCTGTTCGTCAACGGCTTCTACGTGGAGCAGATCCTCGGCCTCTCCCGCCCGGAGAGCCGGGCGGTGCTGGACATGCTGATGGAGCAGGCCGTCCGGCCCGAGTACACCGTCCGGTTCCGTTGGGAGCCGGGCAGCGTGGCCTTCTGGGACAACCGGGCGACCGTCCACATGGCCCCCCGCGACACCGCGCACCTCGGCTTCCCGCGGATCATGCACCGGGTGATGATCGCCGGAGAGGTGCCGGTCGGTGTGGACGGCGAACCGTCCGTGCCCCTCACCGTCGACGGGCCGGAACGCGGGTGAGACCCGGCCCCGGCCCCCGCCCCGGGCGCGGCGGGCGGCGGGCGGCGGACGGCCCGGGCGGGGACGAACGGGTGGTCAGCGTCCGGTCGCGGTCCCGGTGCCGGACCCGGTGCCGAGCGGCCGTAGCCGGTGGACGTCCTCGAACAAGGCGCGCTGGGCCAGGTGGGCGGCCGTGAGGGCGGCCAGGGTGGCGGCGGAGAGCATCATGTACATCACGACGATCTGGTAGCGGATCGCGGTGAGCGGGTCGACGCCCGCCAGGATCAGGCCGGTCATCGCACCGGGCAGGCTGATCAGCCCGACGGTCCTGGTGGAGTCGACGGCGGGGATCAGGGCGGTGCGCAGGGTCGCGCGCAGATGGGGCGCGAAGGCGTCGACGGAGCCGAGGCCCAGGGCGAGGCGGGCCTCGATGGCGGGGCGCGCGGTGCGGGCCTCGTCGCGAAGGCGCACCAGGACGAGGGTGGTGGCCTGCATCGCACCGGAGACCACCATGCCTCCGACCGGGATCACCACCCGGGCCTGCGGGGCGACGACTCCGAGGGCGACCAGCACCCCGAGGGTCGAGGCGGAACCGACCGCGGCAGCCGCGGTGGCGATCGGCAGCGCGCGCGGCATCCCCGCGGCGCGCCCCGCGCAGACGCGCCCGGCCGCGATCACCATGAGCGCGAGCCAGCAGACGGCTCCGGCCAGGCCCGCGTGCTGGACGGCGAAGAGCAGAACCGCGCCGACAGCGGCGAGTTGGACGCCGGCCCGGGCGGCGGCGACGGCGATGTCCCGGGCGAGGTCCAGCCGCCCGCGCCACGCCACCGCGATCGCCGGCAGCACCAGGACGCCGGAGGCGGCGACCCCCGCCCAGGTCGGCACGGCCGTCTTCACGCCCCCTCCCGGAGGTAGTCGATGCGGTCCGCCGGCCCCGAGGCGACCAGGCGTCCGCCGCGCAGCACCAGGGCGTGGTCGGCGACCCGGCGCGCCTGCGGCGCGTCGTGGCTGACCAGCACCACCGTGAGTCCGTCCGCGACCAGGTCCTCGATCGTCCGCTCCACCGCCCGCGCACTCGCCGCGTCCAGGGCCGAGGTCGGCTCGTCCAGCAGCAGCGCCTCCGGGCCGACGGCCAACGCCCGGGCCAGGCACACCCGTTGGGCCTCGCCACCGGACAGCTCGGCGGTGGCCCGGGCCAGTGTCCCGGCCGGCAGGCCGACCCGTTCCAGCAATCCGGCGGCCCGGTCCTCCGCGAGGTCCGGCCGGCCCACCCGCAGGTCGTCGACGACCCGGTCGGTGAGCAGGACCGGATGCTGGCCGACCAGCCCGACCCGGCGGCGCAGCTCCAGCACGTCGAGCTCCGGCAGTGGTCTGCCCCGGAAGCGGACGACGCCCGACGTCGGCTCCGCCAGCCGGTTCAGCAACCGCAACAGCGTCGACTTCCCCGCCCCCGATGGCCCGACCAGCGCCGTGGCCGTGGCCGCCGGGATCCGTGCCGAGAGGCCGTCCAGCAGCAGTCGCCCGGCTCGGCGGACGGTCACGCCGTCCAGGACGAACGACGGCGGTGCGTCCGTCCCGGGCCCTCCCGGGCCGTGGGTACGGGAACGAACGGCGAGGGCGAAGGGCTCGTTCACGGGCCTCCGTTGTCGGTGGGCGGCGGCGAGCGGGGCAGCTCCGCGCCGGTGCCTCGAACCACGCGTGCGGATGCCCGGCCGGGGGGCCGGGCATCCGGGTCGAGCGGGTGGGTCGAGCGCTCGGGTCAGCTGAACTGGAAGAGGGCGGTGTGGGTGGTGCCGTCGTTCAGGCCCAGGGTGAACGCCTGGCAGGTGCCGGCGTAGGCGCGCTCGGTCTTCCAGGGGTAGGTGTAGGTGCCGGTGGACGGGTCGTACTGCAGGGCGCTGCCGCCCGGGGTGCCGGCGGGGGTCGGGCTGCCGATCGGCGCGCCGGTGGTGCAGTCGACCTTCTGGGCGGTCGGGTAGCCGGGGGCGATGATGCCGAGGCCCTGGACACCGCCGAGGGAGAACTTCATCGGGACGGTCCGTCCGGCGTGCTCCTGGTTGACCGTGGGCGGGTTGGCGACCGGGGACTGGAAGCCGCTGAACGGATAGACGTAGCTGTAGCGGTCGGCGGCGCCGGTCGTGCTCGTCCCGGCCGGGGTGGTCACCGTGACGTCGACCGGGCCGACGCCGGAGGCCGCCGGGGCGGTGGCGGTGATCCGGGTGTTGCTGTCGACCGTGAAGGACGTGGCCGGGGTGGAGCCGAAGTCGACGGCGGTGGCGCCGGTGAAGTCGGTGCCGGTGATGGTCACCGTGGTTCCGCCGGCCAGCGGGCCCTGCGCGGGGCTGAGCCCGGTGACGGTGGGCGCGGGCGCGTCGTAGGTGTACTGGTCGGCGGTCCCGGTGGCGCTCGTCCCGGCCGGGGTGGTGACCGCGACGTCGACGGTGCCGGCGGCGTGCGCCGGGACGGTCGCCGTGACGGTGAGGTCGTTCACCACGGTGACGCCGGTGGCGGGAGTGCCGCCGAACATGACCGCGCTGGTGCCGGCCAGGTGCGAGCCGGTGATGGTGACGGTGCCGCCGCCGGCCGCCGGGCCGTGGGTGGGGCTGACGCCGGTGACGACCGGCGCGACGGTGGCCATGCCCAGGGCGAACGGGGTGTTGCCGACCGGGGTGGTGGCGGTGACGGTGTTGGTGCCGGTGCCGACCACCGAGATGGTGTTCGCGCCGCCGTTGGTGACGTAGGCGGCCCCGCCGGCCTGGTCGGCGAGCACGGCGACCGGGATGCGGCCGACCGGGACGGTGCCGGTGACGGTGTTGGTCGCGGTGTCGATGACCGACAGGTTGTCGGCGTTCTCGTTCGCCACGTAGGCGTGGGTGCCGTCCGGGGTGATCGTCACGCCGCCGGGACCGGAGCCGACCGGGATGGTCGAGGTGATCGTGTTGGTCGCCGTGTCGATGACGGAGACGTTGTTGCTGTTGAAGTTGGCCGTGTAGGCGTGGGTGCCGTCCGGGGTGATCGCCACGGCGGCGGGGGTCCGGGCGGTGCCGCTGCTGATGGTGGCGGTGACGGTGTTGCTGGCGGTGTCGATCACCGACACCGAGCTGCCGACGAAGTTGGCCACGTAGGCGCTCCGGCCGTTCGGGGTCATCGCGATGCCGAACGGCTGGTTGCCGACCGTGACGGTCGTGGTGACCGTCCGGGTGGCGGTGTCGATGACGTCGACGCCGCCGACGCCCGGGCTGACGAAGCGTCCGACGTACGCGTGGGCGCCGTCCGTGGAGAACGCGACCGGGCCCGGGAGCCGGCCGACCGGGAAGGTCGCCGTGACCGTGTTGGTGGCGGTGTCGATCACCGACACCGAGTTGTCGCTGTCGTTGGTGACGTACGCCTGCGTGCCGTCCGGCGAGACGGCCACTCCCTCGGGGTTGCGGCCGACCGGGATGGTCGCGACCACCGTGTCGGTCGACGGGTCGTAGGCCGAGACCGAGTTCCCGCGCAGGTTCGCGATGTAGAGCAGCCGCTGCGCGTGCGCCGCGTGCGCCGCCGCCACCGGCAGGACCGCGCCGGCGGTGCCGAGCACGGTGACCGCCAGCGCGGCGAGCGCTCGGCGGCGCAGCCGTCGGAGACGTCCCGAGGGCGCGGTTCCGCCGTTGTGGACCGATGACATGGCTTCCACCTCTCTGTGGGACGCGCGGGCCCGACGAGCCGTCCCGGGCCCGGCACCACGCGACGGTAGGGCGGACACGGCCCTGACGGCCCGCCACCCACCGGATCGCACACGAATCCGGCCCGGGAACGACCCGATCGGCCGACAGGCCGACCGGTGACAGCTTCACGGTCCGCGTCGGGCGGCCGGCAGAGCGCGCGGATGCGACGGCAGGCTCCGGACCCGGGCGGCTCAGCGCCGGCGGCGTAGGGCGGCTGCGGCGCGGGAGGTGGCGCGGGCCCGGCGGCGGTGGTGGTGGGTGCGGAGGTACCAGGCGAGCCAGTTCAGGGAGTCCGCGAGTCCGTCGAGGCGGGCGCCGGGGGCGGAGCGCAGCGGGCCGCCGAGGAGGGTCAGGACTTCGTCGACCAGTGCCGGGACGGGATCGGTGTGCTCCAGGCGGGCCTCGCGCAGTGCCAGGTTGGCGAGGGCGTGGACCAGCCCGGAGAGTTCGTCCTCCGGCGGCGGGGCGCTCCGGTAGCGGGACACCGCCGCCCGGGACGCGGTGCGGGCGTCCTGGTGGCGCTCCAGATCGGCGTAGCGGATGCTCAACCGGTTCAGGATCCTGGCCAGTTCGCGGGTCCGGGTGGCGGGATCGGCCCCGCTCCCCGGCGCCGGGCCGCCGCCGGGGAGCGGTGCGTCCGAGGGCGCGTCGACGGCGAGGCGCATCAGCTCGACGGCCTCCGTCGTCGCGGCGAGCGCCTCGCGGTGGCGCCCGCAGGAGGCGAGGCGGGAGCCGAGGGCGTCGAGGGATCCCGCGAGCAGCGGGCGGATCGGCCCGGGGTACGACCGCAGCAGGCGGCGGTGCAGGCCGATCGCCTCCGTCAGGGGCGCGATCGCCTCTGCCGGGCGGCCGATCGTCCCGAGGAGGAGGCCCAGGTCGTGGAGCGTGGCGGCGAGCCCGAGGACGGCCCGGGGGTCGTCCTGGCGCAGGCTCCGGCAGTGGGCCACCGCATCGCGGCGGGTGGCGAGCGCCCCGGCGTGGTCCCCGCGGGCGCTCTGTTCGCTTGCGAGGGCGGCCAGTTCCTCGATCCGCGCCCAGGGGGCCGGCGGCGCGTCCTCGGGGCGGGGCGCGGGCAGGTCGCGAAGGCCGGTCTCCGCCATCGCGAAACCGTGGTCGCCGAGCAGGGCGTTGACGGCGGCCAGCCCTTCGGGGCTCTCGACCGCGACGCGGCGGTGGACCGCCGCCATCAGGGCCCGGCACTCCCGCGCCTCGGCCCCCTCGCCCGCGCCGGTGTGCCGCAGTACCTGCGCGAAGGTCGACAGCGCGGCCCAGTACCCCTCGTCGTCCGCCTGCCGGGCCCCGTCGAGCGCCCGGTAGCGGCCCACCGACTCGCGCAGGACGTCGACGGCGGCGGCGAACGCGCCGGTCTCCCCGAGCAGCATGCCGAGATCCGCCAGCGCGGAGGCGAGTCCGTTCTCGCTCCGCGGCCCGGGCCGCACCCGGGCCTCGACCCGGCGCAGTTCCACCGCCTCCCGGACGGTCCCGACCGCCTCGGCGCGGGTGGCCTGCGGGGAGAGCTGGTTGGCGAGGTTCTCCAGTGCGGCGGCGAGCAGCCGGCGGTACTCGTCCGGCTCCTCGGCGGTCAGCGCCCGGAAGAGTGCGACGCCCTCGCGGGCAGGTGCCACCGCCTCCGTGCGGCGTTGGCGCAGGCCGATGCACCTGGCCTGCTCGACCAGCGCCTGCGCGAGCCAGGGCCGGCAGTCCTGGTCCACGAGGACCAGCCGCCCGAGCCGGACGCGCTCGGCGAGCACCGCCTCCAACTCGTCCAGCCGGGCCGGCATGTTCGCGGAGCCGCTGAGGAGTTCGCTCAGCCGGTCCAGGCCCTCCGCGAGCTCCAGCTGGTAGCGCAGCCTGGTCGCCCGCGGCGCGTCGTCGTCCAGCCGCAGCCGCTCCGCGAAGAGCTCGACGTCCAGGCGAGCCCGCGTCAACTGCCGTTCCGTGTCCGTTCCGTCGCGCTGGTTCATCGGCCCCCCGCCTCGCGCTCCCTCGTCGGCGCCGTCCAGCGTAGCCGGGCGCGCCGCTCGGCGGCGAGGCCGGTCGGGGGCGGTCGGGGCGGTGGTTTCCCCGCGGGGAATCCCGGTGGCCGTCAGTGGGGGCCGGTGTCGGTGCGGAGCTCGTCGAGGAGTTCGGCCCGGTCGGTGAGGAGGGTGCCGAGGAGGGAGCGGGCGACGGCCAGGAGGTCGGCGACCTCGGGGGTGGTGAGCTGGTAGAGGACGGTGGCGCCCTCCCGGCGGGAGAGGACCAGCCCGGCGCGGCGGAGGATCGCGAGCTGCTGGGACAGGTGGGCGGGCTCGACGCCGACCTCGACGAGCAGCTCCGCGACGGCGTGTTCGCGCTCGCTGAGCAGTTCCAGGACCCGGATGCGGACGGGGTGGCCGAGCGTCTTGAAGAACTCGGCCTTGTGCTGGTACAGCGGCACGGCGACGACCGGCGGCTGTCGTGGGGTGTCGGCGCTCACCGGGCTCACGTTCTTCCTCGGGGGCGGGCCCGGGTAGGACATCACACGGGCGACTCTAGCAATCCCGGCCGTGTGATGATCATGCCCGAGCCGGGCTGGTCCGAGGCCGTCGACCTGCTCCGATGCTCCGTGGATGCTCACCGCCGCCCCTTCGCAGCACGCCCGGGGCGGCGGTGAGCCGGAGCGAGACCCCGACGACCACCGGTGGCTGGGAGGTTCAGGACGCCCGACCGGCGTGCCCCGGCCCCGCCCTCTTGCTGCCGGACGCCTTGAGGCGTCCGGCACCACGAACGGAGCGAGCGAAACCGCGCACACCGGTGCGGTGACAAGCGCGCCCTGATTCCCCTCTCGCAGTTGCCAATATTAGCAACTTTCAATGTTCGCATCATGGTGATCGGCTGGAACGGAGCAGGTCGCCCGCCTCGGTGCACCGGCCGGTCGGCGGCCGCGGGGAGGGGTCCCGGGGTGCCCCGGTCAGGCGTTCCGGCCGCGGGCGGCCACCCGCCAGCGGTCCACCAGCTCGCCGCCGCGGACCACGGCGACGTCGTCGACGAGGTTGACCGCCACGCAGACGTGGTTGGGGATCACGCGCAGCCGCTCGCCGAGGGCGGGAAGCTCGGTGCCGGCGGGCCAGACCACGGTGGCGTGGTGCTCGGACAGTGCCGTGATGCGGGCCTCGGGGTGGTCCATGAGCCGGCCGAAGCCCGACGTCCACGCGGGACGGTCGCCGCCGAGGACCTTGCTGCCCGCGTCCAGGACGAGCCGCCGGGGCGTGGTGTCGTCCCCCTCGTGCCGGCTGACGACGGTCGCCGCGACCGTCAGGGCGATGTCCGCCAGGGTGCACCGCCCGAGTTCGAGCTGCTGGGCGTCGCCGAACACGTAGACGCCCGGCCGCGCCTCGGTGACCGCCGAGGTCCCGGTCAGCTCCGCGGTCGGGGTGGAGCCGCCGCTCACCCGGGTGACCTCGAAGCCCGCGGCGGCGAGCAGTTCGGCGGCCCGTCCGAGGGCCTGCTGCTCCTGGTCGGCCGCCTTCGCGGGCATGCCCGGGGCGTAGCCGTGGCCTGGGAAGGTGAACACCCCGGCGACGCGCAGCCCGGCCCCGGCCGCCGCCCGGGCCACCGTCACGGCCTGCTCCGGGCCGACGCCGCTGCGGTGGTGGCCGCTGTCGATCTCCACCAGGACCTCGATGTCGCCGGCCGCGGCCCCGAGGTGACGGCCCGCCGCCTCGGCGGCTTCGGCGGAGTCCGTGCCGATCGCGATCCGCGCCTTGCCGCCGAGCACGCGCAGGCGCTCCGCCTGCCGGGGCCCGATCCAGAGCGGGTAGGCGATGAAGAGGTCGGTGGCGCCGTGCTCGGCGAAGACCTCGGCCTCCCCGATGGTCGCCACCGTCAGCCCGACGGCCCCCGCGGCGAGCTGCCGCGCGGCGATCTCCGGCATCTTGTGGGTCTTGGCGTGCGGGCGCAGCCCGAGGCCCTTGGCCCGGAGCGCGTCGGCCATGCGCTCGATGTTGCGGGCGAGGACGTCCGGATCGACCAGGATGTCCGGGGTGTCGATCTCCACCGGGATCGTGCTCATCTGCTTCCCTTCGACTCGAATCGCGGCGCACGCATTCTCGCCCGACAAGGATCGGTTCGACCAAATCGCGCGGGGCGGCCGGAGCGGGGAGCGCTGGCCGAGTCCGAGTCCGAGTCCGAGTCCGAGTCCGAGTCCGAGTCCGAGTACGAGGCCGAGCCCAAGCCCGAGCACGAGTCCGAG
Organism: Kitasatospora sp. NPDC094028; assembly: GCF_049543595.1. Lineage (NCBI taxonomy): Bacteria > Bacillati > Actinomycetota > Actinomycetes > Kitasatosporales > Streptomycetaceae > Kitasatospora > Kitasatospora sp. NPDC094028. Next base: position 49,406 of record NZ_JBMVFA010000031.1, on the reverse strand, counting down.
TTGAGCACGAGTCCGAGCCCGAGCCCGTGGCCGCCACCGCCTGCGGCCGCGCCCTCGGGGTCGACCGGGATCTGCCGCACCGCGGCCGGCTGCTCCTCGACCGGCGCTGACGGCGGGCCCGGGGCGGCGCCGGAGCGGTCCCGCGCTGCGGGCGGCATTGCTCACAGCTGAGTGCGCGTAGTAAGAAATAGGCGCTACTGCTCAAAACCAAGCAGGCATTGCGCAGAAATGCGCAGGAGGGGGAGTCGTCATGAGCCACGTCGAGCAGGAGATCGCCAGCCAGCCGGAGTGCTGGCGCCGGGCCCTGGACCTCCAGTCCGCCGGACTGCCGGGGACCGGCGAGCGGGTGGCCGTCATCGGCTGCGGCACGTCCCTCTACATCGCGCAGGCCTACGCCGCGCTGCGCGAGTCCGCGGGCCTGGGCGAGACCGACGCGTTCGCCGCCTCCGAGTTCCCGGCCGCCCGCCGCTACGACCGGCTGCTCGCCATCAGCCGCTCCGGCACCACGACCGAAGTGCTCGCCGCCCTCGCCCGGGCCCGGCACCTCCCGAGCACCGCGCTCACCGGCGACCTCGACACCCCGGTCCGCACCGCCGCGACCACCGTCGTCGACCTGGAGTTCGCGGACGAGAAGTCCGTGGTGCAGACCCGGTTCGCCACCACCGCGCTCACCCTGCTGCGCGGCCACCTCGGCCTCGCCCCGGCCGACCTGCCCGAGCAGGCCGAGCGGGCCCTGGCCGAGCCGCTGCCCGAAGGCGCCGTCACCGCGGGCCAGTTCACCTTCGTCGGCACCGGCTGGACGGCCGGCCTGGCCAACGAGGCGGCGCTCAAGCTCCGCGAAGCCGCCCGCGCCTGGACGGAGTCCTACCCGGCGATGGAGTACCGGCACGGCCCGATCAGCATCGCCGCCCCCGGCCGCCTGGTGTGGTTCTTCGGCGAGCCGCCGGCCGGGCTGCTGGAGCAGGTCCGCGCCATCGGCGCCGCCACCTCGGTGACCGCCCTCGACCCGCTGGCCGACCTGGTGCGTGCCCAGCGCCTGGCCGTCGACCTGGCCAGGGCCGGCGGCCTCGACCCCGACCAGCCGCTCAACCTCACCCGCTCCATCGTGCTGAACCAGCCGTGACGACCGTCATCGCCCTCGACGTCGGCGGCACCCGCATCAAGGGCGGCGCCGCCGACGAGGACGGCGTCCTGCGGTGCGCCGACAGCTGGCCCACCGGCGCCGAGCGCGGCCCGGACGCCGTCCTGGGGACGGTGCTGGCGGCGGCCCGCGAACTCGCCGACCGGCACCGCCCGGCCGCCGTGGGCATCGCGGTGCCCGGCATCGTCGACGAGCCGTCCGGGACGGCCGTCCTCGCCGCCAACCTCGGCTGGCACCGGCTGCCGGTCCGGGACCGGCTCGCCGCCGACCTGGGCCTGCCGGTGGCGCTCGGCCACGACGTCCGGGCCGGCGGCCTGGCCGAAGCCCGCCTCGGCGCCGGGCGCGGCAGCCGGGACTTCCTCTTCGTCCCGGTCGGCACCGGCATCGCCGCCGCCGTCATGTCCGACGGGCAGGCCGTGCCGGGCAGCCACGCCCGGGCCGGCGAACTCGGCCACCTGGTCGTCCGGCCCGGCGGCGACGCCTGCCCCTGCGGCGGCCGGGGCTGCCTGGAGACCGTCGCCTCCGCCGCCGCCATCGCCCGCCGCTACGCCGCCGCCACCGGGGAGCGCGGCGCCACCGCCGAGGACGTCGGCGAGCGCGCCGCCGCCGGGGACGGGGCCGCCGCCACCGTCTGGACCGAGGCGATCCAGGCGCTCGCCGACGCCCTGACCAGCGCGATCACCCTGCTCGACCCCGAGCGCATCGTCATCGGCGGCGGCCTCGCCCGCGCCGGCGACGCCTACCTCGCACCCCTGCGCGCGGCGGTCGCCCGGCGGCTCAGCTTCCAGACCCTGCCGCCGATCCTCCCCGCCGCGCTCGGCCACCGGGCCGGCTGCCAGGGCGCCGCCCTGCTCGCCCGCGACCGGCTCCGACAGGCGGACGCCCGATGATCCTCACCGTCACCCTCAACACCGCCCTCGACGTCACCTACCGGGTCGACCGGCTGCGCCCGCACGGCAGCAACCGGGTGCGGGCGAAGGCCGAACGGGCCGGCGGCAAGGGCGTCAACGTCGCCCGGGTGCTGCACGCCCTCGGCCGCGCGAGCGTGGTCACCGGCTTCGCGGGAGGAACGGCGGGGGCGGCGCTGCGGCGCGAACTCGCCGAGGCCGGCCTGCCCGAGAGCCTGCTGCCGATCGCGGGGGAGACCCGCCGCACGGTGGCGGTGGTGGACGAGAGCGCCGGGGACGCCACCATCCTGCTCGAACCGGGCCCGGCCGTCCCGGCCGAGGACTGGGACCGGCTGCTAGACCGGCTCCGCCGGCTGCTGCCCGGGGCCGCGGCCGTCGTGCTCTCGGGCAGCCTGCCGCCGGGCGTCCCCGAGGACGCCTACGCCCGACTGGTCCGGCTGGCCCACGACCACCGCGTCCCGGCGGTGGTCGACGCGGACGGCGCCGCCCTGCGGGCCGCGCTGGCCGCCGGCCCCGACCTGGTCAAACCGAACGTCGATGAACTCGCCGCCGCCACCGGCCTGGCGGACCCGGCCGCCGCCGCAGCCGCGCTGCTCTCCGGCGGAGCCGGGGCGGTGGTCGCCTCGCTCGGCCCGGACGGACTCATCGCCTTTACCGCGCACGGGAGTTGGCAGGCCCGGCCGCCCGAGCAGCTGGCCGGGAACCCCACCGGGGCGGGCGATGCCGCCGTCGCCGCCCTCACCCTCGGCCTGGTCGACGCCGCCCCCTGGCCGGAGCGGCTGGCCGAGGCGGTGGCCCTGTCCGCCGCCGCCGTCGCCGCGCCGCTGGCCGGCGACTTCGACCCCGACGTCCGCCGGCGCCTGCGGCCGTTGGTGGACGTCCGACCCCTCCACCCTCCGAGGAGTTCCTGATGCCCCTGGCCGGAACCGGCGCCATCGTCACCCCCGCGGCGAAGGCCACACGCGGCGTGGGCGCCTTCAACGTCGTCCAGCTCGAACACGCCCAGGCCATCGTGGCGGGCGCCGAGGCCGCCGCCGCCCCGGTGGTGCTGCAGCTGAGCGAGAACGCCGTCCGCTACCACGGCGCGCTCGCCCCGATCGCCGCCGCCGTGCTCGCCACCGCCCGCGCCGCCGCCGTGCCGGTCGCCGTCCACCTCGACCACGCCACCTCCGCCGACCTCGTCGCCGAGGCCGTCCGACTCGGCTTCTCCTCCGTGATGTTCGACGCCTCCGTGCTGCCGTACGAGGAGAACGTCCGCGCCACCGCCGAGGTCGTCGCCCGGTGCCACACGGCCGGTGTGTGGGTGGAGGCCGAACTCGGCGAGGTCGGCGGCAAGGACGGCGTCCACGCACCGGGCGCCCGCACCGACCCCGGCGAGGCGGCCGCCTTCGTCGCCGCCACCGGCGTCGACGCCCTCGCCGTCGCGGTCGGCACCTCCCACGCCATGGCCACCCGCGACGCCGTCCCGGACTTCGCCCTGATCGCCGAACTGCGCGCGGCCGTCCCGGCACCGCTGGTCCTGCACGGCTCCTCCGGCGTCGCCGACGAGCACCTCACCCGCGCGGTCGACCACGGCATGACGAAGGTGAACATCGCCACCCACCTCAACCGGGTCTTCACCGGCGCCGTGCGGCGCACCCTCGACGACGACCCGTCGCTCGTCGACACCCGCCGCTACCTCGGCCCGGGCCGCACCGCGATGGCCACGGAGGTCACCCGGCTCCTGCGCGTCCTCAAGGCACCCGCCGCCTGAGGAGCCCGACGAACCGAGGCCCGTCCCGGCTGGGGGCGGCACCGTCCACTTCCGCTACGACCGTACCTTCCTCCAACTCCCGGTGCTCGGCGGCGATCCGGTCGTCTACCGTACCGCCGAGGGCGCCCGCCCTCACGGACACCCTGGCCCACCTCGGGGAGATCGCCGTCTTCCGCACCACCTCCACGATCCCCGCCGCCCAGGTCATGGACGCACTGCACGCCCACCGAACGTACGTACGCGCCGTACAAGCTGACTCCCCGCCCGCGCGGCGGCGGGCACCACGGGCGCCGGAGCGGCCGGAGACCCGGACTCGCAACCGCCGAACCCGCGTGGAGTCGACCAGAAGACTCCCGCCACCCGGGCCGACCGCAAGGCCGACCCGGTGCGGGCAGGTGGCGCAGTACGGCAGCGGCGGAAGGAAACGCGAGACCGTCATCAGGACATCGAGGCCCTCACGCTTCGGCGACACCGTTACGACCTTCCCGGACGGAAAGGTCCGGATCGGTGAGATCTGGCCGTGAAGTCAGCAACGGGTAGGTCAGGGAGCCGCGTCCACCGCTGAGCCGAGGTGAGGAGATCAGGCAGTCGAGCACGGCCGGGCCGGGTGGCGCGGACGCGGATACCGCCCAGAGCGTGATCGACTCGCCGGCGCGCAGCCAGAGCGGCAGTCGCAGCACGCCGTTGATGTCCCGAACAGCGGGCTGCGGGGTTCCATCGACGGTGGGGGCGAACCACAGGTCGATCGGGAGGTCGATGTTCCCGGCCCGGGCGGTCGCCGCGGACAGTTCGACGTCGGTATCGGCGAGGAACCGGAACTCCGCGATGACCAGGCCATCGGGTGCCCGATCGTCGGGGGAGGAGGGGAGGAGAGCGGCGACCGAGGTGGCCTCCAGCGTCCCCGGCTCCTGGAGTTCGAGCAGCCACAGGCTCCCGGTGGCGTCACGGGCGGCCAGCCAGCCGTCGCCGGCCGCGAGCGCGGTGACGGCGCCGTACAGCTCGACGGTGTGCAGTGGCTTGGCGATGCCGGGTTGCCAGAGCAGCAGGCGGCCGTCCGCACCCCCGGAGACCAGCCGCTCGCCGACGCCCACGAGTGCGGTGACGGCGCCTGCATGGCCGAGCAACTGCTCGGTCGAACCTGCCGCGGCGAGCGGCAGGAGCCGGACCGTGCCGTCCGGCCCGCCGGTCGCGACCTGGTCGCGACCGACCGCGGTCACGGCCTCGACCGGTTCCGGGCCGCTCGTGAGGACGCGGAAGGCGATCCCGGTGCCCCGATCGAGCAGATGGACGTTGCCGGTGGCCGTCCCCGCGGCCAGATCGATGCCCACGGGTGCGAGTGAGGTGACGGGAGCCGGAACCTCGGTGGTGATGACGGATGCGCCGGCCAGCCATACGTTCTGGCCCGAGGATAGGGCGAGTACATCTCCCGGGAGGGAGGCGAGCTGTTCCATGCCCGGCAGGGCCGTGCCGGCCCCCACTGCGGATGCGGACTCGGAGCCCGGCGCGTTCCAGAGCCCGAGAGGCTGAACACGCCCGGCGACGTCCAGGGCGGTGGCCTGCCGGCTGTCAGGAGCGACCGACACCACGGTCGGGACGAAGGGAAGCGCCTCGTACGGTTCGACGTTGCCGTCCCGACTGACCGTCACCATGCCCGGGCCCACGCTCACGATGGCGCTGTCCCCCAGGACGGCCAAGGCACCCAGTGCTTCGCGGGGCGTCTCCGGCCCGGACCGCAGGACCCGGCGTTCGACCGAGTGGTCGCCGCAGAGCACCGCGTAGACCTCGCCGACCACGGCGACCGATCGGATCCCGCCCGGGAAACCGCGCGCGACCTCCAAGGCCGGACCTCCCAGCAGCGACCAGCGCCGGACGGTGCCGTCCGCGCTCCACGAGAGGATGCCCGCCGACGTCTCGGCGCAGCCCGTCACGGCGTCCTCGTGCCCGGTGAGGACCAGCGGTTCGACGGCACTCGGACTCCAGATCCGCAGCGTGCCATCGGCCGAGGCCGTGACCACCCGGCCTTCCTTCAGCACCTTCAGCGCCAGGATCGGCCCTTCGTGGCCGGCCCGCCGGGCGACGGGTGCGGTCCCCGAGGCGCCCGGGTCCCACCACCGTACCCATCCGTCGTCCCCGCCCGTGACGAACCCGGTTCCGGTGAGCGTCAGTTCCAGGCAACGGACGGCACCGCGGCCGTCCGTGAACACCCGAGCCCGGTCGTGCTCGGCGTCCCAGAGTCGGACGGTGCCGTCCGCACTGGCGGTGAGCAGGGCCCCGTGCTCCGCGGCGGCGGTGATGCGGGCGCCGTGCCCGAGCAGCAGGCGGCTGAGGTTCGGCCGGACGGAGGAGAGGTGCTGGACGGTGCCGTCCGCGGAGGCGAGGACCGCGCCGGACGGGACGGCCGCGGCGAAGTCGACCTGCACCATGGGCGGCCCGAGCACGGGGCTCGGCATCGAGGGAGGAGTCAGGCTGACGGCGACGACCTCGTGATCGGACCAGGTGACGAGGTGATCGACCGGGCCCGTCACGGCCCCGCGCATTGGCGTGCCGGGAATGGGAGTCGTCAGTCCGAGGTCGGGGACCCGCACGGTCCGCCGTCCCGACAGGACGAGTGATCCGGACGAAATCAGCGCGCAGGCCAGGTACGGCTCCTCGTCGAAACGGATCGTGCCGGACCCGCGCCGCAGCTCGTCCTCGCGTAGGACGCGAGAAACGGCGAGCGGCGGACGCGCCAAGGGCTCCTTGACGACCTCGTCGAGCAGACCCGGATGCGGCGGCGGGACAGCGTGTATCCGGTCGTACAGCTGCGCCGCGAAGGCGTCCGGCGGGACATGTGCGGCGGCCAGGGCGTGGACGGCTTGGCGGACGTGTGCCACGGCCGCCGTGGCGGGATCGCTGGGCCGCTCGGTGACTCTGGCGATGTCGGCCACGAGACCGGCGGGATCGTCGGCGTACCGGGCCCGCAGGTACCTCAGGTTGAGGCAGAGCAGGGAGGCGTTGGAGACGTGCTCGGCTTCCTGCAGTGCGTGGTGGATGGCGGCCGCCCGGAGCGTTCGGGAGGCGCGTTCCACGGACAGCGGGGGCCCGAGACCGGCACCGCTGCTGAGAGCCAGGTGGGCGCCCCGCAACCCGCTGCCCCCGGGGTCGAGTTCCCGCAGACGTTCTCCGACTGAGGCGTCGGCGAGGCGGACCACGTCGTGGAACTCCGAGGGCTCGACCAGGCGGTGTCGAGTGCACGTCTCCTTGAATCGCGGCCAGTCCCGTTCCCCAGCCACCAGGGAGGAAGCCTGCTCGCAGTCGGCCCAGGTGTTGAGACCGTCTGCCGCCGTGAGCTGCAGCAGCATGGACCGTGGGGCATAGCCCAACTCGAAATCCAGGGTCAGGAGTTCGGATTCCCACTGGGTCGTCAGTGAAGGCGGGATGTCGTCGATGTCCACCGTGCTCGCGGGCTGACGGCGCAACCAGCTGATCAGCCGATCGAGCAGTCCCGGCAGCGCATCCACCAGGTCGACGAGCGTGTCGTCGTCGGGTGGGAAGGTGAATGCGCCGTCCACGGTGTCGCGTTCGCGCGCGAGCACGGCACGGCAGACCCACCGGTCGCTCCGCTCGGTGAGGGGCCGGAAGTGGACCTCCTCGACGTCCTGATCCGGGCGCGGAGGGGCGAGCGACCGGCTTGCGGTCCGCACTCCCACCAGGTAGCGGACGCCGGTGTCGAAACTGCCGGGCATGAGGTCGTATGGCGGAAAGCGGTCCGGGCCGTCCCCGTCAGCCACCAGACCGTCGATCACGATCACCAGCGGACGGGCCTCGAACACGCCCTTCTGCATCATGGTGAAGGCCAGGCCGGTGAAACCGGACTCCTCGGGCCCCTTGATTGCCATCGGGATGAAGTCCGAGTACTCCGCTCGTAGTTGGGAGTTGAACGAGCGGATGAACATCGCGAGGTCATCGCGTTCGGGCGGGCCCGAGCCGTAGAAGTGCTCGATCACGGCGATCCCCTGCCTGCGCAGCTCGTCCGCGACCGCGACCAGTAGCACGGACTTGCCGCTGCCACGCGGTCCCCACACGGCGATCCACGACCGGTCGAAGCGCGGTTCCGTGAGCATCAGACGCAGCCCCGCCAGCTCCTCCTCCCGGCCCAGGCAGGGCCGCAGCCCGGCCTTGACGGCCGCGTGCCACGAGGCGTCGACGCGCGCCGTCCGGTCGCTCGGGGTGAGCTGGTACGCCAGCCCGGACAGGAACACCAGCGTCACCAGGTCCGTCCCGGTCTCGACCCGGACGGGTTCATCGGGGGCGACGCCGACCCGGACGCTCCTCGCCCGCTCGCCGTCCTGCCAGCGCACCTCGACCACCAGGGGGTCCGTTTGCGGGACTCCGCTCAGGGGCAGCGCGGCCGGATCGGTCGCGCCCAGGACGACCGCTCCGTCGAGCAGTCGGACGTGCAGGGTGGTGGTCGGCAGGGCGTCGAGCAGCCACGGCAGCCACGCCTCCCCCTCCTCCGGCGTCAGCAGTTCGCCGACCCGGTCGGCGCGGCCGTCTAGCAGCGCCCCGGCGGCGACGTGGGCGGCGCGGGTCACCGCCGCCCCGGCGACCTCGGCCGGGAAGCGGGCGATCGCGCCCAGCAGCCAGCGGGCCACGCCCTTCCGGTTCGGCAGCTGGGCCAGCTCGGCCAGGCCGGCGAGCAGCAGGTCCTCGATCGTCCGCTGTGCATCGGGCGGGCGGGCGGCATCGAGGTAGTTCACCTGCTCTTCGAGCCGGACCGACCAGTGCGCGTCACGGTGCGCGGCTTGTACGAGCTGCCACGCCTCGTCGAGCAGCCTCGCGCGCTCCGGTGTCGCGAGCTCGGCACGCAGCACACGGGCCACGGACGGGTCCAGCGTGATCGCGGTGACGTCCCGGGCGGTCACCAGATCGCTGAAGTACAGGTCGGCCTCCGCGGCGGCGCCAGCGCCCGGGAGCAGGAGGCGCAGGCCGCGCAGCAGCGGGGGCTCCACCCGCACGGCCAGTGCGCAGGCGAGCGCCAGGTCGGCCGCCGCGGGGTTGAGTCCGCGCAGGTCAGTGATCCGCTGGTCCGCGCTCACCAGGGGCTCCGGAGGAGGTCGGCCGCGTGGTCGGCGGCGCGGCGAGCCCGGCCGACGTCCGTGGCCCGGTCCCAGGTGACCGAGGCGAACCGGCGCTCGCTCCAGGCCGGTCGGCGGTCGGGCGGATAGGGCACCAGCAGGATCAGCGGACAGCCCACCTCGTGCAGCGTCCGCGCGAAGGCGGACCACGCACGGCGCGAGCCCGAGGCCGTGCCCGTGGCCGCCGCGGCGACCCCCAGGTCCGTCGCGACCAGGACGGCGCGCGGGGACCGCGGGGGGCAATAGGTGTGTGCCGGGCCCCCGTGCGTCAGCGACCGCACGCTGCTCGGCGCGCCGGAGAAGCGCAGCGTGGTTACCCCGTCCTGCCCGACGACCGTCCGTGCGCGGTCCACGAGCAGGCGCAGGTCCCGCAGGAACGGGCGCATCGACGGCCCGGTGTCGAGGAGGAGGTGCAGACCCGCGCGGGTGGTCCTGGTCGTCGCCAGGGGGACGTCCCGGATCGGCCGGCGGGTGGTCAGTAGGTCGAGCAGGCGGGCGACGTCGACCTCGGTGCCCGGGCGTTCGACGGCGGCGAGCTCCGCGATGATCGCCCGCTGGTGGTCGGCGCGGAACAGTTCGGCTCCCAACCCGTACGGAGTCGGAGGTCCCGTCGCTGGTGGCCGTTCCGCGTCCAGCAGCGCGGTCACCGACGCTGGGGCCGACCGTGGCGGCAGGAGCACGGCGGGCAGCGGCTCGGCGGTCACCGGGCGTGGTGGTCGGGGATCGTCGCCGGCTGGCCGTACGGCGGGGTCCTCCCCGGGGCCTCGTCCGCGCGCGGGCGGGGGCGTTTCGGCGGCTCGTGCCGGAGACGGTGGTGCGGTCGGTGTCGGTGTCGGCGTTGGTCGCGCGGCGTGGGGGACGGGGGTGCCGGAGCCGATGCCGAGCATGGCGGCGGCCAGGGATAGGACCTCCGGTGTCTCGGGGCGCAGCTCGGCGGCGACCCGGACCAGGTCGCCGAGCGCGTTCGGCGGGCGGCGGTCGGTCCCGTGTCGTCGGTGGATCGCGGCGCGGGTGTGCGGCGGCTGGAAGGTCATGGCTGATCCAGCTCGGTCGGCTTGTGGACGGTGGCACGGAGGACGGCCTTCCAGAGGTCGTGTCCCGGGCGGATCCCGAGGTTGACCGAGGCCGCGATGGCGTCGAGGTACTCCGCGATGCTCACCCGGACCTTCACTCCGGTCTGCTTCGGGCCGTCCGTGGCATCGGCCGCCGGGGGGAAGGACAGCAGGATGTCGGCGAAGAGCTTGTCGGTCTGGTCTGGGAAGTGCGCGCGGGCGATGTCCCGTAGCCGATCGGGATCGGGCGGCTGCAGCTCCAGCGCGACACAGCGCCGCAGGAATGCTTTGGGCAGCTCGCGTTCGTCATTGGTGGTGATCACGACGAGCGGCGCCACCGGGGCAGCGACGAGCGGCCCGTCCTCGCGTCGGAAGCAGTAGGAGCCGAGGGGTTCCAGGAGGTCGTTGGGCACGTCGGGGTCGGCCTTGTCGATCTCGTCCAGCAGGACGACGGCCTCGGCGGCGTGCGGCGTGCCCTCGTTGGGGTCCGGCAGCGTCGTCGACTCCGCAGCGTCGAGCCCGCGGCGGCGGGCCGAGTCCGGGTCGAAGGTCCACCAGAGGACTCCCGGCACCACGTACTCCGGGCGGGGACGGGCCTGCCCACCCCCGGTGGCGTCGCTGAGCCTGGCGACTTCATCGATGGTCCACAGCAGGTCGCGCGCCTGGGTGCGGGAGGAGATGGTCTTGCGGTAGAAGCGGCGTCGCAGCTGCCGGGCCGCGTTCGGGGCCAGCGAGGTCTTCCCGGTACCCGGGTTGCCCCGGACCAGCAGGGGGCGGCCGGTCGCCAGCGCGATGTTCACGGCGAGCACGATCTCGTCGTCGTAGACGTAGATCCGGTCCATGGTCCGGTCGCCGACCCGTTCGCCGACCGGCTCGCCGGGGGTGGGCGCGGCGGGTCGCATCGGGGGGTCGAAGACGCGCCGGTAGTTCAGCTGTCCGGTCATGGTCGTGCCGCCACATTCTCGAGTTGGTACACCGTCTCCTTGTAGAGCCGCGCGGCGAGTTTCTCGCGCTCGGACGACAGCGCGGTGGGCAGGATCGCGAGCTCCCTGAGCTTTCCGAGCGCGGGCGTCAGGCTTGGCGCGAAGATCGCGAACGTGCAGCCGGGGAACTCGTGTCGCAGTCCGCGCAGGAGGTCCGCGTCCAGTTCGGCCGTACCTGCCGGGAGGATCAGGAGGAGGCCCCTGGCCTCGGCCAGGGCCTCGTCGCGCCGTTTCCGCCACGTCTTGCGGACGGCCTCCTTGTCGCTGGTGTCGATGAAGCACAGGTTCTGGAGCAGCTCCGCCCGGACGGCGTGGAACAGTTGCTCCGGCAACGTGGTCCCCGGATCGTTCCCGGCGTCGAGTCCGGCGAGTTTCACGACGCCCCAGTCACGCTCGGACGATGCGCGGAGGACGTACATCTCCCAGGTCCGTTCCTTGGTGCAGGGCAGGTGGACGATCCACGGTTCGGCGGACTTGTGCACATCGGCGAGTCTGGCCGCGCCGTCCGGCGTGACCCACGGCTGGTCCCCCACCCAGGCGCAGCAGGCCGCGTCGTGATGGAGCCGCTTCGCCGGGGCCGCGTCCTTCGTTCTCAGCACCAGCTGTTTGAGCAGGTCCCGGAGCCGCTCCAGGGGGAGTCCGAGGAGCTTCACCGCCAGGTCCTCGGCGCTGATCGTCGTTCCGTATCCGCCTTCCAACGTGCGGAGCAGACTCTTGCGGGACGATGGTGGCATGTCGCTGAGGGTGTCCTCGATCCGGGCGAGGACGAGTCCGAGCCGTTTCTCCAGTGCCTCGCGGCTGTTCACCGACGCCGAGGCCTCCCGGTTCTTCTCCAGGAGCCCGAACGAGGCCGGGAACGCGGAGAGGATCACCCCGGTCGGCACCACGACCGCGCCTGCGTCCCAGTCGACGCCCCGGCTGAGCTTGACGATGCCCACCACGCCCCCCTTGTCGAGGTGGATCGCCGCGGCTCCGCTCGCGCCCTGCTGGACCTGGCTGCCCCTCGTCACGAGGAGCCGTGGGCTGTTGACCGGTTCGCGAAAACCGGCGTACTCCAGCCTCATGCTCTCCAACATCGGCCGGTGGTCGACGAGCGGCCAGCCGAGTGCGAACAGCTCGTCGCCTTCCGTCAGCGGCAGCTCGGTCAGGCCGATGCAGTCGTGGTCCGGGATCGGCTCCTCGGCCGTCCCCACGCGGAGCAGCGCCACGTCGGGGAGAGCGTACGTCTCCGTGGCGTCGGCCGGGAGCCGTACGAGTACCTCGGTGGGCCACTCCCTGCCCCGGTACACCACGGCGGGCGCGACGGTATCCAGGACGACGTGCGCGGCCGTCAGGACCCAGTCCCGGGTGACGAAGAATCCCGTGCCGTAGAGGTTCCCGCCGGGGCGGTTCGTCACGATCCGCACCGTGGCGGCCAAAAGGGCTTCGCGGTGAACGTCGTACTGGGTCCGGTACTCGCCCACGACTGGCTCTCCGGACGGTCAGCCGCCCCACTCCAGGGTGATCTTGACTGCGGCCTCACCGGCCGCGTTGACGAACAGCGCGGTCATCGCCCCGCTCTTGACCGCCACCTTGACCCCGAACTCGACCGAGGCCTTCTTCGGCTTCGCCTGCTCCAGTGCGTGCTGGAAGGACTGGGCCAGGCTCGTCACCGTCTGCATGACCGGACCGAAATCCGGGAGCCCGCCCACGACCAGCTGGTCGCCGGTGCGGACTCCGCCCGGCCCCGTTCCCGCCTTGCCGTCCAGGTCGATCGCTTCGACGAGCAGCTGTCCGCCACCTGGAGCGAGCGCCTTGATGTAGCGCGTGTGGTCCGCCATGATCCACCTCCGCCCGGTCGGATCCCTGCAAGCCTCCGCGGCGGCTCCTTCCACCCTATCCTCGGCCCTCCGCGCCGGCCTGGCCGAGCGGGTCTCCCAGTCGGACCGGCGGCAACTGGGGTACGGCGCAAGCGTCTTGGCCATCGACACCTAGTGAACGCAGTGGCTCCGGGCATGGCAGGGCCGTGCCCGGCCCGCCCGGTCCGTCCGACCGGGCCGAAACCCGCGCCCGAGGACGTTACCAGGGGTTTCCGCCCGGAGTCGTACGCACCCCTGGCGACTGACGATGATCGTCCGGGCGGTTGCCTTCAGGAAGATAACGAATGAGTCCAACTTCGCCGCTCATTGGATTTACTTCTTGACTACGTCCGGCAGATCCGGATTGACTCCCTCCACCCCGCCGCAGCGTTGCGGCGCCGTCAGGGAGGCACCCCCACATGAACGCAACGATGCGTCGCGCCGTCATCGCCACCGCCGCCGTCACGATGGCCCTGTCCATGGCCGCGTGCGGCAAGGCCGGCGGCGACAAGAAGGATGCCGCCGCCTCCGGCGACACCAAGTCCATCGGCCTGCTGCTGCCCGAGAACGCGTCCTCGGCGCGCTACGAGTCCTTCGACCGCCCGTTCATCGAGGGCAAGGTCAAGGAGCTGTGCGCGGACTGCAAGGTGCTCTACAACAACGCCGAGGGCAGCGCCGCCAAGCAGAAGCAGCAGTTCGACACCCTGATCGCCCAGGGCGTGAAGGTGATCGTGCTGGACGCCTTCGACGCCACCTCCACCGAGTCCTGGGTCAAGGAGGCGGCCGCCAAGGGCGTCAAGGTCGTCGCGTACGACCGCCTGGCCACCGGACCGGTCGCCGCCTACGTGTCGTTCGACAACGAGAAGGTCGGCGAGCTCCAGGGCCAGGCCCTGCTGGACGCCCTGGGCGGCAAGGCCGCGGACGCGAACATCGTCATGATCAACGGTGACGAGGCCGACCCGAACGCCGGCCAGTTCAAGGCGGGCGCGCACAAGGTCCTCGACGGCAAGGTCAAGAAGGTCGTCTACGAGCAGTCCGGCGAGTGGAAGCCCACCGTGGCCGGGCAGAAGATCGGCGCCGCGATCACCCAGCTCGGCAAGGACGGCTTCCAGGCCGTCTACTCCGCCAACGACGGCATGGCCGGCGCCATCATCACCCAGCTCAAGGGCGCCGGCATCACCGTCCCGGTCGGCGGCCAGGACGCCGGCCTGGACGCGGTCCAGCGCATCGTGAACGGCGACCAGGCCTACACGATCTACAAGGCGTACAAGCCGCTCGCCGACAGCGCCGCCGAGCTGGCGGTCGACCTGCTGCAGGGCAAGGACGTCAAGACGGTCGCCTCCTCCACCGCCGACAGCGCCACCGACAAGGGCATCCCGGCCAAGCTGCTCGACCCCAAGATCGTCACCAAGGCGAACATCAAGGACACCGTCGTCGCAGACGGCCTCTACAAGGCCTCCGACATCTGCACCGCCGACTACGCCGCCGCCTGCGCGACCGCCGGCCTGAAGTAGTCCCGCCGGGCGGTGCCCCCCACCTCCCCGAGGGGGAGCACCGCCCGTACCGAGCGGCGGGCCCAGCCCCGCCCCGACGCCCCTTACGCACGCACACCCGCCCGCCCCGCACGGCGCGCGGGCCAGCCCGGCCGCCACCCCACCATCACGGCGCGCGCGGGAAGAAGGAGATGGTTCACGTGACAGGCGCACCCGTACTGGCGTTGCGCGGGGTCTCCAAGCGCTTCGGTGCCGTCCAGGCGCTGACCGACGTCCACCTGGAGGTCCACGCCGGCGAGGTGGTGGCCCTGGTGGGCGACAACGGCGCCGGAAAGTCCACGCTGGTGAAGACCATCGCCGGCGTCCACCCCGTCGACGAGGGCACGATCGAGTGGGAGGGCACGGCGGTCTCGATCGGCCGCCCGCACGACGCCCAGGCCCTCGGCGTCGCCACCGTCTACCAGGACCTGGCGCTCTGCGACAACCTCGACGTGGTCGGCAACCTGTTCCTCGGCCGCGAGTTGAGGAAGTTCGGCATGCTCGACGAGGTCGGCATGGAGAAGCGCGCCCGCGCACTGCTCGACACCCTCTCCATTCGCATCCCGAGCGTGCGGATACCCATCGCCGCCCTCTCCGGCGGCCAGCGCCAGGTGGTCGCCATCGCCCGCGCCCTGGTCGGCGACCCCAAGATCGTCATCCTGGACGAGCCCACCGCCGCCCTCGGCGTCGAGCAGACCGCCCAGGTCCTGGACCTCGTCGAGCGGCTGCGCGACCGCGGCCTCGGCGTCATCCTGATCAGCCACAACATGGCCGACGTCAAGGCCGTCGCCGACACCGTCGCCGTCCTGCGCCTGGGCCGCAACAACGGCGTCTTCGAGGTGGCGAGCACCTCGCACGAGGAGATCATCTCCGCCATCACCGGCGCCACCGAGAACGCCGTCACCCGGCGCCAGGCCCGACTCGCGGAGGACGCGAAGTGACCACCGAACAGACCACCGAACAGACGACCGAGAGCTCCGCCCCGGCCCCGGCCGCCGCCGCGGTCGACCCCCGCCTGCTCGTCCGCGAGTCCGGCCTCTCCGGCTACCTCGCCGAGTTCAAGCGGAAGTTGAAGAACGGCGACCTCGGCTCGGTGCCCGTCGTCCTCGGCCTGATCCTGATCGGCGGCATCTTCCAGGGCATCACCGGCGACTTCCTCAAGGCCGACAACCTCACCCACATCACCCAGTGGATCGCCGCCCCCGGCCTGATCGCCGTCGGCGTCGTCTTCGTGCTCCTCCTCGGCGAGATCGACCTCTCCCTCGGCTCCCTCGCCGGCGCCTCCGCCGCCATCGCCGCCAACCTGTCCGCGCGCGCCGGCTACAACGAGTGGCTCTCCTGCCTCATCGCCCTCGCCGCCGCCGTCGCCATCGGCGCCCTGCACGGCTTCTTCTTCGCCAAGATCGGCGTCCCCGCCTTCGTCGTCACCCTCGCCGGCCTGCTCGCCTGGAGCGGCCTGCAGCAGTACGTCCTCGGCGACAAGGGCACCGTCAACGTCGTCCACGACGGCGTCCTGGCCAACCTGGGCTCCTACTTCCTCGGCGACGGCGACATCGCCTACGCCTGGGGCCTCGCCGTCCTCGGCACCGCGCTCTACGCCGCCGGGCAGCTCCTCGACGCCCGCCGCCGCACCGCCGCCGGCCTCACCGCCCGGCCGATCGGCGAGATCGCGCTGCGCACCGGCGTCCTCGCCGCCATCGCGCTGGCCGCCGCCTACATGCTCAACCAGGACAGCGGCCTGCCGCTGCCCCTGCTGATCTTCCTGACCGTCGTCGTCGTCACCGACTTCGTGCTGCGCCGCACCGGCTACGGCCGGCAGATCTTCGCGGTCGGCGGCGGCGTGGAAGCGGCCCGGCGCGCGGGCATCAACGTCGCCTGGGTCCGGATCTCGGTCTTCATGATCTCCGCCGGGATGGCCGCCCTCGGCGGTCTCTTCTACGCCTCCCAGCAGGGCTCCGCCGACAAGATCCTCGGCGGCGGCAACGTCCTGATGAACTCCATCGCCGCGGCCGTCATCGGCGGCACCAGCCTGTTCGGCGGACGCGGCAAGACCTGGTCCGCGCTGCTCGGCATCCTGGTGATCCAGAGCATCACCACCGGCCTCGACCTGGTCCACGTCAGCCAGGCCATCCAGTACATGATCACCGGCGCCGTGCTGCTGGCCGCCGTCGTCCTGGACTCCGTCTCCCGCCGCACCCGCAAGACCGCGGCCCGCTGACGGTCACGCGCCGATCGGCCGCCCCGCGCGCCGAGGGCCGGTGCGGGGGGCCCCCCCCGGGGGGGGGGGGGGGGCCGCCCCCCCCCCCGGCGCCCCCCCCGCGCCCCCCCCCGGCCCCCCCGCCCCCCCCCCGGGGGGGGGCCCCCCGCCGCCCCCCCCCCCCCGCCCGGCGGGGCCCCCCCCCCCCCCCCGGGGGGGGGGGGCCCCCCGGACCGGCCCTCGCGCTTTCCGCCCGCACGGATCCACGGATGCGCCCGGCGAGCCCGTCAGTCGGCCGCCGGGGTGATCTCGTACATCCCGGGGCCGTCCAGGTAGCGCAGCGTGTTGAGGTCGCGCTGCAGGACGGCGTCCACCGGGTGGCCGAGCGTCAGGGTGGCCGGGTACTCGCGATCGTAGGTCGTCGCGGTGATCGCGTCGCCGGGCCGCACCAGCACGGTGAGGGAGCGGAAGCTCGCCAGCCGGTCGAGCCGGTCCAGTGCGCGGTAGCGCCGCAGCCGGCCCGAAGCCGGGGCGACCAGCGCCGCCCAGGCGAACGCGTGCCGCCGCCGGTAGGGCCGGCCCGCCCGGGCGTGGAACCGCTCGGGCCGGACGTAGGCGTCGACGGTCCACTCCAGCTGGCCCTCGCCCAGGACCTCGGTCGTGTAGGGGGGCAGCCCCGACACGCGGGCGCCCACCTCGACCAGCCGTGGGCCGTCCGGGGTCAGCTTGATCTCCAGGTGCGCCGCGCCGTACCGGATGCCGAGGGCGTCCAGCACCCGGCGGCCGTAGTCGAAGAGTTCGCCGACCGGCTGTTCGTCGGAGCGCAGCAGCACCTGCGCGGTCACCAGGTCCCGCACCCCGTTGGCCTCGATCCGCTCGGTGCGCCAGGCGTCGGTCAGCTGGTGCACGCCCGCGCAACTGACCGTGTTCACGATGTACTCGGCGCCCACCAGGTACTCCTGGGCGACGACTTCGGTGATCGGCTCGCCCAGCACCGTACGGCGGCTGCGCAGCCCGCGCAGCGCGGCCACCGAGTCCTGCGGCCGGTCGCAGAACGACACGCCGGCACCCCAGTAGCCGCGCAGCGGTTTGACGACCACGGTCCCGCCCACCATGCCGTGCCAGGCCAGCAGTTCGGCTTCGTCGCCGGTCCGCAGCTGCCGCATGCCGGGGACGCCCCGGGCCTTGACGGCTTCGATCTGCACGTACTTGTCGCGCCGCGCGCTGCTCAGGGCCGTGCCGTTGGAGGCCAGGCCCAGCCGCTCGGAGAGGGCGTCGGCGAGCTCCACCCCGGTCTCGCGGCCGGCCAGCACCGCGACCGGCCCCAGCGCGGCGAGCCGTGCCGCCAGGACGTCCAACTCGCCGTCGTGGAGCAGCACATGGCTGAAGGCCCGGGCGTCCACCGGATCGACGCCGACCGGCGGGGCCGGCGTGCTCAGGACCTGGATCACCTCGCCGCCCACCGCGCCGAAGGCGCCGGTGAACCCGGAGGACGTGCCGAACGCGTCGACGACCGCGACACGGAATGCTGACATCGTTCGCCTGCCTACTGGTCGGCCGGAGCGGAGCCGGGGTGGGTCAGATCGGCGCGCAGCGCGAGGAGCCGGTACACCGCGTTGGTGAGCACGTGCCGGATGCTGAACCCCGACGTTCCGGGGTCCCGGCCGTCCAGGATGTCGTGTTCGCCGCCCTGCTCGCGGATGCCGCGACGGGTCAGCCCGGTCCGCTCCCGGAACGCCTCGGGGAGCGCGTGCCGGGTGACGCCCAGGTGTGCCATCCGGAAGTCGACGAACTTGTCGATCACCCTGACCAGCCGGTCGCGGCCCGCGCGGTCGAGCACCAGCCGTCCGTCCCGCAGCCGCTGGAACACGTTCGCCCCGCGGACCGAGTCGCCGCGCCACCGCGCGATGACGGGCCGGGACCACGAGGGGAAGTAGGACATCGACTGGTCCAGGAAGATGCCGTACCCGTTCGACGGCGGCAGCAGGGCCAGTTCGAGGAGGTGGACACTGGGCATGAACGCACCGCTCGCGCCGCGCGCGCCGCCGGGATGGCCCATGTGGTACGGGCGGAACCGGTTGAACGCCTGCTGCGACAGCCTGCGGTACCTGGCCATGTACCGGGTGAACTCCGTGAGGTGCTCGACGACGTCGTCCAGGACCTCGGCCGGTCGGGCGGCGGCCGCCGGCAGGACCAGTGAACGCAGGCCGTAGGCGGCCGACTTGGCCCACGGTTCGGAGAGGTGGTGGCCGAGGTAGAAGTCCCGTTCGAGAGCGGCGTCCCGGCCCGCGGAGAACACCCGGATGTCCCCGCCGCGCAGGTACTCCTCGCAGTTGGCGTCGATCAGGAGTTCGTAGCTCAGATGGGGATCCAGCGCGGGGAACCTGCCGCACCGGGCGGAGATCAGCTCGGTCAGGGCGTGGGGTGCGGCCTGCGGGCCCGCGGGCGCGTAGCCGCTGAGCAGGAAGAGCAGGTCGAGCTGGAGGAGGCGCGCGGTCCGCTCGTCGTCCTCGGCGAGGCACTGTGGAGTGAGGTTCCGGAGCATCTGCTCCTGGTAATCGGCGAGTTGACGATACGTCAGGCACCCTGCCGAGATGTCGCCGAGGGCGGTGGGAAGGCCGTGCAGGACGTAGTCGCGCAGCGGTGAGCCCGAGCGGCCGGCGGCGGGTGAGGTGTGCTGCCGGGGGTGTGCGACACCGTCGAAGAGTCGGCTGCTGTGCACGTCCGCTCACCGCCCCGCCGGGAAGTCGGCGGCGGCGCTCGCCCCGGCCCACGTCCGGGTCTCCTCCGCGCGCGCCGCACCGGCGGCCAGGGCGGCGGTCACGGCCTGGGCGCCGAGCAGCAGCCGGCGCGGCGGGTCGTCCTGGCCGATGACGTCGATGATCACCCGGGCGGCGCGGGCCGGGTCGCCGGGCTGCGTGCCGTTGTGATCCCGCCGGTACCGGTTCATGGCGCCGACGGTCTCCTCGTAGTCGGGCCCCACCGGGTGCAGCTCCATGGACGATCCCTGCCAGTCCGTCCGGAAGGCCCCGGGCTCGACGATGACCACCTTCACCCCGAACGGCGCGACCTCGGCGGCCAGCACCTCGGAGAAGCCCTCGACGGCGAACTTCGCGCTCTGGTAGGCCCCCATGCCCGGGGTGCCTCCGACCCGGCCGCCCAGGGACGAGAACTGCACGAACACCCCCGACCGCTGCTCCCGCAGCACCGGCAACGCGGCCCGGGTGACGTTGACCACGCCGAAGAAGTTCGCCTCGAACTGCTCGCGGAAGTCCTCGTCCGCCATCTCCTCGATCGGGCCGCTGTTGGCGTACCCGGCGTTGTTCACCACCACGTCCAGCCGCCCGAAGGCCGCGACCGCGCCGTCCACCGCGGCCCGGGCCGCGACCGCGTCGGTCACGTCCAGGGCCGCGGTGCGCACCCGCGCCCCGTGGCGGGAGACCAGGTCCGCCAGTTGCTCCGGCCGCCGAGCCGTCGCCAAGGCCCGGTCTCCCCGCTCCAGGACCGCTTCGGTCAGGCGCCGCCCGAAGCCCCGGGACGCGCCGGTGATCAACCACGTGCGAGTCATGTCAAGCCCCCTGTGCTCTGTCGTGAGACCCATCGGTCCTCACTGTCACGTGCGGTGCATCCCGCGCGCATCAGTCAGATGACGCTGAGTCGGCGACGGAGGTCGGTGGCAGTGGTCGGCGGCGGTGCTCGGCGGCGGCGCTCCCGCCCCGCCGGGTCTGCCGGCGGGGTCGGGCCAGGCGCGGGTCAGCGGGCCGGCGTGGGCTGTTCCGGGGCGAGGGAGTTGCCGGCCGGGATGTGGCCGCAGTCGGAGGGGGCGGGGCGGCCGGCGAAGCGATCGTTCAGCCAGGCGAGGGCCTGCGGGGCCCAGACGACGGGGACGCCGAAGTGGCTGAGGGCGTCGTACTGGTGGAACGCGACCGGGCCGGCGCCGGTCGCGCAGTACTGCCGGGCGAGCGCCCGCACGTCTCCGGCGACCATCACGCCGTCGCCCGTGCCGATGCCGGCCGGGTTGCTGAAGGTGCCCTCCAGGATGCCGCCGCCGCCCTGGGCGATCTGGCCGGGCACGGTCGGGGTCGGGGCCGAGCCGAGGTTGTTCCGGTTGACCGCCGTGACGAAGTCCGCCACCGAGTCGGGGTCGGCGTACGGGGGCTTGGCCATCGCCTTCCAGGTCAGTCCGGGGTAGTGGCCCAGGACGTCGACGATCGAGGCGTGCTCCAGCTGCTGGTAGACCGAGCGGCCGTAGTCGTTCAGGTAGGGCGTGAGGTCGATGCCGAAGGAGCGCGAGACGCCGATCAGCGCCATCGGGGTGATCCCGCTCCACACCAGCGAGCCGTCCACGTACCTGAGGTTGTGCGCCGGGTCCACCAGCAGCCCGCCCTCGGTGTAGCCGACCAGTGCGGCGTTCACCTCCGGCGCGTAGCTCGGCGCGAGCGCGGCTGCCCAGGCGGTGGCGACGGCGCCGCCGGAGTAGCCCATCAGCCCGAAGCGGGTGCCGGAGTCCAGGCCGGTCGTCGGGGAGGCGGTCGCGGCCCGGATCGAGTCCAGCGTGGTGGCCCCGTACTCCGGCCCGGCCGCGAAGTCGGCGTTCTGGCCCTCGGTGTCCGGGATCACCACGCTGTAGCCCTGGGCGAGCAGCGGCACCAGGAAGAGCGCCTCGGCGTTCGGGATCACCCCGCCGAGGCTGACGTCTCCGGCCACCGCCCGGGAGGGGCTGTCCGCCGGGTCGAGCGAGTCGTAGAAGGACTGGTAGGAGACGGCCCTGCCGCTGTCCCCGGTCAGGCTGCGCACCACGGTGGTGACGTTGGCGGCCGGGCGGCCCTGCACGTCGGTGGTGCGGTAGAGCAGTTGGATCGCCGTCACCGGGGTGGGCAGACCCACCACGTGGTACGGCAGGGTCCGGGTCTTGAGCACGGTGCCCGGTGCGAGCGAGGCCAGCGGCGTGCCGCCGTCGTAGGAGTAGAACGGGTCGCTCGCGGCGGCGGCGGGGCCCGCCGTGGAGCGCCCGGCCGCCGCGGCCGGGCCGGCCGTGACGGCCGTCGCGGTGGCGGCCAGGGCGGCGGTGACGGCGGCGGCGAGCAGCCTGGACGTGCACGTGCGCAAGGATCCCCCCAAGGTTCGTGAATACCTGGCAGTCCGTCGCGGGAGGCGTGTTACCAGCCAGTAGGCGGCGTCCCGGAGAACATCATGACCGCGGCCCGACAAGCTGTCCCCGGGCCGGGCCACAAAGATTCCCGGGGCGCTTTGTGACCGGTCACAATCCGACACACCGCACGGCGACACACAGCGGACGCGGGAGAAGGAGGGCCCGCCACGGGCGCGACGGACGCTCCGGGGCCGGTGAAGTCCTTCTTCGCCGCTGACGTAGCGGCGAGCGCCGCGGACGAGCCGGGCGAGGACGCCGGGGCCCTCCTCGGCGACGAGGACGTCGGCCGGGTCGTCGATCCTGCGGTCTTCTGACGACCCGTTCGAAGGCGATCATGCGAGTTCGTAGGATGGGGGAGTAGCTCCTCCGGGAGGAACTCGTGCCGGAGGTGCCATGTCGCAGCACTCGAAACGCCGGCTGCTCGGGCGGGACCGGGAGTTGGCGGTGTTGGAGCGCCTGCTGCGCGAGGTGCACGACGGGCGGAGCCGGGTGCTGGTGCTGCGGGGCGAGGCGGGGGTCGGCAAGTCGGCGCTGCTCGACCGGCTGTCCGGGCAGACGGGGCCGTGGCAGGTCGTCCGCGCGGCCGGGGTCGAAGCCGAGTCGGACTTCGCGTACTCGGCCCTGCAGCGGTTGTGCGCCCCGCTGTTGTCGCACCTCGACCGGCTGCCGGAGGTGCAGCAGGGCGCGCTGCGGGTCGCGTTCGGCCTGAGCACGGGGAACCCGCCCGAGATGCTGCTGGTCGGGATCGCGGTCCTCGGCCTGTTCGCCGAGGCGGCCGCCCGGTCCCCGCTGCTGTGCCTGGTCGACGACGCGCAGTGGCTGGACCTGATGTCCCATCGGATC
This sequence comes from Kitasatospora sp. NPDC094028, assembly GCF_049543595.1. Taxonomy (NCBI): domain Bacteria; kingdom Bacillati; phylum Actinomycetota; class Actinomycetes; order Kitasatosporales; family Streptomycetaceae; genus Kitasatospora; species Kitasatospora sp. NPDC094028. The sequence goes on along the minus strand of NZ_JBMVFA010000031.1, from coordinate 26,890 downwards.
CTGGCGTTCGTCGGTCGCCGGCTGGACGCGGAGTCGGTGGCGTTGGTGTTCGCCGAGCGGATCACCGACGGGACGCCGGAGGACGGGGGCTTCTCCGGTCTGCCGGACCTGCGTCTGCGCGGGCTGGCCGATGCCGACGCCCGGGCCCTGCTGGACGGCGTGCTGCCGGGGCCGGTCGACCCGCGGGTACGGGACCGGATCGTGGCCGAGACCGGCGGGAATCCGCTCGCCCTGCTGGAGCTGCCCCGGGGCCTGTCCCCGGCGGAGTTGGCCTTCGGCTTCGGTGGGCCCGGCGCCGGCCCGCTGGCGACCCGGGTCGAGGACGGCTTCCGCCGGCGCGTCGACGCGCTGCCGGCCGACACCCGCGCCCTGCTGCTGGTCGCGGCGGTCGAACCGATCGGCGACGGACCGCTGCTGTGGCACGCCCTGCGCGAGCTGGGCATCGGTCCGGAGGCCGCGGCACCGGCCGAGGCCGCGGACCTGATCACGCTGGGCGCCACGGTGCGGTTCCGGCACCCGCTGGTGCGTTCGGCGGTGTGGCGCGGCGCGGACGTCACCGCACTGCGGGCGGCGCACCGCGCCCTGGCCGGGGCCACCGACGACGAGCGCGACCCCGACCGCCGGGCCTGGCACCGGGCCCACGCCGCGGTCGGGCCGGACGAGCAGGTCGCCGCCGCACTGGAGGGCTCCGCCGACCGCGCCCTGGCGCGCGGTGGCCGGGCGGCCGCCGCCTCCTTCCTGGAACGGGCCGCGGCGCTCACCCCCGACCCGAAGGAGCGGGCGCGGCGCGCGCTGGCGGCCGCCGCGGCCCACGTCGCCGCGGGCGTGCCGGCCCGGGTGCCCGACCTGCTCGCCGCCGCCGAACTCGGTCCGCTGGACCGGCTGCAGCAGGCCCACGCCGGCCGGCTGCGGGCCAAGGCGTCGTCGATGACCGACCCGGGGTTCGGCGCGGTGCGGCCGCTGCTCGAAGCGGCCGGCCGGTTCAGGGACCTCGACCCGGCCGCCGCCCGGGAGACCTGCCTCGCGGCGTTCGGCGCGGCCATCTGGGCCGGCCGGTACGACGAAGACGGACTGCGGAGGGTCGCCGAGGCCGCTCGCGACCTGCCGCCCGGCGACGAGACGGCGGGCGTCTTCCTCCGGGCCCTGGTCGCCTGGACCCTGGACGGGCCGGTCGCCGCGTTCCCCCTGCTGGCGCGGGCGCTGCGCTCCCTCGCGGACGGAGCCGACCCGGCCGTCCTGTGGCCGGCCGCGAACGCCGCCGTGGAGCTGGGCGATCTCCGGGCCTGGCTGGACGTCACCGACCGGGCGGTCCGGTCCGCCCGGACGACGGGCACGCTGTCGATCCTCTCGACGGCGCTGCCCTACCGGGCGGCCTCGCTGGGCTACGCGGGGCGTTTCGCCGAGGCCGAGGGCCTGCTGGCCGAGGCCGCGGCGATCGAGGTGGCCGCCGGCGTGGCGACGAGCATGGCCTCGACCGCCCTGATCCACGCCTACCGGGGGCGGGAACGGCCGGCCCTGGACCTGATCGAGGCGATGGAACGGGACGGCGCGCAGCGCGGCCTGGGCCGGCTCACCGCGATGGCGGCCTGCGCCCGGGCGGTGCTCCACAACGGCCTGGGCAACTACCCGCTCGCCATGGAAGCCGCGCTGCGGGGCGTCGAGCACCAGGACCTCGTCGTGCACCTGTGGACGTGCGGCGAACTGGTCGAGGCCGCGACCCGGGCCGGCCAACCGGCCGCGGCGGTCGGGGCCCGCGAGCGGCTCGCCGACTGGAGCCGGGCCGGTACCCCCTGGGCACTGGGCGCGCACGCGGTCGCCGAGGCCCTGACCGGAGCACCCGAGCGGGCCGAGGACCACTACCGCGCGGCCGCCGACCACTTCGGCCGCGGCGGGCTCGCCGTGTTCGAGGTCCGGGCCCGGCTGCTGTACGGGGAGTGGCTGCGCCGCCGGAACCGGCGTACGGAGGCCCGCACCGAGCTGCGGGCCGCGTACGAGGCGGCCGCGGAAACGGGCATGGAGGCGTTCGCCGAACGGGCCCGGCGCGAGCTGCTCGCCACCGGCGAGACCGTCCGCAAACGGACCCCCGGCGCGCCGGTCCTGACCCCGCAGGAGGCGCGGATCGCCCGCCTCGCGGCCGGCGGGCACCCGAACGCGGAGATCGGCGCGCAGCTGTTCCTCAGCCCTCGCACGGTCGAGTGGCACCTGCGCAAGGTCTTCGCCAAGCTGGGGATCTCCTCCCGGCGCGAGATCGACGGCGCCCTGTCCGAGCGGTGACCGCGGTCGCCCGGCGGGCCGGTGGGACGGCCACGGCCGTACGGGCGCGACTGCCGCCGCGAGCGGCGGTGCTCACAGCCGGTCGGCGTCCACCACGGCCTGGGCGAACGCCGTCGGCGCCTCCTGCGGCGCGTCGTGGCCGATGCCGTCGAGCACCCGGTGCCGGTACGGGCCGGTGAAGAACCTCCGGTACCCCGCGCCGTCGGTGGCGGCCAGGAACGGGTCGAGGGCCGGGTCCAGGGCGATGGTCGGCACGGTGACGACGGGCCGGGCCGCGAGCAGCTTCTCGTAGCGGTCGTAGTGGCGCTCGCCGTCCGCCAGGCCCAGGCGCCAGCGGTAGTTGTGGATCACGATGGCGGCGTAGTCGGGATTCTCGAACGCCGCGGCCGTGCGCTCGAAGGTGGCGTCGTCGAAGTGCCAGGTGGGGGAGACCTCGTCCCACACCAGCCGGCACAGGTCGCGCCGCTTCCGCTCGTCCTCCATCGCGGCGCGGCCGCGGTCGGTGGCGAAGTAGTACTGGTACCACCAGGTGTGCTCGGCCTTCGGCGGCAGCGGGTTCCGCTGCGCGGCGACGTCGGTGATCAGGTAACCGCTCACCGCCACCAGGGCCTTGACCCGCTCCGGCCACAGCGCCGCGACGATGCCGGCGGTCCGCGAGCCCCAGTCGAACCCGGCCAGCACCGCCCGGTGGATCCGCAGGGCATCCATCAGGGCGATGATGTCGAGGGCGATCGCCGACTGCTGCGCGTTGCGGACGGTCGTCGGCGACAGGAAGGCGGTGCTGCCGTGGCCCCGCAGGTACGGCACGATCACCCGGTAGCCGGCGTCCGCCAGCAGCGGCGCCACGTCGACGAAGCTGTGGATGTCGTAGGGCCAGCCGTGCAGGCAGACGACCACGGGCCCGTGCTTCGGCCCGGCCTCGGCGTAGCCGATGTCGAGCAGACCGGCCCGGACCTGCTTCAGCTCGGTGAATCCGGTGTGCGTGCCCGGGGCGACGGTCGGGATCACCGGTGCCGGGCGGGCCGGCCGGTCGGCCCGGTCGGGGCCGGCCGCGAAGGCGGGCGCGGTCGATGCCGCGCCGGCCGACACGGCCGTCGCGCCCAGGCCGAGCCCGACCGCCCTGGTGAAGGTACGCCTGTCGATCATGTCCGGTCCCTCCTGAAGACTCCTTGGCGCCTCCACTGTTCTTCGGCCACCGGGCCCGCGCATCAGTCACATGACGCCGAGACGCACGAGGACGTACGGAGACGCACGCGGGCGCACGGAGGGCCTGCCGGGCCGCCGCATGCAGTCATCCGACGGTTTCCGCCGTCCGAGCGCTCGGTGATCCTCGAAGGAGCGCCGCGCCGCCGGCGGACCGTCGTGCGTGCAACCGGAAGGCCTGACCGTGCAGCAAACCCCCGTCGTCCTCATCCACGGTGCGTGGTTCCACAGATCCTCCTGGCAGGGCTGGGCCCAGCGGTTCACCGCGCACGGTTACTCGGTGTGCGTCCCGGGCTGGCCCGGTGAAGCTCCCAGCGCCGACCGGGCCCGCCGCAGCCCCGGCCCGCTGCGCGACCTCGGGCTCGCCGCGCTCGCCGCCCACTACGAGGGGATCGTGCGCACCTTCGACCACCCGCCGGTCCTCATCGGGCATTCGGCCGGAGGCCTCATCGCCCAGCACCTCCTGGGAGCCGGCCTCGGCCGCGCCGCCGTCGCCCTCGCGCCGGTGCCGGCCGGCGGTGTGCAGTCGGACGAGGGCCGGTGTCGGCCGTGGTCGCTGCCGCCGGCCGGCGCGACCCGGCACCCGGGCTTCGAGCCGCTGCCGCGCACCCGGTTCCGACACGCCGTCGCCAACGCGGTCGGCGAGGAGGAGGCCGCGAGGCTCTTCGACCGGTACGCCGTCCCGGCCCCGCTCCGGCTGCTCGCGGACCTCGGACGCGACCGCACCGCCGCCGGGCCGGCCGACACCGTCGTGGACACGGCCAACGCGGCGCGCGGACCGCTCCTGCTCGTGTCCGGCCAGGAGGACCGGATGGTCCCGGACGCCATGACCCGCTCGGTCTACAAGCTCTACGGCGACTCCTCCGCCGTGACCGATCTGAAGCAGTTCGCCGATCGAGGGCACTCCCTCGTGTTCGACAGCGGCTGGCGCCCGGTCGCCGACCACGTCCTCGCCTGGCTGGCCGCCAACGGCGTCGAGGCCGTGGCCGCACGGGGCTGAGCGCGGGCACCGGGCCCGCGCAGCACCGGGCCCGCGCAGCGTCGGGCCCGCGCCGCATCAGACCCGCACCGCGTCGGACCCGCACCGCATCAGACCCGCACCGTGTCGGTCCGGCCCAGTGCGTCGGTGCGGCCCAGCGCGTCGCGCAGCGCCGCCCGGGCCGTGATGCCCAGCTTGGGGAAGACGCGGTACAGGTGTGAACTGACGGTGCGTGGCGACAGGTGCATCCGCTCGCCGATCTCCTTGTTCGTCAGGCCGCCGGCGGCCAGCTCGGCGATGCGGCGCTCCTGCCAGGTCAGCGGCGCCGGATTGGGCGCCGAGACGCGGGCCGGGGCCCCGGTGGCGCGCAGTTCGGCCCGGGCGCGTTCGGTCCAGCCGGCCGCGCCCAGCCGCTCGAACGCCTCGGCCGCCGGGGCCAGGTACGGCCGTGCCGCCGCCGGGCCCCGGACGTGGCGCACCCGGGTGCCGTGCGCCAGCCGGATCCTGGCCAGCTCGAACGGGAAGCGGGCGGCGTCCGGGTGGGACTCGGCCCGGGTGAACATCTCGACGGCCTCCCGCTCGGCCTCGGCGGTCATCGCCAGCGCGCCGTACGTGATCAGCCCCAGGCGGGGCGACAGGTCCGGCAGACCGGCGTCGCGGGCGGCGAGGGCGTGCGCCCGGGCCTGCTCGACGCGTCCGGTGTGCCGGGCGGCCTCGACGAGATCGAGCAGAGTGCGCGAGGCCTGGTACGCATAGGGCCGGAACGTGCCCGGCTGCGTGATGCCGATGGCGTAGAGGTACGCGGTCTCGTAGTCGCCGGAGCCCAGCGCGGCGGTCGCGCCGGCGGAGTCGGCGAGCTGGGTCAGGAACCCGAGTCCGCGCGGGCGGGCCCAGGCGTCCACCTCGGCCTGGAGGTCCCGTGCCCGCCCGACCTGTCCGCGCAGCGCCGCCAGCTGGGCCAGGTACGCGCGGCTCTGGGCGGCGAACAGGTGGTGGCCGTGCTCGGCCGCCAGCTCCAGGCCGTGCTGTCCGGTCTCCTCGGCCTCGGCCCATTCGCCGACCGCCATCTGGTCGAGCGTGATCTGGTGCAGCATGACCATGCCGGTGGCCACGGCCCCGGTCTCCAGCTCGCGGTCCACGACGCGCCGCAGGTGGGGGCGGTAGTGGCTCAGGACGTCGAGGTGGTACGCGGCCGCGCCCAACCGGGTGACGGCCCAGGGCTCCAGGGCCGACAGGTTCGCGGCGGCCTGTCGCACCGGCCCGGCCCAGCCCGCGCCGTGCCGGGTCACATCGCTCCACGTGTCGCTGTAGAGGCGCGCGTCGTCGGTGACCAGGCCGCCCAGGGAGGCGAGGAGTTCGCGGGTGCGCTCCCAGACCGCGGCGTCCCCGCTGAACTGACTGATCGCCAGGAGGAGGATCACCAGCCGGGTGAGGAGCTCGCTTCGTCCGGCTCCGCCGACAGGTGATGCAGTGGCTCCGCCGACAGTCGACGCGGCGCCTCCGCCGGCCGCCGGCGCCGCGGCCGCCCCGCTCTCCCTCAGCTTCTCGATCGCGGCCGCGACCTGGTGGTGGGTGGAGCGGACGTCCCCGTCCTGGTAGAGCGCCCGGTAGGCGGTCGCCAGCACCGTGGCCGGCGACTCCGTCGAGCCGGGCGCGAGGCCCGCCTGGACCAGTCGGTGCGCCTGGCCGAGGCGGGCGGCGTGCGCGGCGACGAAGGCGGCGTCGGTCAGTCGCCGGGACCGGCCGGCGTGGTGCTCGCTGAGTTCGGCGGCCCGGGTCAGCCAGGCCACGGCCGCCAGGGCGCCGCCGCGCCGGGTCGCCGACCCGGCCGCCGCCTCCAGGACGTCGGCGACGTCCTCGTCCGGATCGACCGTGGCCGCCGCCAGGTGCGTGGCCCGGCGTTCGAGGTTCTCCCGGTGGACCTGCGCCAGTGCCAGGTGCGCGGCGCGGCGCTGGTTGGGAGTGGCCATCTGCACGACGGCGGAGCGTACGAGCGGGTGGCGGAAGACGACGTCTCCGGTGACCACGTCGACGTCCAGCAGCCCGGCGGCCACCGCCGGGTCGGCGTCGCGCATGCCGTAGCGGGTGCCGGGGACGGCGTCGGTGCCGCTCGGGGTGCCGGCGCCGTCGAGCGCGCCCATCAGCAGTTCGGTCCGCACCCGCTCGTCGAGAGCCGCGATGCGGGCGCCGAACAGCCGTTGCAGCCGCCGGGGCAGCGGCATGCCGTGCGGGCCGATCAGGTCCTCGGCCGGGAGGCCGTCCGGCCGGTCGGCGAGGTGGGCGGGCAGCTCCACCAGGGCCAGCGGGTTGCCCCGGGCCTGCTCCAGGACGATACGACGGACCCGCCGGCCCAGCTCCGGGTACCGGTGGTCCAGCAGGCGGGCCGCGTCCTCGGCGGCGAGGGCGGTGACCGGCAGTTCGGGCAGTGCGGCGGTGTCGAAGCGGGACGCGAGGTCGGTGCGGACCGCGACCAGCATCTTCGCCGGGCCGCCGGCCAGGCGCCGGCCCACGAAGCCGCAGACGTCGGCGCTGGAGTCGTCCAGCCACTGCGCGTCGTCGAGGACCAGCAGCAGCGGCCGCTGCGCGGCGGAGAGCGACAGCAGGCCCAGCACGGCGATGCCGAGCGTCATGACCGACGGCGGATCGCCCCGCACTGCGCCGAACACGGCGTCGAACACCGCCCGGGTCCGGTCGTCCAGCCGCGCGACGTCGGCGAGCAGCGGGTGGACGAACTGGTGCAGCCCGGCATAGGGCAGCTCGGACTCCGCCTCGACGCCGGCGGCCCGGAGGACGAGGTGGCCCTCCCGCTCCGCCAGCGTCGCGGCGTGGCTCAGCAACGCGCTCTTGCCGACCCCCGTCTCCCCCCGCAGGACGAGAGCCCGGCCCGTGGCGGACTTCACGAACTCCGCGAGCTCCGCCTGTTCACGGGCCCGTCCGTGCAGTGGCGGCGACGACGGATTCCCCGTCGTGACCGGCCCGCCCTCGCCACCAGGCTCCACCCTCGTCAGCTCCTTCGCCGCAACGGAAGCCGGTCGGCGTCCACCGACCACGATCCCGGGAGCGCGGGCCCGTCGAGCCCGTGCCGGACCCTGGCCGGTACCCGGGCCGGGGGTGGCCAGGGTCCGGCACCGGCCTGACACCGGCTCGACGGGCCGCCCCCGGGGAGTCCGGGGACAGCCCGTCCGCGTGGACGCGTGGAGGCGTGGAGGCGCGGAGGCGTGGACGCGTGCGCGTCAGGGGGCTACGGGCACTTCTCGTCGATCTTGTACTGCAGCGCCCGCGGGTAGTCGTGCCGGCTGAGCCGGACCCGGGCCAGGATCGGCGCGTGGTTGAGGTCGTTGCCCGGGTCGGCGATCTCCGCCAGGAGCGCGGCGAGGTCGGAGTGGGTGGAGACCTCGCGCCCGTGCATCCGGTCCTTGTCGGTGCCGAACACCTCGGCCAGCTTCTCGTACCGCCACGGGTGCAGCACGTTGTAGAAGTCGGCGCCGTTGGACGGCTTCTCCTTGTAGTAGCAGGGGCTGACCAGCATCTGCTCGATGCCGTAGAAGCCCTCGTTGTCCAGGACGAACACCACCGGCCGCAGGTGGTGGCGCACCTGGGTGGACAGCTCCTGACAGATCTCCTGGAACGAGCCGTCCCCGACGAACACCATGGGCCGCTTCGCCGGTTGCTGCCGGCCCAGCGCCACACCGGTGGCCGCGCCGACCGAGTAGCCGATGGACAGCCAGCTGTTCTGCGCCAGGAAGCCGGCCCGCTCGGTGATCCGCAGGTTCATCGAGCCGAGCAGCGCGAACGCCGCGTCCGAGACCACCGTGAACGGCGAGGGGGCCTGCGGGTCCCCGCCGGTGGCCTGGTACTGCAGGAAGTGGTTCATGTGCTCGAAGAAGCTGTCGTACGTCAGCTCCTCCGGGAACTCGGTGGCGGTCAGCGACTCCAGGAAGTCGGCGGTGGTGGCCGGGACGTCCAGGCCCGCCGCGCGCGCCAGCGTGAAGTGGTCGGCCGGGAAGGTCCGGCCCCGCAGCGCGTCGCGCAACGCCCGGACGAACCGGCCGAGTTGCACCTCGGGGAAGTACCTGGCGCCGACGCTGACGCCGTCCCGGGCGGCCACGATCCAGTCGTCGCCGATGGACTGCTCACCGCCGAGGTTCTTGGAGGTGGACCAGGTCCCGAGGCCGATCCGGCACCCGGCGTTCTGGAAGGTCTTCCGGATCTCCGGCAGGCTCGCCTTGCCGTTGTAGACGCCGGCGAACCGCGGATGCCGTTCGGAGACCACGGACTTCGCGCCGACCGTGGTGCAGAACTGCATCTCGGTGCTCTCCACGAAGTCCAGCAGTTCGTCCTCCAGCCGGTGGCGGACCAGCTCCTCGCCGGCCCAGACGATCGGGGTGCCGAACCTGTCGATCAGCTCCACCGCCGCCGTGACCGCCTTGGCCAGCATCTCCTCGTTGCGCCTGGTGAACGTCCGCCCGTGCGCCCGGAGTTCGCCCTGCGGAGGCGCGCACGGCGCGTGCCAGAGGTCCTCCATCACCTCCAGGTAGACGGGCTTGCGCTCGGTCAGGCAGGCGGTGATCGCGCTGTCGATCTGGGAGGGCGCGAGGCCCGGGTTGGAGAGCATCTGCGCGTCCACCGTGACCTGCCGGTAGACGGCGATGTTGCTCTCCCGGCGCGGGCTCATGTGCGACGTGAGCAGGCCGACGGCCTGCTGGTTGAGCCACTGCTCGTACGAGGGCGCCGCGTTGATCGCGATCAGCGGCACGTCCTCGACGTACGCGCCGCCGATGGCGTTGAGCAGGCTGAACGCGCCCACCCCGTAGGTCACCGCGACGGCGCCGACGCCCGGCTCGCCCGTGGCCGGGTCCGTGTCGGCGGCCCGGACCCGGGCGTACGCGTCGGCCGCGTAGCCGCCGCCCATCTCGGTCGGGGTGCCGATCCAGCGCACCGAGGTGGTCTCCTGCATGATCGTCAGGAACGGGCCGAGGAAGTCGCCCGGCACCCCGAACAGGTACCGGATCCCCAACTGCTCCAGCCTGGTGGCCAGGTAGCGGGCCACCGTCCATTCGTCGCCACTCATCGGCTCATCGCCTCCTGTCGGCTCTCGCGGCGGGCCTGCACCTCGGGCCGGATCTCCGGCTGCACCGGGGGCGGCGGCGGGGGTGCCTCGTGCACGGCGATCGCCGCCCGGACGGCGGTCTCCACCGCGCCCTCGATCCAGGCGTGCTTGAGCGAGACGTGCTCGCCGGCGAAGTGCACCGGGCCCTCCGGCTTGACCACGTCGAGGTGGAAGCTGGTCATCTGGTGCGGGGTGTACACCGCCGCCTCACCGAAGGCGTACGGGTCGCGCAGCCAGCTCTGGGTCGCCCCGTAGCCGGTGTAGAACACCTCGATCCGCCGGCCGTGCACCGACTGGAGGTTGCGCAGCGCGTAGACGTACCGCTCGTCGTCCGCCATCGAGTCCCAGCGCACCGCGTCGTCGGACCAGCTGTAGCTGGCCAGCACCACGCCGCCGTCCTCGCCGCCGGGCACCGGGTGCGAGGGGTAGTACATGAAGCGGTTCGGGTTGTCGGTGGTCGAGCCGCCGCCGAAGCAGTTGGTGGCGGGGCGCACGCTCGCCCGCAGCAGCGGGGTGTGCTCGTAGACCTCCCGCTGGCCCGGGCTGATCCGGCGCTCGTCCACGCTCGCGTGCGCGCCGAGCAGCATGTCCGGCAGGTTGCGCGGGGGCCGGTGGCCGTTGTGGGCGACGGCCCTGGCCGCCTCGGCGTCCTCCTCGCCGGCCCGCTGGTAGTACTCGTACAGGCCGGGGGCGATGGAGTCGAGTTCGCTCTTCCAGTCCGCCTCGGTGAACTCCCACCAGCGGCGGGAGAACTCCAGCAGCACCTTGGTGGCCTGGTCGTAGTGGGTCTCGATGATCGCCCGGCGCTTCTTGTACGAGAACGGGGGAGTGACCTGGACGAACCGCAGGGCGGAGAACGGGACGGTGACGATCGCGAAGTCGCCCTTCCAGACCTCGGGTTCGGCGTTCGGGTCGTCCTCGGGGACGGTCATGACGGCGACCTGCTTGCCGTTCGGGCCGACGTGCCGGGCGCCGCCGCCGTCCCGGCGGGTGTCCCAGTACTCCAACCGGATCATCCGCTCGCCCATCCGCAGCTCGTCCCGGAGCTCCTCGGCGAGCGCGTGGGGCAGGTTCCAACTGCCGCCCTCGATCTCCCAGTAGGTGGCGTTCGGGTTGATGTCGCTGCGGCCCAGGAAGGTGTGGAAGAACGACAGGTGCAGCCGGGAGCTCATGTTCTCGATCGTGCCGATCGCCTCGATGGCCTCGTCGCTGAAGCCCGCGTACTCGCGCAGGAAGCGGCCCATCGAGTAGCCGTCGAAGTCGTGGATCACCCGGGCCCAGCCGTCCAGCCACTCGTCGAACGGCTTGTACTCGCGCTTGCCGTCCACGACCACCGAGTAGTAGTCGCGGACCGGCTCCAGCGCCTGGTTGACCATGTCGGCGGCGGTGATCCGCACCTCGTCGCCGGTGAGGTGGAAGCCCTCGTTGACGCAGCTCGGGTCGGCGGCGTACTCGCTGCGGCGGGCCTGGACCCGGTTGGTGCGGATCCAGGAGTTGAAGCGCTTGGCCGGTTCGCGGAAGTCCGGGCTGTCCGCGCCGTACGTCCACACCTTGCCGGGCTCGAAGGACTCGTAGACCACCGGCGGGACGGGCGCGTTCTGGTTGCCGGTGTCCGGATCGACGTCGACGTTGAAGAACAGCTGCCGGTTCAGGCCGAGGCTGTCGACCAGGGCCAGGGTCAGCGGGTGGAAGCTGGGCAGCCGCATCGCGCCGGCCTCCGCGTACTGCTTCGGGTCGTGGAACGGCCCGCCCGTCTCGCCGTCCGCGGCGCGGAAGGTCTTGATCCGCCCGCCCACCCGGCTGGCGTTGGCCTCCAGGATGGTGACGTTGTGCCCGGCGTCCTTCAGCAGCTTCCCGGCGACGAGGCCGGCGATGCCCGCGCCGACGATCAGCACGTCCTTGCTCGTCTCCGCCTGGGGGATGCCGTCCTTGATCAGGACGTCGAGGTAGCGCAGCTTCAGGTCCTTGTCGTCCGGGCCGATCAGCAGCAGTTCGCGCGCCAGCTGCCGGCAGGTCTGCCGGCGGGCGCGGTCCTGGGCCGTGCCCTCGATGACGGGGTTCTCCATGGTGTCTCCTCCGGGGCGATGGGCGGTCAGGAGCCGACCGGCTTGTTGGGCAGGTCCTTGCCCTCGGCGAGCAGGCGCAGTGTGCTGATCGAGGGGGTGAAGGCGTAGAGCGAGCCCGTCGTGCGGACGAAGCGCTTCATGTCGACGGTGCCGTGCGTGCCGTCCGCCAGCGCGATCGAGGCCCGGCCGGCCAGGCCGGTGACCTTGTCGAAGCCGTTGTGCGGCTCCGGCGTGGGGGAGTCGACGCCGGGGGTGAACTCGGGGTCGTTGGACCAGTGCCGTTGGACCAGCTCGAACTGCTCCTCCAGCGAGGTGCCGTAGCAGACGAACATCAGCCCGCGGTCCTTGCCGTCGTCCGTGCCGCCCGGGAACGCGGGGCCGTACGGGATGCCCCGGCGCATCACGCGGTGGCTCTTCGGCTTGTGGTCGCCGACACCGGCGAAGGCGCGCGGGTGGGTGCGGCGGATGTGGGCGACCCAGGGGGTGTGCTGCCCGATCGGGTCGTTCTCGTAGTCGAAGTCGTTGCGGTCGCCCCCGAGGCCGGTCACCGCGCTGACCGGCGGGGCGAGCGGCGTGCCGTTCTTCTCGCGGCCGACCAGGCAGGCGCCGAGCCGGTCGGCGTCCATCGTCCCGGTGAACTGCTTGACGCCGTCCACCACGGCCGCGTTCCAGCCCGCGACGTCCTGGCGCAGCCGGCGCACCACCTGGAGCGAGCCGTTCTTCATCCACTCGGGCGCCGTCCGGTCGCCCGTCTCGCTCCGGTGGCCGAAGACGAACTCGCCGGGCTCGATCAGCTCGCTCCCGGCGCGGTTGTCGCGGAAGCCCTTGTTCTCCGGGTCCTCCCGGTGGAAGTCCTTGACGCCGGGCTGGGAGATGCCGTCCTTGTAGCCGAAGTGCTCGTGCCCCTTCAACGCGCCGGTCAGGGTGCGGCCGTGGTCCACGTGGACCCGGGTGATCCGGTGCGTCTGCTCGACCGTGTCGAGGTTCTTGAGCTTCTCCTTCAGCAGTTCCTCGGTGTCCGCGGCGACGATGAGGACGGCGTGCACGACCTTGTCGCCCGTCCCGGCGCCGAACAGCCAGTGCCGGGGGTCGCTCTCGGCGGTGTCCCCGAGGTCCTTGGCCCGGGCGGCCGAGCCGGCGCGGAACGACGTGAAGGCGGCGAGGTCCTTCGTGACCTGGTCGGGCTTGGTGGCGACGGTCAGCAGGCCCTCGAAGGTGAGCGAGACCCCGCAGCGGACGACCGCCGCGACGGGGTCGCGGCCGAAGGCCCGGCGGGCCAGCGAGAACTGCTCGTTGAAGTCCTCGGTCTCGCCGGTCGTCGCCACGGTGTTGAGGATCGCGGAGAGCCAGCCACGGCCCTTCTCGGCGTCCGGGAAGTGCAGGTAGCGGAAGTCCGTGAAGTCCTTGTTGAACGCGGCCAGGATGTTGCCCTGGATGTCGGTGTTCGTGCGCAGCTTCGGCCGGGGCAACTGCTCGATCGACGGCACGGCGCCGGGACGGGTGGGGGTCGTGGTCATGCTGGGGTTCCTCGCGGTGGGTGGGAGGGCAGGCGCGGGAGTCACGAAACGTGAGAGGCCTGCTACCCAACGTAGCGTCGTCGTCGAGAGTCCTGTCAACCGGTGGTCGGCCGCTCGACGGGGGCGCGCAATAACCCGGTGCGGCACGCGGCACATCCTCCCTAAGCTCTCCCACGAACACGCGCCGCCGCCCGGTCTCGTCCGGGCCCCGCGGCGCGCCCGAGCGACACCGGAAGCAGAGAGGGGGGAGTGGCCGTGGCCGCGCAGCGCACCGCCGCACTCTCCCCCGCGTCCCGGTTCGAGGTGATCCTGGTGTCCCCGGCCGCGCGGTGCCCGCTGCGCGGCCGGCACCGCTGGAGCCCGACGGCCTCCTGAGCCCCCGTGGCCCGTACGGCCACGGCCCGTCCGGTCGGCGACACCGACCCGACGCGCCGTCAGCTCACCGATCGCGCGCCCCTCCTTCCGCGGTTCATCCGAAAGGCACCCGGGCCATGCGTACCGACACCACCGTCACCAGCACCACCAGCACGATCGCCGCCGTCCGCAACCTCGGCATCCTCGCCCACGTCGACGCCGGCAAGACCACCGTCACCGAGCGGATCCTCTACCTCACCGGCGCCACCCACAAGCGCGGCGAGGTGCACGAGGGCACCACCGTCACCGACTGCCACCCGCAGGAGCGCGACCGGGGCATCACGATCTTCGCCGCGGCCGTCAGCTGCGACTGGGCCGGGCACCGGATCAACCTCATCGACACCCCCGGCCACGTGGACTTCGCCGACGAGGTTGAGCGTTCGCTGCGCGTCCTGGACGGCGCCGTCGCGGTGTTCGACGCCGTCGCCGGTGTCGAGCCGCAGAGCGAATCGGTGTGGCGGCAGGCCGAGCGGCACGGCGTGCCCAGGATCGCCTTCGTGAACAAGCTGGACCGCGCCGGCGCCGACCTCGACACCGCGCTGGCCTCCATCCGCGAGCGCCTGCACCCGCACCCGCTGGCCGTGCAACTGCCGATCGGCGCCGAGGACGCGTTCACCGGCGTCGTCGACCTGCTGCACCTGCGCGCGCTCACCTGGGTGGACGAGGACATGCGCGAAGGCCCCGTCCCCGACCACCTGGCCGCCGAGGCCGCCGCCCGCCGGCGCGCCCTGGCGGAGACTGTCGCCTCGCTCCACCCCGGCGCGCTCGAGGAGTTCTGCGCAGACGGCACGCTGAGCGCCGCCACCCTCGCCACCGCCCTGCGGGACCTGACCCGCACCGGCGAGGCGGTCGTGGTGCTGTGCGGGGCGGCCTACCGCAACCGCGGCATCGAACCGCTGCTGGACGCCGCCGTCGCCTACCTGCCCTCCCCGCTGGACGTCCCCCCGGTCGCCGGCGTCACGGGAACGGCCGACGAGACGCCGCAGCAGCGGGCCGCCGATCCCCGGCAGCCGTTCACGGCACTGGCGTTCAAGGTGCACGTCGGCGCGACCGGACGACTGACCTACCTGCGCGTCTACGCCGGCCGACTGGAGAAGGGGGACACCGTGCTGGACACCGCCACCGGGCGCCCGGAACGCGTCGCCCGGATCCTGCGCGTGCAGGCCGACGCCCACCGCGAGACCGACCACGCCGTGGCCGGGGACATCGTCGCCGTCATCGGCCTCAAGGGGGCCCGCGTCGGCGCCACCCTGTGCGCGCCCGGCGCGCCGATCCTGCTGGAGGCGCCGGTCAGCGCCGAGCCGGTCGTCACCGTCGCCATCGAGGCCCGGCGCACGGCCGACACCGACAAGCTCGCCCAGGCGCTGGCCCGCCTGGCCGAGGAGGACCCGTCGCTGAGGGTGCGCACGGACGCCGAGACCGGGCAGCGGACGCTGTCGGGGCTGGGGGAACTGCACCTGGAGGTCGCGGTGGAGAAGATCCGCCGCGAGCACGGCGTCGACGCGGTGACCGGCCGCCCGCAGGTCGCCCACCGCGAACGCCTGGTCGAGGGCGTGACCGGCTTCGTCCACCGGCACGTCAAACAGGACGGCGGCGCGGGCCAGTTCGCCCACCTGGTCCTCGACGTCCAACCGGCTGAGGAAACGGAGGACTTCGTGTTCGGCTCCACCGTCATCGGCGGCCGCGTCCCGCGCGAGTACGTCCAGGCCGTCGAGGCGGGCTGCCGCGAGGCCCTCGCCGAGGGCCCGCTCGGCGGCCACCCCGTCACCGGAGTGCGGGTGACGCTC
This sequence comes from Kitasatospora sp. NPDC094028, assembly GCF_049543595.1. NCBI lineage: Bacteria > Bacillati > Actinomycetota > Actinomycetes > Kitasatosporales > Streptomycetaceae > Kitasatospora > Kitasatospora sp. NPDC094028. The sequence continues at coordinate 11,540 of NZ_JBMVFA010000031.1, read as the reverse complement.
ACCGACGGCAGCACCCACCCCAAGGACTCCTCCGACCTCGCCTTCCGCACCGCCGCCCGGCAGGGCCTGCGCGCGGCGCTGCGCGCGAGCCGCCTCCACCTCCTGGAGCCGGTCGCGGAGGTGACGGTGACCGTGCCCGAGGACGCCCTCGGCGCGGTGCTCGGCGACCTCTCGGCCCGCCGCGGCCAGATCCGCGAGACCGGCCCCGGCCGGGTCACGGCGGCGGTCCCGCTGGCCGAACTGTTCGGCTACGCGAGCCGCCTGCGCAGCCGCACCCAGGGCCGCGGCACCTTCACCGCCCGCCCGGCCGGCTACGCGCCGGCACCCGCGCCCGGGGCGTGAGCCGGCCCGGCCGCCCCCGCTCCCGCCCCGGAGCGGGGGCGGCCGGTCACCCCGCTCCGGGGCGGCAGGAAAGGCGGGTGCGTCCGCCGACGACGGAGGATTTCCCCGCCATCATGGCGAATTCCTGGCGGCGGGGCGCTCGCCGCTGAATGCTGGCGGGGTGACGACCATTCAGAATCCGACCCGGGCGTCCGTCGACCGGCCCTTCCTGCGCCGCTCGTCCCTGGCCGCAGTGGGCGTGGTGCTGGCAGGAGCCCTCACCACCGCCTCGGGGCCGTGGTGCTCGGCCCAGTGGAAAGCGGGCTGGCTGATCACGGGCGTCGGCGTGGCCGCCGGAGTCGCCCTGTGGCGGCGGCGGGTCCGCCAAATCCCCGAGACCGACCGGAAGTCGCGTGCGTCGACGGACGTCGCCCACCTGCTGGCCGTCCTGCTGTGGATCGGGAGCGCGCTCTTCGCCCTGTGCCTCAGCGGCTGGTTCCACGGCCGGGACCTCGACGGCACCGCGACGCTCAAGGTCCCGGCCCTGACGGCGAGGTGCGAATCCGCCGGCGAGCACGGGCAGAACTGCTACTACTCCTACGTCGTGAACGGCCGGGAGTACCTCAGCAAGGGCCAGTACGGGGGCTCCGTCCCGGTGACCCTCCGGGTCGACCCGGCGCACCCCGGGGACCTGGAAAGGACGGACAGCGCCTACCAGTTCATGTGGGTCGGCATCGCGTTCTTCGCGCTGGTGGCCGGGGCCTCGGCCTGGGGGCTGGCGGGTTCCGAACGGGGCCTCGCCCGGCTCCGGCTCCAGGCCGCCGGGACCCCCGATCGCGAGGAGACGACGTGAAGCCCTTCCACCCCACCTTCGGCCGCACGCCCTGGCCGGACGGCCTGCGCGTCCTCCAGGTGTACGCGCTGCCCGACCTGCCCGCCGGATCGGCGCTGTCCGCGCTGCTCGCCGGCCTGCGCGAGGCGCTGGCCGGCTTCCCCGTGGTGCCGGTACCCGACGACCGCGCGCACATCACCCTCGACATGGTCACCTCCGGCCCGGCCGACGCGGTCGGCGAGGCCGAGCGCCGCGAACTCGCCGACCGGCTGCGCGCGGTGGTCGCCGGGACCGGGCCCGTCCGGCTGCAGGCCGGCTCGCCGATCGCCTACCGCACCGGCGTCCGGCTCGACCTCCACCCGGACCACGAACTCGCCGCCCTGCAGCGGCGCGTCCGCACGGCCGTCCACCAGGTCCTCGGCCCGGACTCCACCGCGTACCCGCTCGGCGTCCTCCACACCACCGCCGCCTACGCCGCCGCCGAAACCGACACCGACGAACTCGCGCAGACCGTCCACCGGGTCCGGCCGGGCCACGCTCCGTTCACCGTCCGCCGGATCATCCTCAACGAGGTGTACTGGCGGCGCGTCCCGGTGGCCGGCGCGGACCTGCCGGGCTGGCAGATCGACTGGGACACCATCGCCACCGTCCCGCTGAACGGGTAGGCGCTGGACGCGTAGGCGCTGGGGGCGGGCACCCGTCGGTGCCCGCCCCCGGCCGTCCGGGTCAGAGGTTCTCGCACTGGCCGGTGCGCGGCCCGCCGACGGTGTCGGCGCGGCCGTCGTCGCTCGGCGGCGGGGCGCCACCGCCACCAGCACCACCACGAGGAACACCCGCAGCGACCCCCCGGTCCACCGCACCCTGCCCATCCACCTCTCCCTCCGGCCGCCGTCCCGCCAACCCGACCGGCTCCGGACCGGTCGGTCACGAACGTTTCCGATGGTCGGCCATCCCCCCACCCACCCCCGACAGCGACACCCCGCCCCGCCGACCCGACCCGCCCTCCTGCCGAGTGACACCGGGGCGGATCCGCAACCCGTTCGGCGCACCGGGATCGTCGCGGCGGCCGAAGCTTCCCAGACTCGGAGGCGAGGGGGCGGATTCAACCGGAGAGGCATTCTCATGACCATCGGGCTCCGCCGCGTCCTCGCGGTCACCGCCGTCGTTTCCCTCGGCCTGGGCGCCGCGTCCTGCGGCAGCGCCAAGCAGTCCTCCGGCGGCGGCTCCTCGGGCGGTGCGAGCGCGAGCGGCGGTGCGAGCGGCGGCGCCGCGGTGGGCGCCGTCCGGATCGGCCTGCTGCTGCCGGAGACCAAGACCACCCGCTACGAGCAGTTCGACCGCCCGCTGATCGAGAAGAAGATCAAGGAACTGGCGCCGCAGGCCCAGATCGACTACTACAACGCCAACCAGGACGCGACGCTGCAGCAGACCCAGGTCGACACCGCGCTCACCAAGGGCGACAAGGTGCTGATCCTGGACGCGGTCGACTCCAAGGCGATCCAGTCCTCCGTCCAGAAGGCCCACGACGCCGGCGTCAAGGTGCTCGCCTACGACCGGCTCGCCCAGGGCCCGGTGGACGCCTACGTGTCCTTCGACAACCACAAGGTCGGCCAGCTGCAGGGCGAGGCCCTGGTGGCGGCGGTCGGGGACAAGGCCGGCGCGGGAGAGATCTTCATGATCAACGGCTCGCCCACCGACCCCAACGCGGCCGACTTCAAGGCCGGCGCGCACAGCGCGATCGACGGCAAGCTGAAGATCGGCAAGGAGTTCGACACCCCGCAGTGGGACCCGAACACGGCCAACCAGGAAGCCGCCGCCGCGATCACCGCGATCGGCGCGCCCAACGTGGTCGGCGCCTACTCGGCCAACGACGGCATGGCCGCCGGCGTCGCGACCGCCCTCAAGGCGGCCGGCCTCAGCGTCCCGCTCACCGGCCAGGACGCCCAACTCGACGGCATCCAGCGGATCGTCGCGGGCACCCAGACCATGACCGTCTACAAGCCGCTCAAGCCCGAGACCGAGGCGGCCGCCCAGATCGCCGTCGGCCTCGCCTCCGGCAAGCCGCTGGACCCCGCCCTCGTGCCGACCACGGTGACCAACGGCAGCGGCAACACGGTGCCCGCCAACCTGCTCACCCCGATCGTCGTCACCAAGGACAAGGTCAAGGACACCGTGGTCGCCGACGGTTTCTACACCGTCGCGCAGATCTGCACCGCGGACTACGCCGCCGCCTGCAAGGCCGCCGGCCTCCAGTAGCGGACACAAGCTCCGAAGCCGAACACCCCCGCCTCCACGACGGAGGCGGGGCAAGGGAGTTGGTCACTGTGGCAGGTGAGACCGTACTGGCCCTGCGCGGGGTCTCCAAACGGTTCGGCGCCGTCCAGGCGCTCACCGACATCGAACTGGAGGTGCACGCCGGCGAGGTGGTCGCCCTGGTCGGCGACAACGGTGCCGGAAAGTCCACCCTGGTCAAGGCGATCGCCGGAGTGCACCAGCCCGACGACGGCGTCATCGAATGGGAGGGCAGGCCGGTCACCATCCACCGCCCCCAGGACGCCCAGCAGTTGGGCATCGCCACCGTCTACCAGGACCTCGCGCTCTGCGACAACCTCGACGTGGTCGGGAACCTCTTCCTCGGCCGCGAGATCCGCCGCCTCGGCGTCCTCGACGAAGTCGCCATGGAGAAGCGCTCCCGCGGCCTGCTGGACACCCTCTCCATCCGCATCCCCAGCGTGCGCATCCCGGTCGCCTCGCTCTCCGGCGGCCAGCGCCAGGTCGTCGCCATCGCCCGCGCGCTGATCGGCTCGCCCAAGGTCGTCATGCTCGACGAACCGACCGCCGCCCTCGGCGTCGAACAGACCGCCCAGGTCCTCGACCTGGTCGAGCGGCTGCGCGAACAGGACCACGGCGTGATCCTGATCAGCCACAACATGGCGGACGTGATGGCCGTCGCCGACACCGTCGCGGTGCTGCGCCTCGGCCGCAACAACGGGGTCTTCGACAAGCGCCACACCAACCAGGAAGAGATCATCTCGGCCATCACCGGCGCCACGGACAACGCCGTGACCCGCCGCAGGGCCAGGGGCCAGGAGGGTTCCCAGTGAGCGACCACATCCCGGGGAACACCCCCGGCGGCGAACCCGAGCACGAGCGCGTCCCGCTGCCCGAGGACTCCATGCCCACCGGCGGCGTCAACGCCCCCGTCCCGGTGGCCCCCGAGGCCACCCCCGCGGTCGACCCCCGACTGATCGTCCAGCAGGAGGGCATCAAGGGCTACCTGGGCGAGTTCCGCCGCCGCCTCAGCAGCGGCGAACTCGGCTCACTGCCGGTGGTGGTGGCCCTGATCATCATCTGGGTCGTCTTCGGCAGCCTCAACAGCAGCTTCCTGTCCGCCCAGAACCTGTCCAACCTCTCCCAGCAGATCGTCGGCACCGGCATGATCGCGCTCGGCGTCGTGTTCGTGCTGCTGCTCGGCGAGATCGACCTGTCGGTCGCCTACGTCAGCGGCCTGTGCGCCGCCGTGTTCGCCGTCCTGAACGTCAACAACGGCGTCAACCAGTGGGTCGCGCTCCTCGTCGCCATCGCGAGCGGCGCCGTCGTCGGCGTGATCCACGGCGTGTTCTTCGCCAAGGTCGGCGTCCCCGCCTTCGTCGTCACCCTCGCCGGCAACCTCGGCTGGAACGGCCTGATGCTGCAGGTCCTCGGCGCCACCGGCACCGTCAACCTCTCCGGCAAGGACATCGTCTCCAGGCTCTACACCACCATCTACGGCCAGCAGATCGCCGCCTACGGCGCGGCCGTCGTCGGCATCGCCCTGTTCCTGACCGCCTCGCTCCTCGACGCCGCCCGGCGCCGGGCGGCCGGCGTGCCCTACCGGCCGATGACCGACATCGTGGTGCGCACCGTCGTCCTGGCCGTCATCGCCTTCCTCGCCGCCTACACCCTCAACCAGTACAAGGGACTGCCGCTGGCGCTGCTGATCTTCCTGATCTTCATCGTGGTCCTGGACTTCGTGCTGCGCCGAACCACCTACGGCCGCAAGGTGTTCGCGCTCGGCGGCAACATCGAAGGTGCCCGCCGAGCCGGCATCGACGTGGCCTGGATCAGGATCAGCGTCTTCAGCATCTGCTCCACCATGGCCGCCGTCGGCGGCCTCTTCCTCGCCGCGCAGATCCAGTCCGCCAGCCAGACCTCCGGCGGCGGCAACCTGCTGATGAACTCCATCGCCGCCGCCGTCATCGGCGGCACCAGCCTGTTCGGCGGACGCGGCAAGACCTGGTCGGCGCTGCTCGGCGCGCTGGTGATCGGCTCGATCCAGTCCGGGATGAACATCGAAGGCCTGAGCAACGCCATCCAGTTCATGATCACCGGCGCGGTGCTGCTCGCCGCAGTCGTCGTCGACTCCCTCGCCCGCCGCACCCAGCGCGCCGCCGGGCGTGCGTGAGCGGGCCCGCCGCCGCTGGCAGCGGCCACCGGCGGCGGGCGCGGCGCACCGGACGGACCGTCCACGCGCTGACCGGGGTGGCGGTCCTCCTCTCGGCGGCCGTCGGCGCCGAGGCGACCGCCGACACCACGCGGCCGCCCTCGACCGCCGAGCAGGAGAAGGGCATGCGGGCGGGCCTGCCCTTCGACGACCCGGCCACCGTGGACGCGACCGCCGCGGACGGTGAAAGCGTCACCGTCACCCTGGGCGCCGCCCGGAGCCGGCTCGACGTCTCCGGACGCGCGGTCTACGGGGCCTCCTACACGGGCTCGTTCGTCGCCCCCCACCATCCGGGTCGACCCGGGGTCGACCGTCACCGTCCGCCTCGTCAACGAGCCCCCTCACTACCGTCGTGGGCTAACTTGCCAGACAACCGCTGCTGCCTCACCCACGCACGCACCTCCGACACCTTGAACTGAGGCTGTGCGTTCCGCCCGCTGCCGAACCGGTACGGCGAAAGTCCCACGCGAGGCGCCTCCCGATACACAGTGAGGGTGAAGAGGTGGACAGGCAAGTTCGGTTCCTGGAGTGTCGAGGGGGTTGACGGTGGGTGGGCCGCGAATTGCGGGGTGTCAGAGGTGGGTGGCGCCGGGCAGGCAGCCGAGGATCGGGACGGCGGTGAACGCCTCCGCGTACCGGGTGCCGATGCGCGCTCCCCAGAGCCTGCCGAGGGTTTCGGCCATGGGGCCGAAGTGCTGTTCGATCGGCTGGCTCGTGTGCCGGCGCAGCGCGGTCATCTTGGTGTCGAAGGTCGTGGTGGCGTCCACGATCACGTCGGCGCGGACCGGGCCGTCGAGGGTGAGGGAGTTGTACGTGTCGCAGGTGTAGAAGCGGCTCGGACGGCCGGTGGCGATCCGGGGCTCGGGGACGGCCGAGAGCACGGTGGCGGCGATGGCCCGGTGCTCGGGATGGCCGTCGCTGAGCGGGTGGGTGATGACGATGTCCGGCTGTGTCTCCAGCAGCAGTTGCTGCACGGTGGCGTGGTCGAGCCGGGGGACTTGGTGCAGGCGGGCGCCGAGGGCCGCGGCGCCCTCGCGGGCCTCGGCGTCGCGGAGGTCGTCGCGGTGAGAGATGGCGATGGTGACGGTGGCGCACCTGGCGTGGAGGGCGAGGGTGGCGCCGGTCCACAGCTCGGCGTCGTCGGGGTGCGCGAAGACGGCCAGGACCGAGCCCGGCACGGCACCGGTCACCACAGGCCCAGCTTCTCGACGACGTCGGCGGGCTTCGGCAGCTGGGGGCTCGGCGCGCCGTCGAGGACGACGGGAACGTCGAGGTCGCGACGAACGGTGATCATCGCCTCCCAGTGCAGCACGTCGGCCCAGGCGGTGGTGATGGCAGTGCCCTTGGCGCCGGTCAGCCGTCCGGAGTCGGGCAGGTCGCGTAGCCGCAGGCGGTCGTGCAGCAGGGTGGCGGCGACTTTCGGGCCGATGCCCCTGACGCCGGGGATGTTGTCGGACCTGTCGCCGGTCAGGGCGCGGAAGGCCGGCCACTGGGTGGGGGTGACGCCGTAGCGGGTGAGGACCTCGTCGGTGGTGATGATCCGCTGGGAGGACTTGCGGGAGCGGTTGATGATGCGCACGCGGTCGTCGAGGAGCTGGTAGAAGTCCATGTCGCGGGACATGATCAGGACCGGTCGGGATGCCGCGGCCCGGGTGGCGAGGGTGGCGATGACGTCGTCGGCTTCGGCGTTGTCGACCTCGACCCATCGGATGCCGTGCGCGTCCAGGCCGTCCTTGACGGGGGCGAGGAACTGAAGGGGTTTGAACGCTTCCGGTGTCGCCTCCCGGTTCGCCTTGTAGTCCTGGTCGGCGGCCACGCGCTCGGCGGTGCCGTGCTCGCCGTCGAAGACGACCAGGACCTCGGGCGGTGCGACGTCGAGGTCGTCGCGGACCGTGGCGCGCAGCAGGGCGAAGAAGGCGAACAGGCCGGTCAGCTCGCGGGTCTTGTCGCGGGAGTGGATCGGGGCGGGGAAGCCGAAGGTGCCGGCCCACAGAAGGTTGAACCCGTCGACGAGCAGCAACGGCGCAGGGGCTGCGGGGGTTTCGGGCATCACGACACCGCCTCCAGAAAGAAGTCAGCGATTCGGCGGGGCTCGAACTCGGCCGCCCTCCGATACACGGTCTGTGTAGTCGCGGCGTACAGTATGTCATCTTCCAGAAGGGTCTGTGCCGCCTTGTGGAGCGCGGCCGGGCCCTCGTGGTGGCCGATGAGGAGATGATCGCCGTCGCCCCTCGGGCTGATCAGGGCGGGCAGGTTCCCGACGCGGTAGGCGACGACCGGGGTGCTGACGCTCATCGCCTCCAGCGCCACCAGGCCGAAGGTCTCCTTCCGGCTCGGGACGATCACCACGGCGGCTCCGGCGAGCCAGGGCAGCACTTCGTCCCAGGCCAGCGCCCCGCGCAGATGCACGCCCGGGGCACGGGCCGCTGCAGTGCGGCAGGCGTCGAGGAGTTCGGACTGCGAGCCCGCACTGGCCTCGAACCCGGCCTCGGCGAGCGCGACTTCGACCGGCCGGTCCCAGCCGGAGGAGGCCTGCAGCAGGTCGAGCACGCCCTTCTCCGGCCCGAGCCGCGCGAGGACTCGGACCGGGCCGCCGCGGCGTAGCTCCTCCCGCCGGTCCGGCGTGGGAGGGGTTGCCGAGGCGTCGGCCAGGAGCGCGTTGGGGACGACGCGGAGGTTGCGCGGGCCCCAGCCTGCCAGTTCGTCGCGGACGACGGAGGAGGGCACCACGACGCGGGTGGCGCGGGCGAGCGCCGGTCCGGCATCGAGGGTGTTCGGCCTGACGTGGGCGGCGAGCGCGCGGCGGACGTGGCCGGGGATGTCGCCGCGCAGTCGACCGAGCCCCCAGAGCGCGTCGGCGAACAGGACGGTGTCGATGCGGTGCTCGGTGATCAGGTCCCGGAGCCGGTCGGTGGCGAACTGAGCGCCAGCTCCGAGTCCTTCGAGGTCCGGTGGGTTCCGCGGGAGGAGCTGTCTGAACTGGACATCGCTCCGACGACCAGGCTCCGCCTCGGCCATGGCTTCCGGAACGAGGCTGCCCCCTTCCTTGGCTGATCAGGAGCGGTCGGACTCGGCGAGCCGCTTCGCCACGCGGTCGACCATGGCCAGCAAGGTCGGCCGGGCCGCTGACACGGCACGATGGACGACGTGGTCCGTGCCATATCGCCGGAGGACCTCGTCGAGCCTGGAGACGGCGTCGACCATGGCACCGCCGGGACCGCTGGTGAGATCGCAGTAGGTGATCGCGTCCAGTAACTCCGACGGCGGCCGGCGGAAGGCCGCAAGCTCGGCCGACAATCCCAGTTCGGCCGCCTCCCATTCCGACGAGGAGTGGTAGGCGACGAGCGAGCAGACCGTCGCGTCGACGCCGAGGCGGCTCAGGTAGCGTGCGCCGTCGATCATGTGCTGGCCGGTGTCGATCGCGGTGGGGGCGTAGCCGACATCGTGCAGGATCGCGGCGACAGCGACCACCTCGCCGTCTGCCCCGAGCGCCGGGGGGAGAAGCCGGGCCTGGTCGAGGACCCGGCGGGAATGTGCCCAGCGTGCGGGGATGCCTGAGAGTAGCGATTCGGCGGTCTGGTACGCGAGGCTCAGATGCATCGTTTCAGGCTAGATCACAGATACGAGGGGCCGTCGACGCAGCCTGGGCCACAGCCGAAGCCGCGGGCTTGGCACGTCAAGCACTCGCAGCGACTCCCTCAGGTCTCGGGCTACAGGACGAATGCTGCGCGGTCCTCCTTCTCGGACGGGTCCAGTCCGCGAGTGAGGTGGTAGGCGCCTTGCCAGAGGAGGAGGTCACCGATTACCGGTTCGGCGAGCCCGGCGTCGAGTGCGGCCTTGGCCTCGTGGCGGGGGAGTGCGGCGGTGTGTGGTTGCAGGCGGCGTAGCGGCTCGGGACCGCAGGGGTAGGGTGAGCGCAGTGCAGCGATGTCGGCCTCGACGGCGTCTCTGTCGGCCTCGTGCCGGATGACGACGACAGGACGGTTGAGCTCGTCGTCGATCATCCGGAAGGCGTCGTCGACTGCGGGGAACTCCATCTGTGCCCGCAGGTTGTCGATCCCGCCGCCCATGGCGGCTGGGCTGCTGCCGTGGAGGCTGTACCGGAGCTGGTAGTAGCGGCGGAGGGCGTCGAGGTCGTCGGGTTGCGCGAGGTCCGGGCCGACGTGCGCGGCGGTGGCCTTGAGCGCAGCTTCGTACATGGTGTCGCGGGGCTGGCCCGCGTCGTGGATCTGGAAGACGACTACGGTGCCCTCGGGTAGGCGGCCGTCGCGGTTGCAGCGTCCGGCGGCCTGCTGGAGGGATTCCGCAGGGGCCCAGGCCCGGAAGACCCGGGGGAAGTCTAGGTCGACGCCTGCCTCGATGAGCTGTGTCGATACCACGTGGACGTCGGCGCCGGCGTCGAGCATGCCCCGGATCTGCTCGATCGTCGTACGGCGGTGGTCGGCCGTCATCCGTATGGACAGGTGGAGCACCGGCCCTGGCGCCTGGTTTTCCAGAAGGCGGTGCAGGTGCGCGGCGTCTTTGGTGGTGTTCACCACCGTCAGCGTCTGGTGGCCGCTGTGGCAGGCGATCTCCTCGGCCATCGACTCCCAGGTGACGTGGGGGCCGCTGCGCCAGTCGTAGGTGACGCGCCGCAGCTCGGTGAAGAGGCCGGCGGGGTCGTCGATGATCCGGCGGCGGGGCAGGCCGTGGAGCTGGGCCAGGGACCAGAAGTCGGGCTGGGTTGCGGAGACGAGGACGACGGTGACGCCGAAGCGTTCGACCAGCCCGCGCAGGCCGCTGAGGATTGGCACCAGGAGGTGGTCCGGCAGGGCCTGGACCTCGTCGAGGACGATGACCGACTTCGCCAGGCGGTGGAGCTTGCGCATGGCGGCGGGCTTGTGGGAGAAGAGCGACTCGAAGAGCTGGACGGTGGTGGTCACGACGAACGGGGCGTCCCAGTTCTCGGCGGCCGTACGTTGCCGGCGGGCGTTCTCGTCGTCCAGGTTCACGGAGCTGTGGTGCTCCAGAACGGTCGGGGGAAGGCTGGTGTCGTCCGGGTCGAGCAGCTCCCGGTAGATCTGGGCGTTCTGCTGGGTGATGCTCACGTAGGGCACGGCGACCACGACTCGGCGCAGGCCGTGCGTGGCCGCGTTGTGCAGCGCGAACCCGGCCGAGGCGAGGGTCTTCCCGCCGCCGGTCGGCACGTGGAGCACGTACATGCCGGGCTCGTTGGCCGCGGACGCCAGCGTCTGCTCGTAGATGCGGCTGCGGATGGCGTCGACCGGCGACGGTGGGCGCGCCGAGAGGGCTTGTCGGCGGCGTTCCTCGAACACGCCGGCCAGAGCGGCCATATCGCATTCCTTGCGGAGGGATACAGGTGAGTCGGCGAAGTGGGCGCTGGTGTCGAGGAAGTCGGCGTCCACCACGCAGCTGAACAGCATCCGCAGCAGGAGGTCCCGTGTGAGCGTGCCGTCCGGAGTCGGCGGGCCCGTGAGCCATTGCGGCAGCGGCACCCGGCCGGTGGGAGTGATCTCCGGAACGACTGCGGAGACACGGGTGATGGCCTCGTCGATCAGTATTTTGTCCTGATGACTTCCGGCTTTCACGGAGTCGATGAGCGTCTGCAGTTTTTGGTATCCGGGAAGGCCGCCGTGGTGGCCCTGCACGATGGCGGCGAACGGGCGCCCGGCGTGCGACGCGGCCAGCCATGCGCCGGCCTCCTTGTGAGGAACACCGACTCTTCGGCCGCCGGCCTCGGCGGCCTGCAGACCGTGCTGCCAGGAGCAGGAGCCTTTCCCGACGTCATGCACCAGAGCCAGATACTCAGCTAGGAGCTGTTGAAGGTTCGGATCATGTGGTTGACGTCAGGCGTTTCAACCACATGATCGATCCGCGAAGGTGCAGGCCAGCCGTGTAGCTCTC